>JBDTVJ010000084.1:0-14017 GCA_040007275.1 Terracoccus sp.
CAGCTGAAGAACCGGTACGACCCGACCAACCTCTTCCGCCTCAACCAGAACATCGAGCCCACCCCATGAGCCACCAAGACGCTTCCCACCCAGCCGGTCGGCAGCCACCAGAGTCGTGGCGGATGGACCAGCGGACCGTGCTCGTCACCGGGGCGAGCAGTGGTATCGGGCGTGCGACGGCAACCGCCATGGCCGGAGCCGGTGCGTTCGTGCTGGCCCACGCGCGAGACCACCTACGGGCGACCACGCTGGCTACCGAGCTCGGGAGCAGCGGGGGGCGCGTCGCCCCGGTGTGGGGGGACCTCGGTTCGCTGCAAGGGGTGCGTGCTCTAGCCCAGCAGGTTGAACAGACCGCCCCTGGTGGGGTGCACGTCGTGGTCAACAATGCAGGGGCGGCGTTCTCCCAGCGGCGGGTGTCCCCTGACGGGGTAGAACGCACCATGGCAGTCAACCATCTGGCGGTGGCGGCCCTGACCTCGATGCTGCTCGATGGACTCCGCGATGGGGCTGATGCCTCGGGGCGACCCTCGCGTGTCGTCAACCTGTCCTCGAGCCTGGAGAAGCGAGGGGACCCCCGTCTGCAGGACTGGTCATACCCTGATCGTTTCACCCAGTTGCAGGCCTACAGCGACTCCAAGCTGGTGAACCTTGCCTACACCTACGCGTTGGCCAGAGAGCTCTCCGAACACGGTGTGACCGTCAACGCTGCCGATCCTGGCAACGTGGCTACGGCGTTCGGACGCAACGCCGGCGGCATCCTGAAGGGGGTGCAGCTGGCCGGGAGACTGTTCATGGCCAGCCCTGAGAAGGGCGCACGGACGAGTGTGCGTCTGGCCAGCGATCCTTCCTTGGACGGCGTCAGCGGTGAGTACTTCCGCGCCGAAAAGCCAGCCCGGTCTTCGGCCGAATCGCGCGACCCTGCCTTCGGTGACCACGTCTACGGCCGCACTGCGACGGTGCTAGCACCCACGTAGACACCACCCGACGTCAGTGTCCCGCACCAAGACCGCGACCCCGTACGGCCGGAGTCCGGAATGGACAACCGCACCAAACAGAGATGTCACCAGCGACTCCAAACCGCACCCTGTCTCCCGGGCGGTCGTCCCCATGGGCCGGGGGCCCAACGCCTCTCGGCCCATTGCCCAGAACAAACCTCGTGCCATTCGTGGGACTCGATGAAAGGACCACCATGGTCACCTACAACGCGCTGGCCGCCGACGAAGCAGCACGGCGTTCCCGCGAGCTGGCCCGGGCCAGCTCGCATCAGCAACTGCGGCAACTTCCTGAGCCGCGCCCCAGACCCCTGTTAGCGACGGCCGGGAAATTGCAGGCCAGGCTGTACCGCGATATCCGGCGTCGGATCCCACGCGCCGCAGTTTTCGAGGACGAGATGTGACCTTCACGCATCCCAAGATGCGGGTTCAGGTGTTCGTGCTGACCGGGATGACCGGTCGGCAGGACGCACTCCGCGGACGAACCACAGCGAACGACCGCCTTTTCGGCCATCAGTTTGCACGACCACACCACCCAGGAGAATTTTCATGCGTAAGACCCTTTGGGCGCTGCCTCTGGCCACAGCCCTGACCATGGCGATCGGTGTCCCGGCCGCCTCCGCCGCAACAGGATCGACCACAGTCAACAACTTCTATGCCGCTGGGGACGACACACAGAACACGTACGTGGCCCCCCTGCAGACCGGCGACTGCACCCAGTTCGGGGAGCTCATCATCTCAAGGCCCGCCGACGGGGTCGCCCGGGTCCGGTTCCTGTTCAACACCAAGACCACACGCACGAAGCACTACGACCAATGGCACAACTCGTGGAAAATCACGGGCTTCGGCAACCAGCCGATCGCGACGTTGGGCACCATCGACGGGGCGCGGATGTCGACCATCAACCAGTTCTACTCCGGCGAGATCGATACCACCGTCTCGATGACCACCAGCCAGTGGTTGAACATCGCGACCGTCACCTGGACCGGCTCATGCTGACCGAAGCCACTCGCGACCGGGTGGGGGGTCACGCGACCCGGCGTGCGGTGCACCGATGACCCAGTCCACACCGGAGCCCTCGAAGAGCATGACTGATGGCGACCATGCCGAGTCCGACGTGGACCGTCTTGCCCAAGCATTCTTTCGGGCGGTCTCGTTCGAGGCTGGTGGCCGGCCCTCCTACGACGACATCTACGACCTGTTCATCGAGAGTGGGTTGCTGATCAAGAACAGCGGCCAGGAGCCGGAGGTGTCCTCAATCAGCGCCTTCATCACGCCGCGCCAGCAGTTGGTCGACAGCGGCGAACTGACCGAGTTCTCCGAGGTGGAGGTATCCCATCGTGACGAGTCGTTCGGCAACATCGCCCACCGGTTGAGCATCTACACCAAGCGCGGTGTATCCGGGGGTGTCGCATTCCAGGGCCACGGAGTCATCTCCACCCAGCTCATCCACACGCCGACCGGGTGGCGCATGACCTCCATGGCGTGGGACGACGAGCGTGCTGGGCTGTCGATGCCCGACGACGCTCAGGACCGGCCCGCACCCTAGAGCGGTTTGGGCAGATCGGGCAGGTTCGTCGCGGGCGGGTCACGTGGGGGTGACCAACTCACCGACCCCGCCGGCGACGGCATCCCCTTTCAGGAACTTCGCCACCGCCCTGCACAGAACGCCGTGTCAAGACCCAGCACAACGGGCCCAGCACCAACCATCCTTTCTCCAAACCCAGCTGGGTCCGTGCTCGGCCACTAGCGGCTCGACTCCCTCGACACCGAAACAGATACGTCTCATGACCACGAGAGGACACATCATGGAGTTCGTCCGTTCACTGGGATACCGCACCAGCTTGTCGCTGCTGCACCAGTCGGGCAGCACCGTGGTCGACCACCGTGACCATGTCACTGTCAGTACCGCCGACAACCCGGACTTCTGGTGGGGCAACTTCCTGCTCCTTCGGCAAGCGCCCTCAACCGAACAGGCACCGGAATGGGTGGCCCGGTTCGAGGCTGAACTGCCGTGGGCTCGCCATCGCGCGTTCGGCCTCGATGACCCGCACCCTCCCAGCATCGCCTTCGACGCGTTCGCGGGCCTCGGCTACGAGGTCGAGCGCAGCACGGTGATGACGACTGAATCCGTGCCTCGTACGAGCCGCCCGGCCGCCGACGCCACCTGCCGGCCACTCGAAGGCGACAGTGACTGGGAACAGCACCTCGACTTGAGCCTGATCGTCTATCCCGGCTCCGAAGCGGACTCAGGGCCGTCCTTCGCTCGTGCGCGTGCCGAGACGCGGCGGCGAGTCGTGGAGACCGGGGCAGGGGTCTGGGTCGGCGCGTTCGTCGGAGATCAGCTCGTCTCACAGCTGGGCGTCGTCCGCGCCGGGCGGGCACTGGGCCGTTACCAGGACGTTGAGACTCACCCCGAGTTTCGGCGCCGCGGCTTGGCCGGCACCCTCGTGAGCCTCGCGGGGAACCTGGCTCTCACCTCGAGGGAGGTCTCGACGCTCGTCATGGTGGCCGACCCCGACGACGAAGCCATCCGCCTCTACCGGGCTCTGGGGTTCACCGAGTCCGAGCACCAGCTCGAGGGCTCCCTTGCCCCGTCCTTGTCACCCTGAGCAACCACGGAGACCCCATGACCCTCTGGACCCCCACCGACCTTGCCACGATCGGCTTCGACGAGGAGTTGAGCATTGCCGCGACCGGCCCAGACGGCACCGAGTGCACGCCGCAGATCATCTGGCATGTCGTCGTCGACAACGCCCTTTACATCCGCTCGGTCCGTGGAACGGGTGGAGCTTGGTACCGCAGCGTCCGGCGCACCGGCGCGGGCACCATCTACGTCGGCGGCATCCACTTCAAGGTCATATTCCATGCTGACAACACCAAAGACGACGCCGTCGATGATGCCTACCGCGACAAGTACGGCAGCGGCAGCTCGGTACGAACTATCACTACCCCTGAGGCCCGAGCGTCGACCCTGCGCGTCGATCCCGCCTAACCCCAATACCGTTCGTTAGAGGCTCTTCGCGATTGAGGGTATGGCCGGTCGTGGCGCCGCGTGTGAGTAGGTCGCTCTGGGCGCGGCTGAGGGCGCTCGACGTCGGGGAGATTTCTTCTGCCGCGTGTGAGGGCATGCTGGCGAACATCGACTTCTTGTCAACGGTAAGAAGGCGTAGCGAAGGCCGTCGGAGTGCTGCCAACCAGCGGCGCAAGTGCAGCGGCAGGTTGGCAGCGGTACCCAATCCGACGCTACGAGCGACCTATTCGACGCTGACTTCTCCGCGATCGAGAAGGACCCGGGACCGGTCGACGTGGGCTCTGAGAAGTCATTGAAGTGGCGACCGGTGTCGGCGGCGAAGCGACGGGTCAGGGTGCGCTCGGATGCGTTGCCTGGCGGGCCAGGTCTGCGACTGCGAGTGGTTCGGCCGGGTGTTTCAGCGCCCATGCCCGGGTCGGCGCGAGAGAGGTGTGCTCGCTGCTCGCGAGGGGGGCCCCGATGAACTGGGTCTGCCTGCCCTCGCGATGGGGAGCGGCGACCACGCGGCGCGCGAAGGCTCCGAACTCGGTTGGCCGGTTCGATATGTTCGGCAACGGGCGCAGGGGTGGGCCATGAACTTTGATCTCCGGAGCGCCCAGGTTTCGGGGCCGGCCGCCGATTGGGTGGACGCCGCTCGGGCGTGAAACGCGCTAGAGCCACCGGCGGCCGCACCCAAAGGCGGGTGCGAGTGTTACCGCTGTGCAAGGTGCAGGATCGGGTAGGGCTTGCCGTAGTCATCGAGCTCTGATCGACCCACTTGGTGGAATCCGACCCGGTTGTAGAACGCGCAGGCACCCGTGTTCTGTTCGTTGACATCGACCGTCAATGGACCCGCAAGGTCGCGGGCGTGTTCGATCAGCTCGCGCCCAATTCCGGCCCCGTGATGCCCGGGGTCGACGAACAGGGCATCGACGTACGCGTCGGTGAGCGCCAGAAACGCAACAACAGAACCGGCGATGTCGGCCACCCAGAACGTGGACGTCGGAAGGTATGTGCGCATCAGGGCGACGAAGTAGGCAAGGTCATCGTCACTGAGAAAGGTGTGCGTGGCGGTCACCGCCCGGAACCAGATGGTGAACATTGCGTCGGCCTCGTCGGGTCGAGACCTTCGAATAGGCGTCATGCGACATTTGTGATCGTGTGCTGGCCGGCTTGAATCTCGATGGTGCGGAAACGACGGGCCGTTCTGCCGAATTTCTCGATGCCCCAGGCGGTTTCGGCCTCGATGAACTTGTTGACGGCGAGGGCGAGGTCGAGGTTGGTCATGTAGCCGGGCGGCGGTCAGGCCGGGACGTCGTCGCGCGGGCGGCGTTGTTCGGCGCTCCGCAGGCCATGGGAGTACACGGTGGTGTCGAACCACGTGGGGAACGCCCGCGCCAGCCGGCTGGGCCCCAGGAAGCGGGCCTGCCCGTTCGCGAGAAGCTCCCGGAACGGCACGAGCCCGAGGAGCCAGCGCTGCATCTGGGCGGTGTCGGCCTCGAGCGCGAGGTCGACGGTCAGGCCCTGGTCGTCCTTGCAGACGGTGATTCCCGGACCTTCAATGTCGAGCCAGCCCTGGGCGCCCCCCGCTCCGGTGAGCACGAGGTGCACCACGGTGCGGGTCACGGGCAGCTTGGCGGGGATGGCGAACTGGTGGGTGCGCCAGATCAGCGACAGCCCGTCGATGTCGTCGTCGTTCGGGTCACCGAACACCCACTCCGCGGCCCAGTGCCCCATCGCCCACACGATGGGGGTCAAGGCCTGGCCAGCGGGAGTCAGCTCGTACGACCCGGCCAGACCGGGCCCGCACACGGTGTGGTCGACCAACCCTCGGCGCTCGAGGACGCGCAGCCGTTGGGCCAGCAGACTGCGGCTTGCCCGAGGCAGGCCGCGATGAATCTCGTTGAACCCGCGTGCCCCGATCATGAGTTCGCGAATGACCAACGGGGTCCATCGGTCACCGAGCACCTCGACCCCGCAGGCGATTGGGCAGTACTCCCTGCGGCTCGTCATGAGCCCATCGTCCCCTTGCGCGGCGTCCTCGGGTAGTACGGGTTCTGTACTCCTTGAGGCATCGTGTCACGGCATGCAGACCCGCGTTCGCCGTCTCCTTCGCGGATGCGGGAGACCTCGTCCGCAGAATGAGCCGGTACGAGATCGTCACTCGTCTGGTGATCGTTGTTGGCGCAGCATCGTTCGTGACGGCTCACCCGGGTCGTGCCGCACGTCCGTTCATCGAGGAGATGTGTCATGAGTGAGTCAACCGTTACCGAGGCCATCGTTCGCAGTCACCTGCAGGCCTTCATCGAGCAGCAGGGCGTCGACGCGATCGTGAAGGAGTACCACGACGACGTCCGGATCTACACCGAGGCCAACATCTACCACGGCAGACAGGAGGCCCATGGCTTCTTCGAGGGCTTCCTCGCAGCGTTGCCAGCGGATGCGATCGAAATGTTCACCTTGAGAAGCTTGCAGGTCGAAGGGAACGTCGCTTACATCACCTGGAGTGTCGGCCGCGACATCCCTCTGGGCACCGACACGTTCGTGGTGGACGACGGCATGATCGTCTCGCAGACGTTCGCCATGCACGCCTCGACGGCCGTGTCGTCCCACGGCGAGTAGAGCTCACGAAGCACGCAGGAAATTTGGGTGTTGTCGGGGGAGGATCGCGCGACAATGGAGCATGGCTAGTCAGGGAGCGGGGTGCGTGGGGGAGCCGCGCCCCCACGCGTCGGCGTGGATGCGGTGCCGCTGTGCTCTCGCGTCCTCCACCGGAGCGGATCGGCCCCGGCAGTGACGCTCGAGAGCACCGGCTGGCAGGTTCACCTACTCGGGTCGTTCGCCGTAACCGCCCACGGAGTCGCGGTCGAGGCCGGTCGCTGGCGCCTGCGCAAGGCACAGTCGTTGGTGGCCATGCTGGCCCTGGCCACCGGCCAGCGGCGTCATCGTGAACAGGTGCTCGACCAGCTGTGGCCCGATCTCGAACCGGGGGCGGCGGCCCGAAATCTCCATCAGACGCTGTACGTTGCCCGTCGGGCCGTCAACGGCGACGGGCACCGGCAACCCGGACGCTTGTCCATCCGCAATGAACAGGTGGTGCTCGACCTCGACGGCCCGGTCGACGTCGACGTGGTGCAGTTCGAGCTCCTCGCGCGGGAAGCGCTAAGGAGTGACGACGTGGCGACGCTGCAGGCTGCAGCCGATCGCTACGTCGGCGACCTGCTGCCCGATCTCCCCGACGCACCGTGGTTGGCGGCGCGCCGCCACGAGTTGCGTCTCACTCACCGTGAGGTGTCGCTGAACCTGGCGACGGCCCTGGGGCGTAGTGCTCCCGAAGAGGCCGTCCTCATCCTCAATCGGGTGTTGGACTCGGACGCCGTCCATGAAGGGGCCGTGCGCGCCCTGATGACCGTTCTGGCCGGGATGGGCCGACGGTCCGAGGCCTTGGCGCGGTACGAACGACTGGTCGATGCCCTGTTGGAAGAGTTCGGGACTGACCCCGACGTTGAGACCGCGGCGTTGTTCCGGCAGCTGTTGACCGGCGCCCCGGCGCAGGTGACGGTTCGCCCTGGTGCCGGGACGAAGCCTGCTCTCGTCGGGCACCTTCCGACTCCATTGACCAGTTTCGTAGGGCGTGAACGTGAGCTCGCCGACGTGGCGAGGCTGACCTCGCAGGCCAGGTGGCTCACGCTCACGGGGGCCGGCGGCAGTGGAAAGACGCGTCTCGCCGTTGAGGCGGCCAGGCGGGTGGGTGCCGACTACCCGGATGGGGCGTGGTTCGTCGACCTTGCGGTCGTGGGTGAGCCAGCACAGGTTGTCGACGCGGTGGCCGAGTCGCTGGGACTGGACTCCGACTTCGCTCCCGACCGGGCAGCAGCCCTGATCGCCCAGCTGCGCCACCGACGGCTGCTGATGGTGTTGGACAACTGTGAACACTTACTTACCGCTTGCTCCCGGCTCGTGGGCGCGGTGCTCGCTGCGTGCCCGGGCGTCGTTGTGCTGGCAACCAGCCGCGAGCCGCTGCACTCCGCCGGGGAGTACACGCTCCGCGTGCCTTCGTTGGCGCTGCCGGCATCCGACTGGAAGAGCACGGCCGACTCAGCCGAGCTGGAGGAGTTGGCCCGCCTACCGAGCGTGTCGCTGTTCGTCGACCGGGCCGCCCAGGTTCGACCTGGGTTCGTACTCGACGTCGAGAACGCCTCCGGGGTGGTCGAGCTGTGCCGCAGACTCGACGGGATGCCGCTGGCCCTGGAGCTGGCGGCGGCCAGGGCCGCTGTGCTCGAGCCGGCGGAGATCGTGCAACGTCTGGGCAATGCCCTTGACCTACTCGGTGGGGAACACCGCTCGATCACGCGGCGTCAGACGCTGCGCGGCACACTCGAGTGGAGCCACGATCTGCTTACCGAGCCCGAGCAGGTTCTGTTGCGCCGGCTCTCGGCGTTCGCTGGCAGTTTCACCCTTGAGGCGGTGGAGGCGGTGTGCTGCGCCTCTCCGGTCGAGCGAGCCGGGGTCTTCGGTTTGCTCGCCAGGTTGGTGGACCAGTCGCTCGTGGTGCCGGCCAGAACGGCGGCCGGTACCCGCTACCGGGTGCTGGAGACGGTTCGCCAGTTCGCCCATGAGAAGCTCGGGCACGCAGCAGAGACAGCGTCTTTGGCCGCTGCTCACGGCAGGTACTTCCTCGACGTGGCCGTCGTCCACAACCCCGAGCGAGCCACGGGGGTGGTGATCGAGACACCGAGACTGCTCGACAGCGAGCACGACAACCTCCGGGCCGCCCTGAGCTGGGCCTGCGCGCACGACCCGCACACCGCTCTGCGCCTGGCGGCGAGCCTGTGGCGCTTCTGGTTTGTTCGTGGCCACGCTGTCGAGGGAGCGAGATGGATCGAGCGCGCGTTGGCCGTGGCGCCCGAACCAACCCGTCCCCGAGCCGCCGCGCTGATCGGCCTCACCGGTCTGGACAGCCGGCAGGGTCGTAGTGACCGGCACCGGTCGCTGGGCGCTGAAGCGCTGGAGATCGTGCGACAGATCGGTGAGCCTGACGAGGTGGTAATGGCCCAGATCGTCGAGGCCACCCTTGCGTGGAGTGCCTGCGATCTGGACGAAGCCGAAGAGATGGCGGCCGCCGTGCGAACAGAGGGCCTCGTGCGAAGCCGACCGGAGCACGCTGCGGCCGGCAGCTGGCTGCTCGCCCAAAGCGCGTTGTTCCGCCAAGACGGGCCCCTGGCGCTGCGACGCCTCGACTCCTGCTTGAGCGAGCTGAGCCAGGCGGACGTCCGCGCACGCCCCTTCCTGCCGGTGATCACGCCCTGTCTGCAGATGGTCCCAGTAGCTGGTCGTCTGGTGCCCTGCATGGAGGAGACGATGCTGCTCGGCCGACGGGTCGGGGTGACGCAGGCCATCGGAATCGTGCTGTCTGCCTCCGGATACGCCTACCGGCTCGTGGGAAACGCACCAGCGGCGATCTCCTCCGTGGCCGAAGCTGTCGAGCTGTCTGCTGACCTCGGAGATGGGCTGGCCCACGCGGGGGCTCTGCACCAGCTCGGCTGTATCCACCGTGACGCCGGTGACTTCGAGGAGGCCGGGCGGGCACTGTCACTCGCGCACGAAATTCGGGTGGCCGTCGGTGATCGTCGCGGGGAGCTGCTAACCGAGATCAACCTTGCGCTGCTGCAGGCCATGGCCGGTGATATCGACCGTGGCCTGGGCAGCGCACGAGGGTCGCTGGACGGGTTCGAGGCAGCCGGGGACCAGGTGGGGATCGGCGCAACTCTGACGGTGCTCGGAGCCATCGAATTGCTGGCTGGCGAGACCCGGGCAGCTCGCGAGATGTACCGCCGGGCTGCGGAACGGTTCGCACCATGGCCGCAGTTCGCCGGGTGGCAGTGGCTGATCATGGCAGAGCTGTCAAATGAACTCACTGACGACAGACGCTCGAACCGGGAGACTGCCCTGGCTGCAGCCGTTTTCGACCGCATACGGTGCGTTACCGCCGGTGACCGACTGACGGCACTGCGCAAACTACAGGCCCTGGCGACTCGCAACTAACTTCACCAACCACCACTGAAACGAGGACACATGAGTGAGGTTCCGGGGCCCGCGACAGAGCAGGTTTCTGACACTGTCCTCCTTGTCATGGACATCCAGTCGATGATTGCGTCGTCTGCGCCGCCGGAAATGCTCAAGGCGGTCGCGGACGCCATCGCCGGCGCCCGCACCGCCCGGGTGCCAGTGGTGTACGTCCGGGTCGCGCTCCGTCCAGGTCCCGCCGGTGTGTCGCCGCGAAACAAGCGACTCACAAGGCTGCATGCGCAACTCACCGAGGGCGCCCCGGGCCTTGAGTTCCATCCGGCCATCGCCCCACAGCCCGATGACATCGTGCTGACCAAACACCGTGTCAGCGCCTTCGCCGGTAGCGGGCTTGACGTGTTGCTCCGTTCGCTCGGTACGACGCACCTCGTCCTCACCGGCGTCTCCACAAGCACAGTCGTGCTCATGACGGCAATGACCGCGGCCGACCTGGACTTCACCATTACGGTGCTGTGCGACGGATGCTTCGACATCCGGCCCCGGGTTCACGACACGCTGATGAGCGACGTCTTCCCGACAATGGCAACGGTGGCGACCGTAGACGACTGGCTCACCGGACTCCTCAGCCGGTGAGAAAGATTGTGGGACGGTGCGGCACCGGCACCAAGGCGTCTGCAAGAGTCGCGTGGCGTCGCCGACCAGGGAAGTCATCCTTGGTTTGTTTCGGCTGCTGCTGAGCGAGGTGTTCGCGGCAGTTCTAGGCCCAGCGGGACCAAGACTGAGCTGGGCCGACCGGAGTCGTACGATCTGGAGAAGTTCATGTGGCTACGGCATGGGCCAAGACCGTTCGGCGTGACCGGGCCCTGTTTCGCGTGCAAATGTTAGTCGAAACTAGAGATTCATAGCCAAGGGCGGCATAGACCTAGTATCGCACCTCGGTTCCGGCTTGACAGGTCATTCGGCCGCAGACCACACCAGCGCCTGGGCGAGGATCACTGTCGTTCCGTTGAATGTCGCGGCCGGACCCTCGTGCAGAGAATAACCGAGAGAGATGGCGTCACTGATTCGGTGGCAAAAGGCGGAGTCGTCAGGTCCAGTCAGGACTCGATAGACGGGCAGGTCGTCTGGTGGGAGGCTCATGCTTCTAACTCTCCCACGCGCCGACCGAGATCTATTGCGGCGAAATCGTGGAGCACTGGGCGATCGCGGGGAGACTCACGGCCCCTGAAAGAGGCATGACCGGCGCGGACCTCGTCACCGCCGACGGTCAGTTCGTGCGCGCCAGCGCAGACAAGAACGCCGAGCTGTTCTTGGGTCTACGCGGTGGTGGCGGAAACACTCCTCACGGCGCGAGATCCGCCGCCTGTTCAGGTACTCCACATCAGTAAAAGACGGCTGCTCGCTTCGCATGCCCCATCATTTCGCCTCCCCCACCCCACTACCAGGCGGCGCCCCGACCACTCAAGAAAATCAGCGCTTCCCTAACTGTCTGACAAACCCGGGGCGATTCATTGGCACCCCGCATCCCGGGCAGGCGCCTTCCCGGTCGATCACTTCGATGACGATCTTCACCGTGTCGGGATCGATTCCTTCGAGCTGTAGGACGGCGAACTCGTCCTCCAGCCCGAACAGCACTGACGTACCCTCGTTCATGCTCGTGGCCTCGCTGTCGTCGCGTTGTGAGAGACCAACAGCATGTCGGGGCCACGAGCCCCATCAACTACCGGGCGCCCCGCTCAAGTTCCAAGCCGACGATCTGCATCAGGAACCGACGGATCGCGTTTCGCGGTTTCCGCCGATGTGGGCCAACAGCAGTGAGACGTCCTTGTGCTCCAGACCAGCGGTGCCCCATTGGAGCTCGAACGTGCCGGCCCAGAACCGGGCGCGGTCGATGACGTCGAGAAGCCGTGGATAGTCCGCTGCCATCCGCTGTACGACGCCGTCACCGTAGTTGCCGAGCTGGACCGCGATGTCACACGCCGGGTCACCTAGTCCGGCCACACCGAAGTCGATCACGCCGGTGAGCGACTCCCGCTCAGGGTCGTGAAGGATGTGGTAGTTCGCCAGGTCGCCGTGGACCAGGGTGGGTGTATAGCTCAGGTCGAGCTGACCCGACACCAGGGGTG
Source organism: Terracoccus sp. (assembly GCA_040007275.1). Taxonomy (GTDB): domain Bacteria; phylum Actinomycetota; class Actinomycetes; order Actinomycetales; family Dermatophilaceae; genus DSM-29435. Next base: position 12,159 of record JBDTVJ010000084.1, read on the forward strand.
CGAACAACTCGTCCACCCAGACCTGCTGATGTGTCCAGAGGTGGGGGAACAGTGTGTTCCGGACGCGGTCGTACAGGTCGAGCCAGTCGGCTCGCGAGCGCACGGATGCTGACCGCGGAACTCCCGACGCAGTCAGGGCTGCAGCTGGGATGCTGTGGAGCTGGGCGTGGAAGAGCCCCAGTTCCGCGATGATCCGGGAGCGACCAGGCGCGCTGAGCCTGGCGAGGGCGTTTCGTGACAGGGGTTCGCCGGGGATGTAGCGGTAGCTGGCGAACCCCGCTTCGAGACGCTCGAGTCGCGGTGTCGAAAGCTCCACCCGGTCGTGAATCACACTCAGCACGGCGGCTTCGCGGGCTAGCGTCTCCGCGTCGCCCGCGTCCCGGACGAAGCGACAGACCAGTTCGCGATTCACGACGACGACATCGTTGACCATGCCGTCGGAGATGAGCTGCAGGTGATCGAGCGCGAGGCCCGGGTAGACCTCACGAATTTTCTCCACGTACGCGCCAGAAACCATCACATGCCCTCCCGACTCACGGCCGACACCACAGCCGGTTGAGTGCTGAGCGCGCGGGCGCGCGGGTCGAAGGCGAGCACGACGCCGGCAATGAGGACGGGCAGGGCAGCCAGCGCGAATCCCCACGATGTCGAGCGTGACAAGGCGAGGGCCAGGATGGAGATGGAGACGGGTTCGAACACCACCCGAGGAAGGCCGATGACGGAGTTGATCCGGCCGAGGAGGTGACGCGGGGTCTGGGTCTGGATGAAGGTCGGCAAGGCTACGTCGCTGCTGTACGACACACCGATACCCACCAGGAACAGCAGACCGGCTGCCGTCCACGGGGTGGAGACCAGGCCGAGCGTCGTGAACATGACCGCTTCGACCAAGGTCATGCCGATGATCAGCAGCCCCCAGCGTCGTGGCAGGCCGGTCAGGGCGGCCGCCAAGGCTCCGATGAGCTGGCCGGATCCCCATCCGGCCACCATCAGCCCGAGGGAGCCAGCTCCTCCCATCGACGTGGCGAGCACCGGCAGACCGACGGCGAAGACGCCGCTGTAGCTGAGGGTGGCCGCCGAGATGACGATCAGCACCAGGCGCACCTCGTGGGATCGTCGGGCGTGACCCAGCCCTTCGCCGATCTGCCGGAGAATCTCTGTCGGTGAGGGTGCGCCGCCGCTTGTCTGGACGGTCTTCGGGGCCGCCAGCACCGTGAACGCGGCGACGACGAAGGTCAGCGCGTTGAAACCGAGCACCACCCAGGTGCCGGCGACCGAGATGAGCACGCCCCCGATGACCGGTCCAACGATAAGGGCCGTCTGCTCGAAGAACCCCCGGACGGCGTTGGCCTGGGCGAGCTCGTCCTCCTCGACGAGGCTGGGCAGGATGCTCTCGGATGCCGGGCTGAAGAACGCGGCCGACATGCCCATCACGAGCGCGAGCCCCGCCAGCTGCCACATCGTCAGAGTGCCGGTGGCCGCGATGAACGCCATCAAGGCAAGTGCGACGGCTCGCGCTATGTGGGTCACGATCATCACGGCCCGCGGCGAGTAGCGGTCGACGACGGCGCCGCCCAGTAGCAGCAGGACGCCGCGCGGGACGGCCTGAAAGAGCAGCACACCGGCCAGGGCGGCAACCGATCCGGTGGAAGTCAGGATCGTCCAGGCCAGCGCGATCTCGAAGGCGGCATCTCCCACCATGGAAACCGCTTCGCCGATGACGACCGCGGCGAACCGGCGCCGCTTGAAGACGGCCATGAGCTTGTTCACCACGGGGGATCCGGGCCCTCACGCCAGGTCGAGCACGCGCGGAGGGTTCCGCCAGATCTCGCGGGACAGCTGCTCGGGGTAGGCCGTGACGG
>JBDTVJ010000085.1:0-13848 GCA_040007275.1 Terracoccus sp.
TCGCCGACGCTCAGCCCGCAGACCGAACGGCCCTCGATGCGGTCGACCACGACCCGGAGGTCGGCCAGCTCGGTCACGTCGGCACTCTCGTGCGGGTCGCTCATGGGGCCAGTCTGCCGCGAGCAAGGCGCTCGTCGTCAAACCACACAGCGCGTCATGACCACCGATGATCAGCTCGGGTCACAACGACCTGAGAGTGGCATCGGGCCGGTGGGGGCGAACGCCTGGCTCAGGCCACGACGACCAGCTCCGCGTCCGGTTCGTCGCTGTGCTCACTGCTGAATTGTGCATCCTGTTCGTCGCCCTCGGAGTGGAAGTCCTTGGTGCGGATCAGCACGAACGCGGCCACGGCCGTGATCAGGGCGACGATGGCCGCGATCAGCAGGATGGCGTTGAGCGCTGACGTGAAACCAGTCGCGGCGATCTGCTCGACGACCGGGATCTGCGCCTTCGGGAACTTCGGCAGCGCGGTCTTCAGCTGGCCGGACTGCACCAGAGCGGCCAGCGACTCGCCGCGCCCGGCGAAGGCAGTTCCCGCCGTGGCACTGGTGACTGCGCTCTCCAGACGGGAGGCGAACAGGGTGCCGAGCAGCGCGATCCCGGTGGCGATGCCGACCTGGCGGAAGGTGCTGTTCACACCCGACGCCATGCCGGCCAGGCGGGGCGGCACCACGCCGACCGCCGTGGAGGCGAGCGGCGGGTTGACCAAGCCGACACCGATACCGGCGACGACGAACCCGGGGATCAGGTGGGTCCAAGAGGTCGAGGCATCCAGCCCGCGCATGAGCAGCATGCCGACGCCAGTCAGGGCCAGACCCGGGCCGATGAGAAACCGGGTGGGCAGGTGGGAGCTGAGTCGCCCCGCAACCGCCGAGACGATCAGGATGGCGCCGGACAGGACGAGCAGCCGCAGGCCGGTCTGCAAAGCGCTGTAGCCCAGCACGTTCTGCAGGTAGAGGGTGAGGTAGAGCAGCATCGAGAAGATGCCGGCACTGATGCCGAACGCGGCGATCGCACCGCCCGAGAAGGTGGGTTTGCGGAACAGGTTGAGGTCGAGCATCGGGGTGCTGGTGCGCATCTCGAAGAGCACGAAGGCGAGCATCAGCGCAGCTGCCGCAATGAAACAGGTGATGACGACCGTGTTGCCGAAGCCTTTCTGGCCCGACTCGATGAGCGCATAGACCAAGGAGCTGAGTGAGGCGGTGAAGACCACGAACCCGATCCAGTCCGGGCCGTGGGCCTTGGGATTGCGCGACTCGGCAATTCTCCGGACGGTGATCACCAGCGCCGCGATACCGATCGGGATGTTGACGAAGAAGATCCATCGCCACGACAACGACGAGACCAGCACACCTCCGACCACCGGCCCGACCGCCACCGCGACACCGGTGATCGAGCCCCAGATGCCGAATGCGATGCCTCGGTCCTTGCCTTGGAAGGCGCTGGCCAGCAGGGCCAGCGAGACGGTGAACATGATGGCTCCCCCGACGCCCTGCAGGCCGCGGCTCAGCTGCAGCAGCAGGGTGTCCTGGGAGACTCCGCACAGGGTGGAGGCCAGGGTGAAGACCACCAGACCGATGATGTAGAGCCGGCGACGCCCGAAGATGTCAGACAGCGATCCCGCCGTCAGCAGCAGTGAGGCCAACGTCAGGGCGTACGCGTCGATGACCCACTGCAGGTCCGCGAAGCTTGAGCCGAGCGAGGACTGGATGTCAGGCAGGGCGACGTTGACGATGGTGACGTCGAGCAACAGCATGAAGGTGCCGAAACAGACCCCCGTCAACGTCCACCACTTGTTGCCTTCCGGACCGCCGGAGGGTGCCTCACCTCGCGGGTATCGGTGTCTGCCGGGGCCAACGGTCGCGGGGGCTCCAGACATGGTTACTCCTTGATCAGCGTGAATGACCGTACGTTCGACGCCGATCGGTGATGTCCTTCAACTATCAACCGAAAGGTTCTCGAGCGTCGGCTCGCATCGGCTCGACACGGAATTATGCTAATAATATCGGTGTGAGCACGGATTCTGCCACGCTTGACCACCTGGACAGATCGATCGTTCGAGCCCTGCAGGTGGCGCCGCGCGGCTCGTTCAGTCATTTTGCCGACACGCTGGGCACCTCGGAGCAGACCGTCGCGCGACGGTACCGGCGGCTGCGGGCCGCGGGGGTGGTGCGGGTGACGGCCGTCGTGAACACCGAGGCGCTTGGGCAGAGCACCTGGGTGGTGCGGATCCAGTGCACCCCGAACGGCACGGCGGCGCTCGCTCAGGCTCTGGCCAAGCGGCAGGACATCGGCTGGGTCTCGATCGGCGGCGGCGCGGCCGAAGTGGTGTGCGTGGCGCGCTCGCGGTCCGCTGCCGACCGAGAAGAGCTGCTGCTGGGACAGCTCGCTCGGACCGCACCGGTGCTGGGCATCAGTGCCGCCATGATGCTTCACCAGTTCCGTGCAGGGCGACCGGACGACTGGGCGGGGCTGGCCGGCGCGCTCACCGATCAACAGGAGGAGAAGCTGAGGTCGGTGGCAGGGAGTGCCGACGCGGCGCAGACACCGGTCCCACAGGTGGGCGACCGCACGCGAGCGAGCGACCTCGATGACGGCGATGAGGCGATTCTGCATCAGATGGTGCTGGACGGTCGGTCCAGCTATGCGCAGCTTGGCGCGTGTGCAGGAATGAGCGAGGGGCGTGCCGCGCGTCGGCTGAACCTGCTGCTGGAGCGCGGAATCGCGGTGGTCGACGTCGACCTCTCGTCTGAGGCCCTCGGGTGGAATGTCACTGCCCAGCTGTGGATGACCACTGCGCCTGCAGATCTGCACGCCTGCGGCACGGCGCTCGCACAGCTGCCCGACGTGACCTTCGCCGCCGCCGTCACCGGCCCGCACAATCTGACGGCGGTGGTGGTCTGCCGCGACCACAGCGCGCTGTATCGCTTAGTGACCGAGCAGGTCGGTGCCGTGCCCGGCATCCGCACCCTGGAGGTGTCGCCGCGCACCCGCGTGGTCAAACAGGCCGGCGCCTTGGTCGCTCAGGCCCGCCTCGCGACCTGAGCACGTCGTTATGGGTGGGTGGCCAACCGGTAGTGCTCAGCCACGACGATGGCGGCCTGCTTGCCGTAGACGCAGTAGTCGTCGTTGATTGCGGCGTGCGCGAGGTCGTACAGCTCGGCGGGCCAGTCCCACAGCATGAAGCCGCCGACCCACGGGCGCCGACCGGCTGCGGTGAGCATCTCGTCAAGGTAGTCGGCCTGCACCTTCTCGTTCGGCGCGCCGACGAGGGTCCAGTCGTTCGGGCGAGCCTCCGCGCCATCGCGGCTCGGGCAGCCGACCTCGAGAAAGCAGAACGGCTTTCCCTCGCGCTCGACGACAGCCTGGATGCGGTCGAGCTGGGTGTCCCACTCCCCGCTGGGGTAGTACCCGCTGGCCGAGATGACGTCGACGGCATCCCACCAGGTCACGTGGTCCTCCTGGTACTTGTCGCAGTTGTAGGTGATCGGCCCGTCGTACACCGCACGCACCTCGGCGATGAGCTGACGCCACCGCGCGTCCTGTGCGTCGGCCCGCACCAGCTCGCACCCGATGCAGAAGAGGTCGACGTCGAGCTCGGCGGCCAGGCGGGCCTGATGCACGATGTACTCGCCATAGGAGGCGAACCACTGGCCCCACGAGGGCTCACCCGGAACGTCCCAGGCGAAGAAGCCGATGTAGGCCCGCCACGTTCCGTCGGCGACGTTGACCATGGGCTTGAGACAGACCTTCAGCCCCTGGCCCCGGGCCCGACGCACCACGGTACGCACCTCGTCATCGGTGAGCGAGGGTGGGTCGCGGAACGGGATTGCGGTCGACTGCGCCGTCTCCTGTACGGCGGCGTAGGCGAGCGTCACCCAGTTGAGGTTCAGCTCGGACAGGGCTGCCATCGAGTGCTCGGCGGCCGGCGTGGTCCACGTGCCGCGGACTCCTGAGTGCCCCCAGGTCATGCCACAGACCGGCTCGTCCCAGCCGTCGGCGCGGAAGGGTCTCGTGGCCACGTTCGGTTCGCTCATGTCATCTCCGGAGGTCGAGGGGGCTGGGTCGCTCGGTGCAGCTGGGTCGAACGGTGCAGCTGGGTCGAACCGTGCTGCTGGGTCAGTGCGTGATCGGGAGGAGGCAGGCGGGGCTGGCGACGTGGGCCGCCTTCGTCCACGCGCTCGAGAACGGCATCCGACACCCGCGGGCGGCCGTCGGAGCACCGGTCACCGCGCCAGGCGGGGGTGAGCTCGATGAGGTGGTCGGGTCGGGTGCGCCGCGTGTGCGGTTCGAGGTCTCCTGATGAGGGGGTGTCAGCGGAACAGCCCGCGGGCCAGCGCGGTCGGCGCGGTCGGGGCGAGCGGCAGGCGCGGCAGCAGCGTCGCGTGAACCGAGTGGTAGAGGTCAGGGCGCCCGGGCCAGACGGTGGCGGCCGGACGGTTCTGCGGGTCGAGCTCGTGGCGCCAGGAGCCGTTGTCGGCAATGAGGTAGGTGGCCGCGTAGTCCCACCAGGTGCGGTACCAGGCGTCGTAACGCGGATCCGCGGTGTGGGCGCCCAGTGCGGCGGCAGCCGAGATCCCCTCGGCCACCACCCAGTGCATCCGCTGACGCACCACGGGGGTGCCTGACCAGTCGGTGGTGTAGATGAAGCCGTCGGCGCCGTCGACGGCCCACCCGTCGGCCACCGCGCGGTCGAAGAGCCGGGCGGCTCCCTCGGTCAGCAGCTGGGCCCGCCCGACGCCGGAGGCGGCGACCTGCAACGCGAGGCGCGACCACTCCAGCCCGTGACCGACGGTCGCACCGTAGGGCTCGAACGGATGGTTCGGTTCGTCGCGATGGTGCTCCATCATCGGGGTCCAGTCGGGGTGGAAGTGTTCGGGAATGCGCCAGTCGTTGTCGCCGGCCCAGCCGAGGACCGTCTCGGTCACGCGGGCCGCGCGCTCACGCCATCGTGCGTCGCCGGTGGCGTCCGACGCGGAGAGCAGCGCCTCGACGCCGTGCATGTTCGCGTTGATGCCGCGGTAGTCGCTGAAGATCGACCAGTCCGCGGCGGCGGAGTCTCGATGCAGCCCCGGGCCCTCCTCCCAGAAGCGGGTGTCGAGCACCTCCAGGGCTTCGTCCAGGACGTCCCGGGCCCCGGGCAGGCCGGCGACGGTGGCGCTGGCGGAGGCGAAGACGACGAATGCGTGTGCGTACCCGACCTTGGCGTCGTCGCGTTCCGTTCCCGGCCCGACGGAGGCGAACCAGCCCCCGTGTTCCGGGTCACGCAACGGGCCTCGCAGGCCGTCGAGGGCTCGGCCGGCGAGCGGCGCACAGCCGGGGATGCCCGCGAGGTGGCCCAGGCTGTAGACGTGCAGCATGCGGGCCGAGATATAGGTGTGTACGGGCAGGGCCTCGTCGGGCAGGCCGTCGTCATCGAGGTACCAGGCACCGCCGTCGGGGTGCGGGAAGCGGCGGGCGAACGCGAGCTGGAGGCGAGTCTGGCGCTGCAGCCAGGCCCGGTGGTCGGGTTGGTCGATCCACGTGGCGGTCATGGTGAGACTCCTTGTCGTTGCCGGTTCGGAGGGTCGTGGAGTGGGCGGCTGGAGACGCTCGAAGCGGCGACGAGGGGAGCCATCAGGGTGGACGGCGCCGGGCCCGCGACGGAGGAGGGGGTCGCCCCGGAGGTCGCAACCGGCCGGCCGGACACGGCCGGGCGCGGGGCGAGCTCGCTCTGCAGCACCATGGCGGCCGCGCCGGTCGCCGCGGCGTACGAGGCGTTCGAAGAGACGGTCACCGCGACGCCATGGGTGCCCCGAGCAAAGAACGCCTGTGCGAGGCGGCGCCGGATGGCGGGAACGAACAGGGAACCGGCGAGGGCGAAGGCCGGCCCGGTCAGCACCACGTGGTCGAGGTCGAGGATGTTGGTCAACGATTGGACCGCGACGGCAACGTAGTCAGCTGCATCCTCGAAGATCGCGACGGCAGCGGGCTGGCCGGCGAGCGCGTCCCGGGCGACGTCGGCGAACTGGTCGTGCAGGAACTCGCCGACCGGGGCGTGGCCGGCGGCCTGGGCGGCGTTGACGATCGCCGCGGCTCCGGCGACGGTCTCGAGGCAGCCGTGGCTGCCGCACCAGCACGGGGCGCCGTGACGCACGACGCAGATGTGACCCACCTCGCCCGCGTTGCCGCTCGAGCCGAGCACGGGGGTGCCCGCCATGATGATTCCCGCGCCGATCCCGGTTCCCATGTAGAGCGCGGCGAACATGGCCGTCGGATCGACGTGCCCCGACCAGAACTCGCCGACCGCCGCCGCCGTGGCGTCGTTGCCGAGCATCACGGGAAGGCCGGTGGCCGTGGCCAGCGCGTCGACGAGGGGAAAGTCGATCCAGGGACGCATCTCGGGGGAGGACAGGGCAATCCCGGTGGCGGAAGTGGCCGGACCCGGAGACACCAACCCGATCCCCAGCAGCCGCTCGGTCGGGATGCCGATGCGGCGGACGAACGTCGTCAGCTCTGAGGCGATGCGTTCCACCACCAGCTGCGGTGCTCGAGCGTCGGCGCCCCCTCGACGGGGCCAGACGGCGACGACCTTGCCGGAGAGGTTGGCGATCACGTAGGTGATCGAGGTGTGGTCGAGGTGGACTCCGAGCGCGTATCGGGACTCGGCCGCCAGCGCGAGCAGGACGGCGGGCTTGCCTCCGGTTGACGCGGCGCGCCCGACCTCGACGATGAGACCGTCCGCGATCAGGTCACGGATGGCGACCGTGACCGTGGCTGCGTTCAGACCCGTCGTGCGGGCGAGCGATGCGCGGCTCATCTCTCCGGCGCCGCGGATCGTGTCGAGTAGCAAGGCCCGGTGGCCGGCCAGGGCTGCGCCCGGGCCGGGCGAGTTGGTTGTCACGTCGTCGTGCCACCCTTCGCGGTCGGTGCTCATCACCAGGACTCGGCGCCGAGGCCGGCGCCATGATGCCGCTTAGTGTAGAGACTACAGAAACATCAGGCTAGCGGTTCGTGAGCCCAGTTCGCGCAACCTGTCCATCCTCCCGGCGCGCCCAGTTTATGGTCAGCCTCAGGGCTTGACTTACTGTAGAGATAAAAAGAAGGATGGTCCAAGTCGTCCGACCGCCGCGTGTCTGTGTATCTGTGTGTCTATGTGTCGACGGACTGAGCCGCCGTTCTACCTTCTTACCGTCATTGAGGCTGCTGCCTCGAGATGGGCGAGCAGCACCAGCGACGAGGCGGCATCCCCGATCTTGACCTGGACCACTCATCACCCCGCGCGACCACGAACCCGCCACGACAGGAAGACTCACCGATGTCGACCACGATGATCTCGAGCGGATGGACGCTCAGCCTGAGCGGCGGTCCGCGACCCGACGGCCTCCCGGAAGCGACCCCCGCGACCGTGCCCGGCTGCGTGCACACCGACCTGCTCGCCGGCGGCCTCATCCCCGATCCGTATCTCGACTGCAACGAGCAGCAGGTGCAGTGGATCGGTGAGACCGACGCCCGATACCGCACCACGTTCGACTTCGTCGACGAGGGGCACGAACGCGTCGACCTCGTCGCTGAAGGGCTCGACACGGTGGCCACGGTGACCCTGAACGGCGGCGTCGTCGGACGGACAAAGAACCAGCACCGCACGTACCGCTTCGACGTGCGTTCGGCGATTGAGGCCGACAACGAGCTCGTCGTGGACTTCGACGCTCCCTTGCGCGCGGCCCGCGAGTCGGAGCAGCGCATCGGGGTCAAGCCGTTGGTGGGGGACGCCCTGCCCTACAACGCGCTGCGCAAGATGGCGGCCAACTTCGGCTGGGACTGGGGCCCCACCCTGACCACGGCCGGGATCTGGCGGCCGATCCGCCTGCACCAGTGGTCGACGGCGCGGCTGGCATCCGTCGTGCCGAACGTCACCGTCGATCGGCGGGGGCGGGGACACGTGACGCTGGCGGTCGATATCGAGCGCACCGCAGCCCAAAAGGTCGTCCTGGACGTCGAGCTCATCGCGCCGAACGGAACCACGACGAGTGCCACTGTGACGACGACGGACATCCGGGCCGAGCTGGCGCTCACGGTCGAGGAACCGGAGCTGTGGTGGCTACGGGGTCACGGCGAGCAACCGCTGTACCGGCTGGTCGTACGCGCCTCCGCCGGCGGTGCAGCCCTTGACACGTGGAGCCACGACGTCGGGTTCCGCACGGTCGAGGTGCGCGTCGAACCAGACGAGTACGGCACGAGCTTCGAGTTCCACGTCAACGGCCAGTTCGTCTGGGTCAAGGGAGCGAACTGGATCCCGGGTGACTGCTTTCCGAGCCGCATGACCCGGCTGGACTACGAGCAAGCCGTCCAGGGCGCGGTGGACGGCGGGATGAACCTGCTTCGCGCCTGGGGCGGCGGCATCTACGAGAGCGACGACTTCTACGACGCCTGCAACCGGCAGGGCATCCTCGTGTGGCAGGACTTCCAGTTCGCCTGCGCCTGCTACTCCGAGGCCCCAGAAATGTGGCAGGAGGTCGAAGCCGAGGCGCGCGAGCATGTGGCGCGGCTGGCGTCCAACCCCTCGCTGGCCCTGTGGAGCGGCGGTAACGAGAACATCGAGGCCTACTACAACTGGGGCTTCAAGGAGCGGATGGCCCAGGGAGAAGACTGGGGCGGTCGCTACTACTACGAGCTGTTTCCTGCGATCCTCGACGAGATCGACCCGGGTCGGGCCTACATCCCGTCGAGCCCGTGGTCACCGAACGACGAGAGCCATCCGACTCTGCCTGACCACGGCCCGGTGCACAGCTGGAAGGTCTGGTTCACCGAGGACTATCTCCACTACCGTGACGCCATCCCTCGCTTCGTGGCAGAGTTCGGCTTCCAGGCCCCGGCGAACTACGCCACGTTGATGCCGACAATCCATGACGAGCACCCGGCCCCCGACTCGCCCGGGATGCGGTGCCATCAGAAGGCGATCGACGGCAACCTCAAGCTCGAGCGCGGCTGGGTCGGGCACGTGCCGACGCCGGTCGGCTTCGACGACTGGTACTTCACCACGCAGCTCGACCAAGTGCGGGCCATCGGCTGCGCCGTGTCGCACTACCGATCACATGCGCCACGCAACGGCGGCTACATCGTCTGGCAGCTGAACGACTGCTGGCCGGCGGTCAGCTGGGCCGTCATCGACAGCAGTGGACGCCGCAAGCCACTGTGGTACGCGCTGCGCAAGCTCAACGCGCCCCGCGTGCTGCTGCTGCAGCCACGTGAGGACGGGGTCGCACTCATCGCCAGCAACGACAGCGCCGAGACCTGGCGCGACACCGCCCTGGTCAGGCGCACGAACCTGGCTGGTGAGACGCTGGCGAGCGAGCGGTTGGCCATCGAGGTGCCGCCCCGAACGGGAGCCACCACCGTTCTCGGTGCGCAGCTACAGAGCCCTGGCGACCCGACGCAGGAGCTGCTCGTCGCAAGCTGCCCTTCGGCCAGCGACGACGGCCGAGCGTGGTGGTGGTTCGTCGAGGACCTCGATGTGCTCTTCCCCGAGCCCTCGCTGAGTAGCGACGTGCGGCGCTCCGAGCAGGGTTACGACATCACGGTGACCGCCGACGCGCTGGTCAAGGACCTCGTGCTCAATGTCGACCGCCTCGACCCGCAGGCCACGGTCTCTGAACAGCTGGTCACCTTGCTGCCGGGGGAGTCGTACGTCCTCTCGGTGACGAGCACCGCCGACCTCGACCCGGCGGCGCTGACCTCGCCACCGGTGCTGATGAGCGCGAGCCACCTGGCCCACCGACGACCGAAAGCAGGCCCAGCATGAGGATCCTCGAGCACGCCATCGACGGCGACGCCGCCGTCATCACCACCTCCACCGGCCGCCTCAAGGTCCAGGCCATCGGAGAGCGGGTGATGCGCGTCGTCTACACGGGCCGCCCGACCTTCGCCCCTTCGTCGAACGGGATGCTGCTGGGCGGGCTGAAACGCAACGCGCCTGCGGTCGAGAAGCTGGACGACATCCTCGTGCTGTCCACCCCCGCACTGCTTCTCGAGATCGACCGCGCCACAGGGGCATTCACCTGGACCGACGCGGCTGGTCGGATGCTGGTGCGCGAGCCCCACGACCGGCAGGATGCGAAGGTGCTCGAGGAGGTCGACGTGCTGCGCACGGTGTTCTCCGACGACACCGACATCACCACTGTTCGTACGGCCGACGGGGAACATGCGGTGACCACGGGGACCGACACCGTCATCGACCGGCAGGCCTATTCCACGACCCTGCGCCTGGAGTTTCAGGACGGCGAGGCGATCTACGGACTCGGCCAGCACGAAGACGGCATCCTCAACTACCGCGGTCACCACGAGTACCTCTACCAGCAGAACATGAAGATCGTCGCGCCAATGATCGTCTCGACGCGCGGGTACGGCATTCTGTGGGACAGCCAGTCACTGGCCTCCTTCCACGACGACCAGCACGGCACCTACTTCTGGACCGAGACCGACGATGAGCTCGACTTCTTGTTCGTTCTCGGGCCGGAACTTGACGACATCGTCGGCGAGATCCGTCGTCTCACCGGGCAGGCGCCGATGCTCCCCCGCTGGGCGCTCGGCTACGTGCAGAGCAAAGACCGCTACGTGGATGCCGCCGAGCTCGTCGACGTCGTCAGCCAGTTCCGCGCCCGCGAGCTGCCGATCGACTGCATCGTGCAGGACTGGCAGAGCTGGCCCGAAGGGCAATGGGGGCAGAAGTCGTTTGACGTCAACCGTTTCCCCGACCCGGCGGGGCTGGTGAGGCAGCTACACGCCATGGACTGCCGGCTGATGGTGTCGATCTGGCCCAACCTGCTGGGTGAGGGCGCCAACCAGCAGGAGTTCCGGGCGCACGGTCAGCTGCTCGGCGACGGGTCGACCTACGACGCCTTCGACGCGGCGGCGCGGGAACGGTACGCGGCCCAGGTGGTCGAGGGCTACGCCCGGCACGGGGTGGACGCCTTCTGGTCTGACTGCACCGAGCCCTTCGAGGCCGACTGGAAAGGGACCGTTCGGCCCCAGCCGGGCCAGCGAGTGGTCATCAACACCGGCGTGATGAAGAAGTACCTCGACCCCGAGCGCATCAACGGCTACTCGCTGGCGCACTCCGCCGGCCTCTACGAGGGGCTGCGTGCTCAGGGCGACGGCAAGCGGGTGTTCACCCTGACCCGGTCGGGCTTCGTCGGCCAGCAGCGCTATGCCGCAGTGACCTGGTCGGGCGACTGGTCGGCGACGTGGGACGCTCTGCGTCGACAGTTCGCCGCCGGGCTCAACCTGTGTGTCACCGGCACCCCGTTCTGGACCTTCGACATCGGCGCCTACTTCGTCACGCCCGGCGACCTGTGGTTCTGGTCGGGCGACTACGAGCAGGGCAACCTCGACCTGGGCTACCGCGAGCTGTACCTGCGCTGGCTGCAGGCAGGCACGTTCACGCCGGTGTTCCGGTCGCACGGGCGCTGCACGCCGCGCGAGCCGTGGCGGTTCGGCGAACCGGGGGAGCTGGTCTACGACACCATCGCAGCCTTCCTGCGACTGCGGTACCGTCTGCTGCCCTACCTCTACTCGCTGAGCGGCTGGACCACCCACCGCGCTTACACCCCGATGCGCGCGCTCGCCTTCGACTTCCGTCACGACCCCGCGGTGTACGACATCGCCGACCAGTTCATGCTCGGCCCAGCGCTGCTCGTCTGCCCGGTGACGCACGCGATGGCGCACGGACCCGACTCGACGCCTCTGACGGGAGTGGCTCATTCACGATCCGTCTATCTGCCGGACGGCACCGAATGGTTCGACTTCTGGACCGGCGAGCGGCACGGTGGTGGCCAGACGATCGTCGTAGAAGCCCCGTTGGAGCGCATCCCCATATTTGTCCGGGCTGGCACGATTCTCCCGTTGGGTCCGCTGGTGCAGTACACCGGCGAGGACCCGTGGGGGCCCCTCGAGCTGCGGGTCTACCCCGGTCGCGATGGAGCGTTCGACCTCTACGAGGATGCCGGCGACGGGTACGGCTACGAGGGCGGCGAGTTCGCTTTTGTGCCAGTGCGATGGGATGACGCGCGTCGGGTCTTGACCGTGCAGTCGCGGGAGGGGGCGTTCCCGGGGATGCCGCCGACGCGGCTGGTGAACCCCGTGCTCGTCTCGGTGGGGTCGGGCACCGGCGGCGAGGTCTCGGGGACGTCTCCCACGATCTCCTACGACGGTCGCGCGACCGAGTGGCGGGCCTGAGAGACCGCGGGGGTTGAGGCTCGAACGTGTCACCGTTGTCAGAGGAAGGGCTGCCGTGTCAGCACGGGTGGTTGAATTTCTGGGACAACCGTGTCGTATTCGCCCGTCGCCGTTCGTGGGGTAGGTGAACGCGGACCACTGGGCCCGCCCAAGGAGATGGAGCGGTCATGACCGATTACCTCAGGTACTTCAACCAGCAGTGGGTGGGAGAGCACACCGAGGAGTGGTTCCGTGGGCGCGGACCACTCGCCATGGCGGTCGTGGACGAAATGAAGGCGACCGTACGTCGAGACCAAGGAGTTTCTGGGTGGGTTCGCCGTGGTGGACGTGGCCGACGACGAGGCCGCCACGATGTGGGCGGGCAAGATGGCGCAGGCCTGCGGCTGGCCCCACGAAGTTCGCCGTTTCAAACCGCAGCCGCAGGTCAAGTGACCCCATCGTCGAGGTCACCGGACAACCGACCGTGCAGATGCTCGTCGTGATAGCGGTCGTCGGGGTAGCGAAAGGACTCTCGCAGAGTGCCCTCGTGGGCGAAGCCGGCCGCGCGGGCGACCGCGCAGGAACCCCGGTTGTCGACCGCGTGGTAGAGGTAGAGACGGTGCAGCCCGAGCTGAGCGAAGGCGAAGCGGGAGGCAGCCACGACTGATCGAGTCGCGTATCCCTGCCCCCTCGCCCAGGGCGCGACCCAGTAGCCGATCTCGGCGTCAGCCTGGTCGGGGTCGATCTTGTGCACCGACACAGATCCGACGAGACGGCCGGTGGGGTCTGCCACGGCCCAGGACGCGTGGTCGTTCTCGCTCCAGTCGTTGCGCCGGGCGGTGAAGTCGGCGGCGGCCTCCAGACCCGGCGGCCCAGGGTTCCAGCGCGCGATCTCCTGGTCGGCGAAGGCCACGAGCAGGTCGCGCGCGTCCGCCGGCCTGTACTCACGAAGCAGCACACCGAGAGCCTGCACCCGCACCAGTTGTCCGCAGCTCGTGAGGTTCACCATCACAACCTAGTTCGGCCGGGCACGCACGAGACACGTCTGCACTTCTTCGTTCGGTGTCAGCAGGTGGTGGCCTCGATGGTCAGGACTCGGCTGACCTTGACCACGATGCCGTCGGCGTCGCGCGTGGGGCTGGGTTTCCACCCGTCGGGGACGGTCGTGAACGCGGAGCCAGCCTTGGCGGTGGCGATGACCAGGTACTCACCCGGGGCCAAGGCCGACAGGTCACCGGCCTTGGTACCGGTGGTGGGTCCGACGTAGACGTGGGCCGAGCGGATGCTGGTCTTGGTCAGGGTCAGCGACCCGGGCACCGGCTCCCCCGAGGTGGTGCAGGACTGCGCCGTGGTGGTGGCGCTGATCGTCGCTGCGCAGCGCGTGTTGTTCTGGGTGCGGGTCCAGCGGGTGCGGGCGCCGGCAGGGAAGGTGTAGCCGGGTTTGGCAGTGACGGTGATGCCGACCTTGCCGTTGAGGGTGGAGTGGTCGGTGACCTTCCAGGTGTACTGGTCGGTGTTGGCGTAGCCGGAGAAGCTCCCGTTGTTGTCGGGTCCGCAGGTGTCGGTCCAGACCGGGGCGGTCGGTACGTCGATCAGGCACGGCGTGTTGTTCTGGGTGCGGGTCCAGCGGGTGCGGGCGCCGGCAGGGAAGGTGTA
>JBDTVJ010000086.1:0-13682 GCA_040007275.1 Terracoccus sp.
ACCCATCGGAGAAACTCGTGAGCAAGCGCACCTTCCAGCCGAACAACCGCCGCCGAGCCAAGACGCACGGCTTCCGTCTGCGGATGCGCACGCGGGCCGGCCGCTCGATCCTCGCCGGCCGCCGTCGCAAGGGTCGCGCCGAGCTCTCGGCCTGAGCCGACCGGCCAGCGACGGCACGGACGTGCTCCCGGCGCGTCACCGCATCCGCGAACGAGCCGACTTCACCGCGGTGGTTCGCGGCAAGGGTGCCCGCAGGGCCGGTGGCCGACTGATGGTCGTTCATGCCAACCGACTTGCAACACGCACGGCACTTCCCCCGCGCGTGGGCTTTGTTGTCTCAAAAGCGGTCGGCAATGCAGTCGTGCGGGGCCGGACCAAACGGCGACTGCGGGCCATCGCAGGCACCCGGCTCGGTGGCATCCCGGATGGCATCGACATCGTCGTTCGGGCCCATCCGGGCGCCGCACTGGCCGACTTCGACGAGCTGAGTGACGCGTTCGCTCGAGCGCTCCACAAGGTGTGCGGGTCGTGACGGTCAACTCCGTTCTCGCTTCGCCCCTCGTGCTCGGGGTGAAGCTCTACCAGCGACTCTTCTCGCCGATGACCTCCCCGAGCTGCCGCTTCTACCCCAGCTGCTCCTCCTATGCCGTCACCGCGCTGTTGCGTTTCGGGCCGCTGCGAGGGACCTGGCTCGCGTTGCGGCGCATCGTTCGCTGCAATCCCTGGAACCCGGGTGGCGTCGACCCCGTTCCACAGACGTGGGCCGCACGAGGCGACGTGCGTCCCGAGGACTTTCGGCCCACAGACGGCGGGGAACCCAGTGCGCGGACAGGCTCGGGCGTGCGGTCGAACCTCACGTCGCAGCACGCACTGCCGTTCGACAGCACCATCGACCACATGATCGACGACATGCCCGACACGGACGCAGGTACCACCACCATCGGGCATGATTGCCGGTCAGTGGTGCACAGCGAGCGGACCACGCACCAGACGACAGAGGAACTACGTTGATCGACTTCTTCAACACCGTGCTCTATCCGATCAAACTCGGTGAAGCCTGGGTCATGTACGCGTGGCACTGGCTCTTCGACGCAATCGGTCTGCCCACGGGGGTGGCTTGGGCGCTGTCGATCGTCGGTCTCACGGTGGTTGTCCGGATGCTGCTGATCCCGCTGTTCGTCAAACAGATCCACTCCTCTCGGCGGATGCAGCTGATTCAGCCCGAGATGCAGAAGATCCAGAAAAAGTTCAAGGGCAAGCGCGACCCGGAGTCCCAGAAGGCCCAGCAGGCCGAGATGATGGACCTCTACCGCCGCACGGGCACCAACCCCTTCAGCAGCTGTCTTCCCATCCTCATCCAGAGCCCGTTCTTCTTCGCCCTCTTCCAGCTGCTCAACAACCTGCGGGGGCAGGCCGAGGGCATCAAAGAAGGTATCGGCCCGATCACTAACGAGGTCGCTCGAGTAATCGAGGGCTCGACCGTCTTCGGGGCCCGGCTGAGTGACGCGTTCCTCTCGAGCCCCGACCTCAACGTCAAGATCTTCTCGGGCGTGCTCATCGTGCTGATGTCGGCGACGACCTTCACGACGCAGTACCAGCTGATGCGCAAGAACATGCCGGCCGCCTCGCTCGACAACCCGTTCGCGAAGCAGCAGAAGGTCCTGCTGTACCTGATGCCGTTCTTCTTCCTGATCTCGGGCATCAACTTCCCGATCGGGGTGCTGATCTACTGGCTGACGACCAACGTCTGGACGATGGGTCAGCAGTTCTACGTCATCCGCAACATGCCGGCGCCAGGTTCGGCCGCCGAGCAGGCACAGCGTGACCGGATGAAGCGCAAGGGCAAGACGATGAAAGAGCTGGTTGTGCCCGGGCTGGCTTCCCCGACCGACGTGGCCGACGACGCGGTCGATGACGATGCGCCCAAGTCGGGTCAGCGCCAACAGCCCAAGGGCAAGAAACGCGCCAAGACGCAGCCGAAGGGTGGCCTCGCTTCAGGAACGGCAGGCACGAGCGGTGCCGATTCGGCCGCCCACGTCTCCTCGTCTGCTGACGCCGACGTGACGGGCGCTGCGACGCCCACCGCAGCCCCGCCCGCCAAGGGCAGCATCAGCGCATCCGCCCCTGGGCACTCGAACGGTGGTGCTGCGGCGCACACTGCCACCGGGGACGTTCCGAAGAAGACGAGACAGAACCCGAACGCGGGCCGGGCGAAGAAGCCGGCCAAGAACCGTCCCGGTTCACCGCAGCGGTGATCTCACCACTGACGGCCACGACCATCGGTCGCGTGTGTCAGCCCCACAGCATGACCAGTGGAATGACCAACTGAACGCCTCCGACCAGCACACCATGACGACCACCACCAGTATCGAGACTTCATCTACCTCAGCTCCACCTGGCGAAAAGCCCCTGACCTGCAGGAACGCAAGTTGTCCACAGGTGTGCACAGGCTTATGAACAAAGGAGAACAGCCATGAGCGATACGCAGGCCATGGACACAACGTCCACCGCAGGGACCCTTGACGACGTAACGAACGAGTCCTTCTCCGGCAGCGATAGGGAGGCCGCTGAGTCGGTGGCGGCCGAGACGGCGTCAGTGGAGACGCAGCCTGCAGGGGTTGCTGCACAGCACCCCGTGGACTCGATGAGCGAAGCCATCGGGGTGACCCCTGAGATTGCTGAAGCCACGGCCAGCGTGCCCGGTTCGCCGGACGATGGACCGCACGACGCGAGCGGTGAGTCGGAAGAGTCACAGGGTTCAGCCGATGGCGACGAGAGCGGTACCCGGAAGAAGTCGCGCGTGCGGCAGTTGGAGCGTGAGGGTGAGGTGGCAGCCGATTTTCTCGAGACCCTGCTTGACATCGCCGACCTTGACGGAGACATCGATGTTGACGTCGATGGTGACCGTGCCGCGATCGCGATCGTCGACTCCGACGAAGGCCGAGTTCCGCGTCGTCTCGTCGGGGCTGATGGCAAGGTGTTGGAGGCTCTCCAGGAGCTGACTCGGTTGGCTGTTCAGGTCGAGACGGGTGAACGAAGCCGGTTGATGCTCGACATCGCCGGCCATCGTGCCGAGCGACGGTCGGCTCTGGTTCGGCTGGCGGAGCAGTCCATCGCAGAGGTGAAGACGTCCGGGGAGCAGGTGAGTCTCGAGCCGATGTCTGCCTTTGAACGCAAGGTGGTGCATGACGAGGTGTCTGCTGCGGGACTCGTGTCGGAGTCGGAAGGCGTGGACCCGCACCGGCACATCGTGATCTTGCCGGGTTGACGCGCCCTGTTTCACGTGAAACGCGCTGATCGGGTGAGTACAACCGTGGTCAACGGCGGCCCGAGTTCGAGAGCTCAACCGACGGACGGTGGTGCTCGGCCAGTACCGGCTGCGTCGGTGCCGGATGGCTGACGACCCGCAGGGGGAGATTCGATGGAGTTGATAGCTGTGCCGCCAACCCCCGCCCAGGCAACTGCGATCTTTGGCGATCGGCTGCCCTTGGCCGAGCGGTTCGTTGCTATTCTGGCGGACACCGGGATCGCCCATGGCTTGATCGGGCCCCGTGAGGCCCCCCGCTTGTGGGACCGACACGTGCTCAACTGTGCGGTGGCACACCGTGCTATCCCGCCCTCGCTGGCCGGCGCACGGCAAAAAGTGGCCGACGTGGGCTCCGGGGCCGGCTTGCCGGGACTGGCTCTTGCCATCGCTCGACCTGACCTCGAGATCCACCTGATCGAGCCCCTCACTCGCCGGACCGGTTGGCTGTCTGGAACCATCGCGACCCTGGGGATCGACAACGTGGTGGTTCACACCGCCCGAGCGGAGTCGATGTGGGATCGGCTCACTGTCCCCTATGTGACAGCGCGTGCCGTCAGTGGCATCGTTCAGCTCGCCGGATGGACGCTTCCACTGCTGGCGCCCGGTGGGAGCGTGTTGGCGCTCAAGGGTTCTCGCGCTCAGAGCGAGCTCTCTGACAACCAGGCCGCGCTGACGCAGATGGGTGTAGTCGACGCATCGGTCGAGACCTTCGGTGAGGAATTGGCTGAACCCACCACCATTCTCCGCCTGACCATTGGGGCCACCGTGGATCGACGACGGTTCGCCAAGCACTCCAGTAGCAGCGCCGGCTCGGCTCGGCGCCGGATCGATCGACCCGGTGGCTCGCGGGCCTCGTCCCGCTCAGACCGTTCAGGCCGAGGTATACGAGGTGGCCGTGATGAATGATGGTGCTTCGGTGGACAGCGGCAAGCCAGCCGCGACCGGGAAGACCACAGCTGAAGGCCGGAGTCCGGCCGAGGATCCAGGAGGCGTTGACTCGGTGAGCATGGCAAATGGCCTTGGTTGGCTGGCAGAACCGGCACCCGCTGAGCGTCAGCGCCGCTTGGGATGGGTAGGCGATCTTCCGGTTTCACGTGAAACGGCACGAGCGGTGGCCCCCGGGGATCCGCCAGACCTGACCGGGACCCCTGTGGACAATGATGTGGATAAAGAGCAGCTTCTATCCTCCATTGTGCGGGGAGAGGCGACAATTCGGGCTGGGGACAAAGTTGTGGATAACTCACGGACACCAGTAACGGTGACGACCCTGCCGGCACCGGACCGGCAGGGGAGCTCGCACGCCCCACCGATGGACAGCACTGAGGATGCCGTTGCCCGGTCTTCGGCCCCGACGCCACCGACCCCGACTGGCCCCGTTCGCGGGCGGGGAACAGGGATGGTTGACGAGGCCGGAGAACTGACTACTCCGGCCACGTCCTCCCGGGTGCCGATTGGCGCTGCGAAGGGGGCCGCAGCTCAGGCCCACCAGGGCCAGGTGACGGTGGCTCATGAGGGTGTGACCGAATCGGAGGCTGGCGAATCGGCTGGACCACGAGAATCAGACACCCCGCCGGACGCGGCCGCCGGATCACGCGGGGGCAACCAGGCTGCGGGGGCGCAGCGTACGGAGCAGGCCCGAACGCTCGAACGTGACGCACTGGCTGCCACCATCCCCACTCCCGGCGACGACACCCCCCTCGGGCGCGACCTGGCTGAGAGCACCCGTCGTCGCATCCAGCTGACGGGGCGTGTCTTTCCGAGGCCGATCTCACCGAGGGTTCTCACCGTAGCCAACCAGAAGGGTGGGGTTGGGAAGACGACGACAACGGTGAACATCGCGGCCGCCATGGCCCAATCGGGGTTGCAGGTGCTTGTGGTCGATCTTGATCCGCAGGGTAACGCCAGCACGGCGCTCGGGATCGACCACCATGCCGATGTGCCGTCGGTCTACGACGTCCTGGTCGAAGGGCGCTCGCTTATGGACGTGGTTCAGCCCTGTGCCAGCGTGGAGGGTCTCTTCTGTGCGCCGGCCACCATCGACCTGGCCGGCGCCGAGATCGAGCTGGTCTCGCTGGTTGCCCGTGAGTCTCGCCTCAACCGAGCGTTGCTGGCGGCCACGGCCGAGGGTCACCCGTTCGACTACATCCTCATCGACTGCCCTCCGAGTCTGGGGCTCCTCACGGTCAATGCGATGGTGGCCTCGAGCGAGATCTTCATCCCGATCCAATGCGAGTACTACGCCCTTGAGGGGCTGTCGCAGCTATTGAAGAACATCGATCTGATCAAGGCACACCTCAACCCGTTGCTGCACGTGTCGACAATCCTGCTGACGATGTACGACGGGCGGACTCGTCTTTCGGCCCAGGTGGCCCAAGAGGTGCGGGAGCACTTCCCCATCGAGGTGCTGAGCGTATCGGTGCCGAGATCCGTTCGGGTCTCGGAGGCTCCCAGCTTCGGGGAGACGGTGATGACCTACGACCCGTCAAGCAGTGGGGCGCTGGCCTACCTCGAGGCTGCCGGAGAGATCGCTGACCGCGGAGCCAAGACGACGCCGACGGTTTAGACCACATCGGCGGGTGTTTCACGTGAAACAGGGTGTGACCGTTTCACGTGAAACGATCGGTCCCGCGCGGAAGGGAAACTGGACAAGTGCTTGCGATCGACCAGGGTGCCGGGACCCGATCGTCGTGGTGCGGCAGGCCCAGACTTACACTGACCGCTGGGCACGAACGCCGTGTCCACCATCGCGAGGAGACTGTTCATGGCGGAGAAGCGCCGGGCACTGGGCCGTGGACTGGGCGCACTGATTCCCAGTGCCCCACCGACAGGAGATCGACCGGTCGACGTGTTCTTCCGGGACCGAGGGCCGGCGGTGAATCCCTCCGGGCCGGGGCAGTCCGGGCCTGATGCAGCGGTCGAGCCGGCTACCCAGGCTGGAAACGACCAACGAGCACCCGGCCCGGGGCAGGGGTCGTCCGTTTCGGGCACATCGGAGACCGAGCCTGTGGCCGAGACTGCGGACGCTACCCACAGTGGCTCGGGTGGCTTGCCTCGGTCGGCCGCTCAGACCGGCCTGGCCCCCGTGCCTGGCGCCGAGTTTGCCGAGATCGACATCACCATGATCACCCCGAACCCCAAACAGCCCCGAACGGTCTTCGACGAAGACCAGATGGCGGAACTGGTGCACTCCGTGCGGGAGATCGGTGTTCTTCAGCCGATCGTCGTCCGCCGGGTCGTCGTGGAGGAGGAACCGTACGGCAGGGATGGTGGTGTCGGCACCGGCTCCGAGCCCGGCACCATAGTTTCGCCCCCTCGTTTCGAGCTGATCATGGGCGAACGCCGCTGGCGAGCCGCGCAACTAGCCGGTCTCGATTCGGTCCCGTCCATCATCAAGGACACTCACGATGACAATTTGCTGCGGGACGCCCTGCTGGAGAACCTGCACCGGAGTCAGCTGAACGCGCTCGAAGAAGCGGCCGCCTACCAACAGCTGCTCGATGACTTCGGCTGCTCGCATGACGAGCTCGCCAACCGCATCGGCCGCTCCCGGCCACAGATCTCCAACACGCTCCGCTTGCTCAAGCTCCCTCCCCTGGTTCAGCGCCGAGTAGCCGCCGGCGTGCTCAGCGCAGGACATGCACGCGCACTCCTGGGGATGGCTGACGGCGGGGCCATGGAGCGGATGGCTCAGCGGATCGTGGCCGAGGGGCTGTCGGTCCGAACGGTCGAGGAGCTCGTGTCGCTCGGCGACGACGACACACCACCCCGGGCTCGACGTCCACGGGCCGGTGCTCATCACCCGAAGCTCGACGACTATACGGCCCACCTTGCCGACCACCTGGAGACTCGCGTCAACATCGCACTGGGGCAGCGCAGAGGCAAGATCACGGTCGACTTCGCGTCGATGGATGATCTCCAGCGCATTCTTTCCCTCATGGGCCTCGACGGTCAGGCGCACTGACCACCGTGCCTGAGGGCCACACGATCCATGCGCTGGCCGATCGTCTGGGGCGTGCGTTCGGTGGTCACGTCGTAGCCGCCTCCAGCCCCCAGGGCCGCTTCACTGAGGGGGCTCGACGTCTCGACGGCAAGTTCGTCGACGACGCGGACGCCGTGGGCAAGCATCTGTTCGTGGGGATAGGCGACGAGACTCTGCACGTTCATCTCGGGCTGATCGGGTCGTTCACGGTGAAGCCTCTGTGCGGTCTGGAGCCGCCGCCCGCCCGGGGCGCCCTTCGCCTGCGGATGCTGAGCGAGGCCCACGTGGCCGACCTCCGGGGGCCCATCGTCTGCGAGCTCGTGGATGCCGAACGCCGCGATGCGATCAAGGCGAGTCTCGGCCCGGACCCTATCGATCCGACGTCTGACTCACATCGGGCGTGGAACCGAATTCACCTGCGGCGCAAAACAATTGCTGAGCTCTTGATGGACCAGACCGTTGTCGCAGGAGTGGGCAACGTCTACCGGTGCGAAGTGCTGCATCGACACCGCGTCAACCCTTTCACGTTGGGGACGCAGCTGCGTCAGGCGACCTGGCTGGCCCTCTGGGACGACCTCTCGAGACTGATGCCCCTCGGGGTGGCGTTCTCACAGATCCTGACCATGGAGGACCAGGTGGTGCAGGCCGAAGCCATGGTCCACGACGGTTCGGTTGCGGCCATCACCAACGAGTCGACCGGTGAGCGACTGGGCGGCTTCTTCGAGCGCCGGTTCGCGGCCTACAAACGAGCCGGGGAAGCCTGCCCTCGGTGCTCGAAACGATTGCGCGCGAAGGAGATTGCGGGTCGTCGCCTGTACTGGTGCGCGAACTGCCAGAGGCGCCGTTGACGGTGCTGCGTCGAGGTGACCACGGTCCGTCCCAGCGTGGTTGCGACGGCCAGCCCGACCCAGCGCCGAGGGGCGTTCTAGGCTGTGGCGGTATGGGCCCTCTTACGCCGCGGTTGGCACCGACCCACGTCCTCGCACACCTCAGCGACCCGCATCTGGTGGCCGGCCAGCGGCTGCTGTCCGGGCACATCGACACGGCGGCCCAGCTCCGGCAGGCGCTGAGCCGGGTCGAAGAGTCGCAGGAGGCGATCGACGCCATCGTGATCGCCGGTGACCTCACCGACTCAGGTGACCCCGCCGCCTACGAGCTGCTGCTGGAGATCGCCCGCCCGGTGGCCGATCGGCTCGGCGCTGCCCTCGTGACGACCGGAGGCAATCACGACGAGCGCCGTGCGCTCGCCGCCACCCTTTACGGCCTCGACACCGACGAGCCGCAGGACGGGGTGATCGACGTGCGCGGGCTGCGGATCGTCACGCTTGACTCGGCTGTTCCCGGATACCATCACGGAGGTTTCTCCGACGACCAATACGACTGGCTGGCAGGGCAACTCGCGACCCCATCCAACTGCGGCACGATTCTCGTGATGCATCACCCGCCCATCACCTACCGCTCCCCGACCATGGCGATGCTCGACTTCGACGACCCAGCGCGGCTGCGCGGCATCCTCGTCGGCAGCGATGTGCGGGCCATTCTGTGCGGTCACCTGCACGTGACCACGTTCGGCACCCTGGGCGGCATCCCGGTGGTCGTCGCGGGCGGCGTCAGCTACGTCGACGATGTGGGTGCCCCGCGTGAGCTGATGATCGGTGTGGACGGCCCCCAGTCGTGGAACCTGGTCGAACTGCACGCGGCCCGTGGGAGCGAGCACGCCGGCGAGGTGGTCGTGTCGGTGGCGCCGGTAGCGCGGCACCCACGCTGGCCGGCGCTCTCGGATGCCGTTCGCGACTACCTGCTCACGGTGCCCCCCAACGAGCGCCGAGAGGTCTTCTCGCGCAAGCGCAGCTGACCGGCATCCGAGAGGGTGTCAGAGCAGCGCGAGCACCGGGTTCTCTGTACCCGGAACGATGTCGCGCGGTGGGCCGGGCGCGGTGCCATCGCCGAAGGGTGAACCGCCCAGCTGTTCGCGCCCGTGAGGCGTGGCCCAGTTCGACAGGTCGGGCCCGGCTGGCACGATTCCGGTGGGGTTCACGTCGCGGTGCACGATGTAGTAGTGCTGCTTGATCTGGGTGAAGTCGGTGGCGTCACCGAACCCAGGGGTCTGGAAGAGGTCTCGCGCGTAAGCCCAGAGGGCGGGCATCTCGGTCAGCTTGCTGCGGTTGCACTTGAAGTGGCCATGGTAAACCGGATCGAACCTGGCCAACGTCGTGTAAAGCCGCACGTCGGCCTCGGTGATGTGGTCACCGACGAGGTAGCGGTGGGTGGTCAGGTGCGCCTCGAGCACGTCAAGGTGGGTGAACAGCCGATCGTAGGCTGACTGGTACGCCTCCTGGGTACCGGCGAACCCGCACCGGTACACGCCGTTGTTGACCTCGGTGTAGATGGGCCTGCTGATCTGCTCGATCTGCTCGCGCAGGTGCTCGGGGTAGAGGTCGGGCGCGCCATCGCGGTGGAAGGCTGACCACTCGGTCTCGAGATCGACCGTGATCGCCTTGAAGTCGTTGGTGACCACCGCGCCCGTGGGCACGTCGACGATGGCTGGCACGGTGATTCCCCGGGGATAGTCTGGGTCACGCTTGAAGTAGGCGTCCTGGATGCGCGGGATGCCGAGCACCGGGTCGACGCCACCGGGGTCGAGGTCGAAGGTCCAGCTGCGTCGGTCGTGCGTCGGGCCGCAGATGCCCATCGACAGCGCGTCCTCGAGGCCGAGCAGCCGGCGCACGATGATGGCGCGGTTCGCCCACGGGCAGGCCCACGCCACGACGAGCCGGTACCGCCCGGCCTCTACCGGGAAACCGTCGCGCCCGTCGGCCGTGATGCGCGTGGTGATGTAGTTCGTGTCGCGCTCGAAACTCTTCTCGACGTACGTGTTTTGATCACTCATTCAACTACCTTACGCCGCTGTGACCAGCCGGAGCGGGCCGATCGCAGCGAGGGGTGGCTTCGGCGCCCCGTCGATGGCGCAGTCGGGGGTCTGGGAGCCACCCGTCGGGCCCACTCGTGCGCGACGATGGGGAGGTGGAGCTCAGGTTCGCCGCCTTCCCAGGGCACCGTGTGGACCGCCGCGCTCCACCCGAAGCCGCTGAGGCACGTCGAGGTGACGCTGCTGCCGCGATCCGGCGTGCGACGGCGTGCCAGGCCGGCCACCCCACTATCCAGCCAGGGCACTCAACAAGAGTTGGACGCACCCAGGGGAGCGCAGCACGGCGCTGCCGCTGGCCTGACGGCGCGGGCGTGATTCGACATCGATCGCGGCGACGCTGACCCACACGGCGAACCCCTCACCACAGCCCCCATGCTCTCCCCCATGCTCTCCACCCGATGCTCCCCCCACGGGCCGGCATCCGAAGTGCGGCTCGGTTGTACCGACTTGGTTCGGACCGGCAACCGTCGGCGCCCGTCGACAGGCGAGGTGCCCGGTGCGGGCCGTGAGTCAGCGCGACAGAATGGGGTCATGAGCAACTCGGCGGCTCGAGCGCCCCATGCGTGATCTGCAACCCCTCACGGCGGCTCGGGTCGGTGACCTCGTCGGTCGGTGCGCGCCGTGCACGTTCTGGCTCACTGTGCCGAACAACGGTCATGGTGAGCAGGCTGATGCCGGTGGCGTGCTCGCGCAGTGGGTGAGCGACGTGACCGACGACTGGGGGCCGCCAGGGCGGGTCGCCTACGTCGACGGCAAGCCGGGCGGTCACGTCATTGTGGCTCCCGCGCGCTTCGTGCCGCGCCTGGCCGCCTTCGCGACGGCGCCGTCCGACCCGGCGACACTCGTGCTCGTCACTGCCTGCGTCA
Source organism: Terracoccus sp. (assembly GCA_040007275.1). GTDB lineage: Bacteria > Actinomycetota > Actinomycetes > Actinomycetales > Dermatophilaceae > DSM-29435. Next base: position 11,082 of record JBDTVJ010000086.1, read on the forward strand.
CGCCGGGACAGCGCGGCACGGGGCTGGAGAAGGTGCTCTTGCAGGCTGCCGCCAAGGAGGCTCTGCGCCACCGCGCACGCACCCTGGATGCCGTGGCCGCCCGCCCGTTGGCAGTCGCGCGGCACGAGTGTGTGCTCGAGGTGGCGCCACTTGAGAAGCTGGGGTTCCGCGTCGAACGCGACCACCCGGTCTACCCTCGGCTCCGTCTCGACCTGCGCACCACCGTATCGATCAAGGACGAGGCCGCGGCTTACGTGTCGAGGGCGCTGCGCCGCATCCCTAGCCTGCGCCCGGAGCCCGAGACGCGCCCAGACGGCGCCACCCGGATGCGGGTGGTCTCTGCACCCGATGCCCCGGAGGGCCGCGACCGCGACAGACCCGCCTATGACCCGGTGGCCGTTCCCTTGCGCTGACCGCTTCCGCGGGCCCGGACGGACGCCGTTCGTTCGTGGTCCCCGCGCATCGCCTCCAGGTGTCGTCGTAGGTCATCGAGGCGAAGCACGCCGGTGCGCGTGGTGTCGCTTTCGCCGAGGTAGAGCCGCTGCAGCGCCACCACCACCGCCTCGGCGATGTGGTCGAGAGTGCTGTCGTCGGCCAGAGCCGCGGCGTCCCCCTCGTGGTCGAGGTAGCCGACATCAAGGTGAACTGCCGGCATCCGGGTGCGTCGCAGCATCGACCAAGTACGAGGGTGGGTGCGGCAGTCGGTGAGCCCGGTACGCGCGACCACCTCGCGCAACAGCAGGTCGGCGAAGTGTTCCCCGGTCACCGACCAGCCACCGTGTCTCACCTGACCGTGCTCACCCGACTGGCCGTTCGCGTCGGTGTGTCCGTAGAAGTAGGTCGACGCGCCGTGTGCCACCCCGGATGACGAATGGTCGGAGTGCAGCGAAAGCACGAGGTCGGCGTCGCACCGGTTCGCGAACTCGGCACGCCGTTCGCTACTGCCCCCCTCAGTCGAGCTGGTTCGGGTGAACACGACACTTACCCCGTGGGCCGACAGGCGCCCTTCGACACGCCGTGCGAGGTCGAGGGAGAGGTCGGCCTCGACCAGCCCGCCTCGCCCCACCGCGCCCGGGTCGGCGCCGCCGTGGCCGGGGTCGAGCACGATGGTGCGACCGCTCAGGCTGAAGCCTCCGTGCCGGATGTTCTCGCGCTCCCGCAGGGCGTTTGCCGAGCCGCCGCCGACCGAACGGCGCAGGCCGGCGAAGGCCCGCATCGTCGCGGGCCCGACGGTGCCGTCGGCGTCGAGCCCGACACCGACCTGAAAGGCCCGGACGGCATGGTCTGTGAGCGATCCGTGGATGCCGTCGACCTTGCCGGGGGTGAACCCGAGCTCGACCAGACGGTTCTGCAGGGCGGCGACGTCATCGCCTTCCACCGGGTGACCGGGAAGGTGGCGCAGAATACGATCGCCGAGCGACCACCGAGCACCGTCGAGCACGGCATACGTGGAGCGCCCCACCACACCGTCGACCAGCAGGCCCCGGCGCTGCTGGAACGACCTGACGGCGTGCTCGACGCGCTCGTCGAAGACGGCATCCGCCTCGCCCGGAACTCGGGCCTCAGAGCGTGGCTGGGTCGGGCGGGAGGGGTGGGCTTCGGCTCGGATGGAGGCTGATGAGCGCAGGTCACCGGTCAGCGCGAGCCGGTGACAGATGGCGGCCACGGCCCGGCCGCTGTCGCCACGGCGTACCGCGATCATGGATGGGGGAGTCACGGGTGGGGGAGTCACGGGGCGCCTCCTTGCCGGCTGAGATAGTTCCGGTGAGTGGTCTGGCGGGTCGTGGCGGTGGATGGGGGCGCTGACCGGTGGTCACCCGTCGGCACCGTGCTCACCAGCCGGGTTCAGGGTAGTACGACAACGGGACGGGCGCCGGTTGGCGGCCCGTCCCGTGCCTGTCCCGCGAGTGTCGCAAAGGCCTTCGAGCATCACCTTGCAGCGAGTGGGTGGCGCCGTTCAGGCGATGAACTCCTCGAGCTCACGCAGCAGCTTCGGCTTGGGGTGGGCGCCGACGATGGTCTTGACGACCTCGCCCTTGACGTAGACGTTCAGCGTCGGGATGGACGTGACGCCGTACCGGGCTGCAGTGTCCTGGTTCTCGTCGGTGTCGAGCTTGACGATCTCGATCTTGTCGCCATACTGGGCGGCGATCTCCTCGAGGATCGGTGCCACCTTGCGGCACGGGCCGCACCAGGTCGCCCAGAAGTCAACGAGCACGGGCTTGTCGCTGAGCAGCACGTCGTCGGCGAACGTGGCGTCGGTGGTCTGCTTCAATGCCATGGGGTTGTCCTTTTCGGTAGGCCGCGGATGCGGAGGGATGCAATGAGGAGAACGGGTTAGCCCGCTGCCCCGGCAGGGGCGATCGTCAGGCTAGGCGCGGGTGCCGACAGGCACAGCGGACAGCGACCCCTCGGCGGGGGACTCGACGGGGTCGGCCGCGTCGATGGCCGCTGCCTCGTTCTCGGCGGCAGCCGGGCTGTCGGTGTCGTCACGAGCGGCCAGGTAGTGCTCGGCATCGAGCGCGGCGGAACAACCGGATCCTGCCGCCGTGATGGCCTGACGGTAGGTGTGGTCGACGAGGTCACCGCAGGCGAAGACGC
>JBDTVJ010000087.1:0-13641 GCA_040007275.1 Terracoccus sp.
GCCACCGCCTGCTCCTACCCAGAGAGAACGGACGAAGCCAGGACCGCCACGGCGTCACCCGAATGATCAACCGGGCCGGCACCGCCGCAGGACTGGGCCACATCCACCCCCACCAGCTGCGCCACACCCTGGCCACCCAAGCCATCAACCGGGGCATGTCGCTCGAGGCCATCGCCGCGATGCTCGGACACAAGTCGATGGACATGACCCTGGTCTATGCCAAGATCGCCAACCGCACCGTCGCCGAGGAGTACTTCACCGTCGCCGAGAAAGTCGACGCGCTCTACGCCCACCCCGCCCAGCTCCCCGCCGCGACGGCGACACCCTGGTCATCACCCGCCTGGACCGCCTCGGGCGCAGCCTGCTCCACCTCGTCACCCTCGGCGCCCAGCTCCGCGACCGCGGGATCGGCCTGCACGTCCTGGAGCAGGGCATCGACACCAGCACCACCGAAGGCCGCGCCATGTTCGGGATGCTCTCGGTCCTCGCCGAGCTCCAGCGTGAGCTCATCGTCGCCAATACCCGCGACGGCCTGACCTCCGCCCGGGCCCGCGGCCGCGTCGGCGGCCGCCGACCCCGGCTCACGACAGAGCAGGCCGCCCTCGCCCAGCAGCTCTACGACGCCCGCGACAAGACCGTCACCCAGATCGCCGCACTGTTCGGCGTCCCCCGCTCCACCGTCTATGGCCACCTCACCGCCACCACAGCCGCCGCGGAACCCAGGTCGGGCAAGAAAGCGGGCGACGATGGCCATACGAACAACCCGGCGGCGGCAGCGCCCGCAGCCGCCACCCGGAAGCGGGCCGCACCCGCACCCATGAGCCGGTCGGCTCACCCAGTCGCCCCGGACACGACGCCAGCGCCGCGGCCACCCCACCCGGCCACGGACCCCTTCGCAGTCCCGACCCGGTAGACCCGGCAACCGTCGATCACCCGCCGCCCAGAGGCTTAGCGGACGATCCTGCTCGGTTACTACTCAGACCCCGGCTTTGTGCCAAGAAGCCAAGACTCCCACCGCGCATCGCCCAGTGCCTGCGACTGATCTGCTTGCGTAGCCGCTGCCGCTGATGCCGTCGCCGTAGTCAGGGGTGCGGCGGCGAGGACACCGGCCGCTCCAAGCGCTTTCAGCAGGGCGCGACGACCTAGGGCCTCATGCTCGTTCACGGTGCGGTTCCTTTCGGGATGGCTTGGAACTCGGCGGCGCTGAGGTGGGACTCGGCACTGGCGCGCAACACCGAGTATCCGTCAGCGCAACCGGTCACGGCGCGCATCCCGTCTGCGGTATTGGCGGTCACGCTGTCGGGCGCAATTGTCGCGGCGGTATACGTCAGAGCGTCGGGCAGCCCTGCGACGGCAAACGTGCGGAAGCCCAGGTCGCCGTCGCGGTCCTCCGCTGGGGTGTCTGCGACCGTGCCCGCGCGAAGGCAAGCCGTGAGACGGTCCGCTTCGGTCTGGCTCAGCTTCCATGATGGGTTGGGCTTCCCGGAGAACATGTCGGCTACTACGGTGACGGCGCTACCGGCTGCCGCGCTAGGACCGGGGGGGCTTCCCGCGGAGGGCGTTCCTTTGCCGCACGCGGTAACGCACGTCAGAGCTGCGACTGCGCCGCCGGCCATCAGCAGGTGGCGCAACCGGGGCCGGGGAGATGTGCGTGCCATGAGCTTTCCTTCGACTCGGGGGGGTCAGCGAATCCTCGTGGCGGCAGACTGCGGGACATACATGAATCCACCGTACGTCGTGTAGTTACCGCGGTTGCATGTTGACGGCGCCGTGATCTGCCGCCCGGAGTTGTCCGTGTGCTTGGCCGCTGTGGCCCCGGGCTTGTGCGACCAGCACGTAGCGCTGCTGAGGTTCACGGTGCGCCGGTACCAGTGGTAGTCAGTGCCCGGCCAGATGACGAGCGCGGCGACGAGTGAGTTGTTCGCGGAGCAGCTGTAGACCCACCCGTCCCTTGCTGCTGCCGCCTTGATGTCAGTGACCGTGAGTTGGCTGAACATGGTGCCGCTGCCACGCCCCGGTTGGGCGAACGTGTTGGTTCGCCAGTTGCTCGCGAAGTTGTAGCAGTTGTTGTACGGCTGGTACGCCGCCGCGTTCCAGAAGGTGTAGTCAGTCGAAGACGTCAGGTAGAAAGTACAGACGTCCGCGGCTACCGCACCAGCGTCAGACGAGGCAACGCCATTCATCTGGCTCTGGCCCGTTTCCGCTGATGGCCGGTCACAGCCACAGTCGTCGGCCGCCGTTTCCTCGATCCGGTCGGCGGCCGACTGCGCCACGTGGGGTGCAGCTGTGCGTGAGAGCTCTGCCAGGTCGACCAGGTAACGCTCCACCTCCAACGAGGCACGCCCGCCGGCGGTCCCCGCGAGCCTGAATCTGGTTGGGAGACCGTCCCGTCTGAAAGCGACGGCCTGCTCGCCGGTCAGGCGTATGTCGAACCCGCGGTAACCGAGTACCCCGTCGACGTCCCCCGGTTCGCGGATCGGAAGCGCCCCGTCCCTTGCCCGAGTGACGAACCCGGCCGCGTCGCGCGCGCTTAGTTCCCAGCTGGGATTCGGAAGTCCGGAAAAAATATCGAGCTCAACTCGAATGGCCATGCCCTGCCCCTGTCCCCTGTTACGTCGTCCCGCGCCCGGCACCTTGCCCGATGACCAAGGCACAAGCCCCCAACGATCGTGAGCTCCACCATGTCGGAGCAGCGGCCCACCGTCAATACCTTCCGCGTCCTTTGTGCAGCCCACTGGGCACGTGCAGGCGACTTCAGACATCAGTGCAGGCGACTTCGGAAACTGACACTGGGCTGGTCGACCTCGACATGAAGCCACGGGAATGCGGCCAGGTCCCCTGCGGTCAGGGCGTCCGGCCCTTCAACGTCCGTCCGGAACGTCACCGACGTCCCCGTGGTGTCGCTCTTGCGTAGCTGCCGGAGCTGGTCCTCAGGGATCCCTTGGCGGTAGGTCTGCGACCACGACCCGTGGGTGCGGTGATTTTCGTGCACGAGCTCCGTACTGAGTGCTGCCACCGTCGACATGCCGCGCCTTGGCAATCCGTCGGGCAGCCGCGGACTGTTCACTGAGTCGAAGAAGCGTATGTCCTTGGTGGCCATCACCGGCTTTCTGATGACGTGGCCCTCGGAGTCGGTGCGGGTGTCGGTGCCACGGCCGTCGTCGACGACGGTCACCGTCGCGTTCGGTCGCATAATGACGCGTGCCCGGCCGACGCGCCCTAGGCTCTCGGCTTCATCGTTGGCGTAGGACAAGACTTCCAAAATCAGGTGACGTACTCCGCCAGCTCCGTAAAGGTCACGGCGATCTTGGATGGCGACCAGATGGGCCCGATCCACGTCCTTTGCCCAGTCGTGGGTGGTCACAGTCCAAGTCGATCGAGCGCTCACGCCTTCAGCCTACGGACTGGGGTCACATCCCATCTGCGGCATGAGCGTGCTTTCGAAGGAGCCGCCCGGCTAGCTGTCCCGCGTGGCCGGCTCGTGGAAGTACGTCACGCTCTTGCCCAACGCGTCGGCGTACGTGATCTCGCACCGGGTGGCCTCTCCGATGTAGCCACCGGGGTTCACGATTCGCCACCGGGTCAAGTCCTGGTCGATGAGCGCTTCGCGTTTGAATATGTGGACACAGTTCTCCTGTCAAGAGTCTTCGCAGCCTGCGCCCCCGCCTAGGCGCTCAATCGTCTTACTTCGAGTACGGCGTGCAGCACTGCGAACCGTTTGGCGTCCACGTTGATGGTTCGCCTGCTTCCGGTCCGGACTCCCTTACCCCCCTTCTTAGGTGTCTCAGTCGTCGGTGACCAGTCCACCGCCGACCGCGCTGGGCGCGTTAGGCCAGATAGGGCTATCCATCTGAGCCGACTTCTCCTCGTCAGGGCGTATCGCGCCAGGGTCGTCTGGCGCGGGGGCGGTCCAAGCTCGGCGGGTGGCCGCGGTTTCCGGGAGGGGCCGGCCGGACCGTCTTCGGGGTGGAGGCCGCAATGAGCTGCTGGTAACGGACCGGGTCGTGGCCGATGGCCAGTTGGAGCACCCGGTAGAAGACCAGACCGCGGCTGCGTGAGCGGCGACGGTTGAACCGGAAGCAGAACTCGTCCAGGTAAGCAGGCAGGTGCTCGATGTGCACCGCGCCCTGGTGGGTGGAAAGCAGCCACCGTTTGGCCAGGGCCGCGATGCGGTGCACTCCCGGAAGCAGCTTGCCGATGTCCTCGCCCAGGGCCTTGGCGGCGCGTTGACTGCGCCGATCATGCGGGTAGCCGACCTTCTCGATGCCCAGGTAACCGGACCATCCGTCGGTGATCACCGTCGACCCTGGGGCGATATTGTCGGTGATGAACGCGTGCAGCGTGCGGGCAGACCCATCGGCAATGATGCTCATCCGGCACCGTCCGAAGCCCTTGGGCTGCACGACTTCTACAGCAACGGCGACCAGCGCCTTCTTGCCCTTGGCCCGGCCGCCGGCCAGGCCTGCCTCCTCGCCGCCTATGTAGGTCTCATCTACCTCCACCTGCCCGGACAGCAGTTCTCGCCCGGGCCGGATCAGCACCGAACGCAGTCGGTGCAGCATCGCCCACGCCGTCTGGTACGAGCCGATCTGCAAGGTCCGCTTCACCGCCAACGCCGAGACACCATCCTTGGCCGTGGCGAACTCCCAGCAGACCTGAAACCACACCGTCAACGGCGTGCGACGTCGGTCGAACAGCGTGCCCGCCGTCTGGGCTTTGCACTTGGCGCACTTGAAGCTGCCGTCCGAGACCCGCCGACCCCCGACTTTGTCACATCGTGGGCAGACGAACCCCTCCGGCCAGCGCAGCCACTCCAGATAGTTCAAGCAGTCCGCGTCCGTGGCGAACCATGACTGGAACTCGCCCAACGAACGCGGGTACAGGGCGCCACCCTGCGAGCCGCGGTACTGCATCACACCAGCCTAGTCGGCTCAGATGGATAGCCCTAAGGCCAGAAACACCACCTTTGGGGTAGTCACGCTAGGCCAGGCGGCGCGTCACGAGGGGGGCGCGTCGTACCGCGATCCAGGCAAGGGCGGCCGCGACGAGCGGCACGAGTAGGACGGGTAGCAGGATCTGTAGCCACGGGATGTCGATGATGACGTCACCGGTCTTGATGCCGTTCTGGTCGTAGACCGTGGTGATGATGCGTGAGATCGCGATGCCAGGTGGGATGCCGACGATCAGGCCCAAGAGCGCGCCGAGCAGGGCGAGGTAGGTCGCTTGCGCGCTAGCCATGGCACGCCGTGTGTTTCGGGTCGCCCCGACGGCGGCCAGGGTCCCCAGCAGGGGCGCGGCTTCAGCTTGCGCGAGTGCCGTCGCAATGAGGGTCGCGACGAGGATGATGAGGGAGATGACGGCGATGACGATGGCGATGATGAGGGTGTCATCACGTTCGAAACCGCGCTCGATCGTGATGGTCGCGTCCGCGGAGACTGCGGACACGGCGTCGGTGATGCGCTGCTGCTGATCCGGTGTGATCGGAGCGTCTCCACGCAGCAGCGACGCGTGTTCTGTCAAGGACAGCCCGAGCCGGGCCGCGGTGTCAGTCGTGAGGATCCCACCGGGACCGCCGGACCAGCTGATGATGATCCGCTGCCACTGCTGGTGGTTCAGGTACACAACCGGCAGGGTCACCTCATCGGTCCCGGTATCACCGGTAACTGTTGCAGGGCCGCCGGCTGCATCGTCGGTGACGCGATACTCGAAGAGAGTCAATTTGCTGTCGTCGAGGTGAAGCTCGATGGGGCGGAGTTGGTTGACTTCCGCGGTGGAGGTGAAGCGTTGGTAGGGCTGCGCTGGCAGGAGGGCAGCGGCGGCCGGGTCGAGGGTGGCCACGGCACCGGCCGCCATGGCTTTGCGTTGGGTTTCGTCGAGGTCGGCAAAAATGGCCAGATCGTGGAGGTCGGCCGCGATCAGGGATGAGCCGGGCATCGACCCGGCGGTGGCGAGGGTGGCGCACCGTGGGGCAGATTCTGCAGGGCCGATCTGGCGGTCTATCGTCAGCGCGTCGTCATCTGCACGGACGATCTCGGCAGGCTCGCAGCCCGGGCGTAGCGCGGCCAGCCGTGTCTGCGGCCCGGGGCTGCTCTGGCCGAGATCGTTCAGCGTGAGGGTGCGGATGCTCGGCTCGACCCGGCGGATCGCCGCGAGGCTGGCCTCTGCTGGCCCCGGCATGCCGCTGTAGAAGATGCCTTGGCCCGTGGATAGTTCCGGTTGGTACTGCGCGGCGCGGCGGGCGGTGTCAGCTTGCACGGCTATACAGACCGTTGTCAGGACTGCGGCGCCAGCCATGATTGCGGCCACAGTGGGCGTGGCCCGGCCGCGGGATCGACCGGCTTCACGGGCGGCCATCCGCGCTGGCAGTGGCATTCGTCCAGCGACCCGGCCTCCCAAGGCGAGAACGAGCGGAACCATCAGGAGTGCCCCAATGACCAACAGGAGTACGCCGCCGACAAAGATGAAGAAGGAGCTGTTGTCAGTGGCCCGGAGCGCGGCTACCAACACCGCACCTGTTCCGACAGCGAATAGGACGGCGCCGGTGGCTGGGACCCGGCGACGCAGTCGCGGCGAGACCGACTGGCCCCGCATGACTGCCACGATGTCGAGCCGGCCCAGGCCCCGGCTCGGGATGAGCGCTGCGATTACCGAGCTGATGATGCCAGCGGTTGTGACCAGTGCGACGGCGGGCCACGGGACCTGCAATGGGCCGAAGAACTGTTCTGGGTGCAGCCGCTTTATCAGTAGTGCCACCCCGATCCCCAGGGGCACTCCGCCGGCGGCGCCGAGCAGTGAGGACAGGGCGCCCAGGACCAGAGCTTGAGCCAATACGCTGCGGCGCAGCTGCGCTTTGGTCGCGCCGTTGGACGCGGCCAGGGCGAGGGAGCGCCGCTGACGAGAGGCGCTTACCGCGAAGGCGGGCCCGGCAAGCAGACTGGTGAGCAGCAGCAACCCAAGGGAGGCAGCCCCGATTGCGTAGAGCGCCCCTGCGGACGTCTCAGTGCGCAGGCTAACCCCTGGTGGGAGGGTTATCGTGTCGGGGTGCAGGGCGACGTAGCGGCTGTAGACGCCGATGCCGTAGGTGTTGAGGCGCTCAATCTCCGCCCATGTGATCGGGGTGTCTCGTTGGAGAAGCCAAGGCCCGTCCTCGGCCCCGGACTCCTTGGGCGGGGTCGTGACCACATCGACGGGGGTGACGTCCTGACCGCCCCACGTCTGAAAGCCTTGTCCTGTTCCGACGACCGTCACGGTGCGGGTCTGCTCAAGCGAGGTTGAAGTTGAGGTGTAGTTCCGCAACTCGAACGTGCCCGAGGTCGGCAACCCGGCCGCGGCTCCCAGCGGGGTAGTCAACACCTCGTTAGGGCCAGCGGGCCACCGGCCGCTTTCGAGGGTGACTCTGGGCAAGATCAGCGCCGAAGCGCCGGGCGCGTTGGCGTTGACGCCGAGGATGCTTACGGAAACGAAACGGGTACCGACCCGGGCCGAGCCTGAGGTGGAGATGATGCGGTGGGCTGTGCCGCCTGCGAGGCGGCCGAGGGCGGCCCCCTCCTCCCCCGGCGTCAGGCCGGGTACGGGCTTGGCCTGCGGTGAACTCTGGTCGGGGGCTCCGTAACTCTCGGTCGGGTCGAGCAGTTGATGCAGCTGTTGCGGCTGTGGTGCGGTGAGGTAGCCCTGGCTCTGCCCGACCTGCAGCGGCAGCCGCTCGGCCGTGTCGAGGTCTTGGCTGTAGTAGAGGGTGCTGCCAGCGATGAGCAGCAGGACCGGCAACCCGACCATGATCGCGATGAGCAGGCTGCGCCCGCGGTGTCGGCGCACTTCACGCCGCGCCATCCGAAGGGCAACCCGCCACCCAGATCGCCATCGCTGGGCGCGCCCTGGTCCGCGGCGTGAGCGAGCGGCAACGGGGGCCTCCTCGGCCGTCGCCTCAGCCACGGTCTGAGGCTTCGGCCAAGATCGAGTCAGCAGTGTCAGGTGTGCCGGTCGAGTCGACGATCCGCCCATCGCGCAGAAAGACGATTCGGTCGGCCCACGCCGCGTGTCGTGCTTCGTGCGTGACCAGCAACCCTGCTGCTCCGGCATCGCAGCGCTGACGCAGTACCCGGAGCACCCCTTCCCCGGTGTGCGAGTCCAGAGCCCCTGTTGGTTCGTCGGCCAACACCAGGCGGCGTTGCCCGACGAGGGCACGCGCGATCGCGACCCGCTGCTGCTGCCCGCCAGACATCTGGTCCGGGTAGCGGTCGGCGAGCTCTCGCAGGGCGAGCTGATCGAGGGCGTCCAGGGCTTGCGCCCGGGCTCGACGCACTGAGAAGCCGTCGAGCTCGAGAGGGAGCCCGACGTTCTCAGCGGCTGTCAAGCTCGGAATCAGATTGAGGTCTTGGAAGACAAATCCAACGGACTGGCGGCGCAGGGCGGCTAGCCCCTTGGCGTCCAGGCCTTGGAGCTGAATGCCGTTGACCTGCACGGTGCCTGATGTTGCTGCATCCAGGCCCCCGGCAAGGTTGAGCAGTGTCGACTTGCCGGACCCAGACGGTCCCATCACTGCGACCAGCTCACCGGCGCTGACCGTGAGCGAGGCCCCGTCCAAGGCCATCACCTCGGCAGGCCCGGAACCGTGGACGCGGGAGACATTCGTCAAGACCAGCATCGGTGACCCCGTGGAGGCGTCATTGGCGTGGCCGCAGCTGGTCGTAGCGGTACTCATGCGGGAGCTCCCTTCCGGGCCGCTGCCGATGGCTGGGACCCATCAGGAAGGTCACCTAGCGACGGGAGAGGGCTCAACGGCTTGTGAGCCTGACGAGCGAGCACGGACTCGACATGGTCGAGCCAGCGCACCTCGGCCTCACCAGCGAACAGCAGATTCTCCAAGACGAGCTGCCACGCAACGTCGTGAGCCCCCGGTTCTTCTGTGGAGCGGCTCTTCAACCGGGTCAGGTCGCGCAGATGCTTGAAAGTCGCGGTGCGCTGGGTTTGCACGACCGCGGCAACATCCACCCCGGGGGAAGTCACCGCGAGAGCAAGCTTGATCACCAGTTCCTCGCGTGGTGTCGATTGCCGGTCCACCGGGGTACGCCACCATGCCTCGCTTACGGCTCGGCCCTGTGGTGTCAGCCGGTAAAGGTTTCGACCATCCTCGCCTCCCGAGACCTCCTCTACCGACTCGACGAGGCCATCACGTGCAAGCCGAGCCAGCGTGGTGTAGACCTGCCCCACGTTCAACGGCCACGTCCCGCCCGTGCGGGACTCGAACTCGCTGCGTAACTGGGCGCCATACATCGGTTCCTCCGCCAGCAACGCGAGTAGTCCCTGCTTGACTGACATCCACGGGCCTCCGAACATATACTCAGTATCTTAAGGATTAGGTATACCGAGTATGTCGGCGTAAGTCAACCAATCTGAACGGGAACAGGCCATGCCTGCATGGAGCGACCTGGGCGATGAGACCGCACACGCTGCAAACCAGCGACCCGGCGTGGCCCAACCGTCATACGACGAACACCCAAGCCGTGCGACTTGCCGTCAGCGCGCCTGCCGACCTGAACTCGACGGGTCTCCCGGTGGCTGTGATCCTGAGAGTCAGACGCGTTTGGTCGCCTGAGCCAGACGCACCCGAGCAGCCCGTGGTCGCCAGATTGAACCGCAGCGCCATTGCCAGCAACGCGCCGATTCGGCTACTAGGGCGTCGATCGGGGTCACTGGGGGGTGGGTTCGAGGGTTTGGGGTTGGCCGTCGGTGATGTGGATGGTGGTGTCGGCGGTGGCGGCGATCTGGTGGTCGTGGGTGGCCATGATGAGCGTGGTGGCGTGGTCGTGTTGCAGACTGCGCAGGAGGTCGAGGATCTCGGCGCTGGTGTGGGAGTCGAGGTTGCCAGTGGGTTCGTCGGCCAGGATGACGGCCGGGTTGGCGATCAGGGCGCGGGCGATCGCGACGCGTTGCTGCTGCCCGCCGGACAGCTGGGACGGCACTGCCGTCTCGCGGCCGGTCAGCCCGACGGCGTCGATCAGCTCGGCGGCGCGCTGGTGGCGGTCGTAGCTGGTCTTACGCGCGACGAGCGGAGCGAGCACATTATCGGTGACCGTCAGCGCGGGCAGGAGGTGGAACTGTTGGAAGACGAACCCGATCCGGGAGCGGTAGTCGGCCAGCTGGCGCCGGTTGAGGGCGGTGATGTCCTGTTCGCCGACGGTGATGCTGCCCGTGTCGGGCCGGTCGATGGCTCCGATGAGGTGCAGCAGGGTCGACTTGCCCGACCCGGATGCGCCGACGATCGCGGTGAACCTGCCGGCCTGGATACTCAGGGTGATGTCATCGGCCGCGGTCAGGGTGCTGCCGTCACCGAGGCGGTAGGTCTTGCTTACCCCCTCGAGGCGCACCCCCACCCCACCGGCGCTGGATGCCGTAGGCCCGGGGGTAGCAGGCGTGTTGGGGTCGGTGTTTGGCATCGGTCATTGCTCCTGGTTTATTCTTGGGCGAGTAGCTGCGCGGTGGGCAGGGTGCGTAGCCGGCGGGCGGGCAGCACTGCGAGCAGGCAGGTGAGTCCGATCCCGGCGGCGGCGATGAGAGCCCCGACGAGCACGACCTGGTCGGTGAGCGGGGTGAGGACTGCGACGGCGGCCAGGCCGAGACCCGCGCCGAGGATCGCGCCGAAGGTGCCGATCAGGGCGGCTTGACCGACGATGAGCCGGGTCAGGGTGGTATCGCGCCACCCGGAGGCTTGCAGAGAGGCGTACCGGGCGCCTTGTTCACGCAGGTCGAGGTAGAGGATGTCGAGCAGACACCCGAGCCCGATGACGGTCATCACACCCGCGGCGACGAGGTCGGCGCCGCGGACCTGGACCGATACGGCGTCCCCGAGGAGGGTGCCGACCACGGAGCCTTGGAAGGCGACGGTGATCCCGGTCAATGCGGTCAGGGCGGCGACGCCCATGGCCAGGGCGATGGCGCCGGTGACCGCCCGGGCGGGGGTGCGGGCCACGTAGTTGACCGCCATGGACGCCGGGCCGCGTAGCCGCACCCGGAACCGGCCCTTCTCGGTGACGGCCGGGCGCACGGCGTCCGCGGGGGTGGCCCGAGCCGCGCGCAATGCGGGGATCAGCCCGGCCAGCACCGTCAACACGATCGCGGCCGGCACCGCCAGCGCGGCCCGGGTGAAGGGGACTTGGGTCCCGAACGCCGCGCCGACCGGGACGGCGACCAGGGCGCCGATGACGCCGGCGAGGGCGCCGATGGTGAGGAGCTCGCCGAGCACGGTGCGGGTCAGCAGGGCGGGGCGCCAGCCGATGCAGGCGAGTACCCCGAGCTCGGTGCGGCGGGAGCGGACGGAGGCGTTGGCGCTGATCGAGACGGCCAGGGCGGTGGTGACCAGGATGAGGATGAACAGGGTCAGGCTCTTGCGGTCGACTGCGGTAGTGATGGTGGCGGCGACACCTTTCTGGACCCAGTTCTCTGTCACTAGCAGTGGCGGCGCGCCATGCGCGGTTGAGGGCAGCTGCACCGGGGTCGGGCGGGGGGAGGATCCGACGGTGATGTCAACGTCGAGGCCGGTAGCTTTCACGATGCGTTCGGCGGTCAGGCGGATCCGTTCCCGACTGGCCGGGTCGGCCCCGGTCACACCCGCGACCCGGACCCGTACCGCGCTGATCGGTGCCGTGGGCGTCTTGCTGTCGGCCGGCCAGTCGAACGCCCGACTCGACATCAGGGTCGGTAGCGCTTTCAACGTGGTCAGCAACAGTGGCGGGTTCTGCACGTAACCTGACGGGTTCGCGTCGGGGGCCAACGTTTTTCCGTGCAGCAGAGTACGGGTGGCGGCGTCGCTGCCGGTCACCACGGGCGGCTGGTAAGTCTCCAACGGCAGCTTAGACAGCTCCGAGAACGACCGGATCTTGGTCGGGTCGAACGTGCCGTAGGTGCGCAACAGGGGCGTGTAGTCCGCATCGTTGCCCCCGACGGCAGGGGCGGGCGCGATGTCGCGGTAGCCGGTGTCGGTGGCCGCGGCTGGGGCAGCCACGAACGGGACGTTGACGAAGACCGTGCTCAACCACACAGTGGGATCGACCTTCACCGGCCGCGGGCGCAGCGGCCCGCCGCCGGACTGGTCATAAGTGACAGGTGTCGGAGCGAACAACGCGAGGGGGTAGATGATCCCCTTCTGCCCTGGCCCACGATCGCGCCCCTCGACCCAGACGGCATGCGCCTGTGCGGCCGTGATCGTCACCGAGCGTGAACTCACCGGCCGGGCCGCTTCGATCATGGTGCGGGCTGCTTCCCGGGAGGGGCCCTGGCGCAACGAAGCAACAGCGGCGGCGTCAAGCTTGTCCAACTTCACGGTGTCGACCTGGTCGACCAGAGACCGTGAGGAGGCGAGCATCGGGACGGACAGTTGGTTCTCCACCGTGGCTGCGGCGTCGTCGGCCTGCAGGTAGCGGCCAGAGACCATGGCTTTGTCCAAGCCGGTCAGGGCCGCCTCAGCAACGGGGTCGATCGCGGCGATAGTGACCGGAAACGACATCCGAACCGTGGCCAGGAACCGGCCCGGCTGCTGTGGCCAGTCCATCCCTGAGCGGCCGGTGTTGCGGTCGTAGCAGGTGGGGTCCCAGGTGTTCTGCCGGTCGAAGGGGCTACCGGCCTGCGTTCCGCGCCGCAGGTCTTGACAGACCGGCACGCTACGCGGGCCCTGCTTCTCCAGCACCGGGGTGTCGTCACTGTTCAGGTCGAGCTTCACCCCGTCACCGACGTAGACGTAACCCGCGGGGCCGGGCGTCGTGGCCAGGCCCCGCATCGAGGCCTCTGATGACGAGAGCCGGACCAGCGCCGGCCCGGCATCGCCCACCAAGTCAGTAATATCGACGGGGACATCGACCGACTGGAAAACCTGACCGACCATCGCGATGGGCGCCGAGATCTCGACACCGGACACCTTGCCCACAGCATCGGACTGCGCGGTGGTGATTCCGCCGTAGAGCCCGGACAGGTAGTTCGGTCTCACCCGGCCCGTCGAAGCCTCAATCGGGGTCTTGGACTGCTTCGGGCGCACCAAAATGTCGTAGGAGGAGCGGTAGTTCGCATCGACCGTCGCGGTCACCTCCAACCGGGACTGCTGCGCTGACCCCGTCAACACCACGAATGCAACCACCGCCAGCAGGACAGTCAGACCGGTCGCTGCAGCCCGGCGCCAATCGCGGACCAGTCGCCGTAGCACCAGCACCACTGGCCCCCATCGCTTGGACGCTAACGAACCCTCGCCACAGTAGAGATCCGGACTCGCGAAGGGATCGATCCGCCCATCACGCTTCAGTCACACCTCGAGCATCGTGCGAGGAGAGGCTTGAAAGGGGCTTGTTCTGCTCGAAGCCGTAATGCCCTCCCCGCTTCACATCAGGTAGTCACGATGAAGTGAAGGAGGACAGTGCGATTGGCGTGATTATGGGGATGGACCCGCATAAGCGTTCGGCCACGACCGAGGTCATCGACCAGGCCGGGTACACGGGTGCTCCAGAAGGGATCGGCGGGCTCAGTCGGTCGTTGCAACACCCCTACTGATGTGAGGTGTTGCAGGTGTGGTCGAAGAAGGAACTGATCAATAAGCAGGCTCGGGTTTTGGGTGTTGATGGGGCAGGGCTGCACGCTGCGAGCAGCCTGTGATGCTGT
>JBDTVJ010000088.1:0-13498 GCA_040007275.1 Terracoccus sp.
GCTCCATACCTCCAGCGTCCACCCCGCCGACAAGATAGTGGCGAAGCGACACATGACCGCAAAACTATGCCGCCGACGGGGAACAAGGCCCTGTCGCTCAGAGTTGAGTCAGGTGAGCGCAAGATTTGAGAGTGTGGCTTTGACAAGTGCGAGGTCACGCGGCAGATTGAGCGAGTAGCCGGATCTTCACCACTGAACCCGGCCGGCAGCTGGCCCGGGCCGTCTCCGCGGAGGCAGCCCGGCGGCATCCGGCATCACCCATCACAAGGAGCAACCCATGGCACGTGCGGTCGGAATCGACCTCGGAACCACCAACTCGGCCGTCTCCGTCCTCGAGGGCGGCGACCCGACGATCATCTCGAACGCCGAGGGCGGGCGTACCACCCCGTCGGTCGTCGCGTTCAGCAAGAGCGGTGAGGTGCTGGTCGGCGAGGTCGCCAAGCGCCAGGCCGTCACCAACGTCGACCGCACCATCCGCTCGGTCAAGCGCCACATGGGCACGAGCTGGAGGTCGCCGGAGATCGACGGCAAGACCTACACGGCGCAGGAGATCAGCGCGCGCATCCTGCAGAAGCTGAAGCGCGACGCCGAAAGCTACCTCGGGGAGACCGTGACGGATGCCGTCATCACCGTTCCCGCGTACTTCGACGACGCCGAGCGTCAGGCCACCAAGGAGGCCGGT
The DNA here is from genome assembly GCA_040007275.1 of Terracoccus sp. Classification (GTDB taxonomy): domain Bacteria; phylum Actinomycetota; class Actinomycetes; order Actinomycetales; family Dermatophilaceae; genus DSM-29435. Next base: position 683 of record JBDTVJ010000088.1, read on the forward strand.
GAGATCGCGGGCCTCAACGTGCTGCGCATCGTCAACGAGCCCACTGCGGCCGCGCTGGCCTACGGCCTCGACAAGGGCAAGGAGGACGAGCTCATCCTCGTCTTCGACCTCGGTGGTGGCACGTTCGACGTGTCGCTCCTCGAGGTGGGCAAGGACCCCGACGACGGCTTCGCCACAATCCAGGTGCGGGCCACCAACGGTGACAACGCCCTCGGCGGCGACGACTGGGACGACCTCGTGATGAAGCACCTCATCACCCAGGTGAAGAACAAGACCGGTCAGGACCTCTCCAAGGACAAGATCGCGATGCAGCGCCTGCGTGACGAGGCCGAGCGCGCCAAGAAGGAGCTGTCGACCGCGACCTCCACGAACATCTCGGCGCAGTACATCTCGATGACCCCCGACGGCCCGATCCACCTCGATGAGAACCTGACCCGGGCGCAGTTCGAGCAGATGACCAAGGCGCTGCTCGACCGCTGCAAGGCCCCGTTCAACAAGGTGATCGCCGACGCGGGCATCAAGGTCGCCGAGATCGACCACGTCGTGCTCGTCGGCGGCTCCACCCGGATGCCGGCCGTCACCAGTCTCGTCAAGGAGCTCACCGGGGGCCAGGAGCCCAACAAGGGCGTCAACCCCGACGAGGTCGTCGCCATGGGCGCGAGCCTGCAGGCCGGCGTGCTGAAGGGTGAGCGCAAGGACGTGCTGCTCATCGACGTCACGCCCCTGTCGCTCGGCATCGAGACCAAGGGCGGGCTGATGACCAAGCTCATCGACCGCAACACCGCGATCCCGACGAAGCGCTCCGAGATCTTCTCGACCGCCGACGACAACCAGCCGTCGGTTCTCATCCAGGTGTTCCAGGGTGAGCGCGAGATCGCCCAGCACAACAAGTCGCTCGGCACCTTCGAGCTGACCGGCATCGCGCCGGCCCGCCGCGGTGTGCCGAAGATCGAGGTCACCTTCGACATCGACGCCAACGGCATCGTCAACGTCTCTGCCAAGGACCAGGGAACTGGCAAGGAGCAGAAGATGACGATCACCGGCGGCTCGGCCCTGTCCAAGGACGAGATCGACAAGATGGTCAAGGACGCCGAGGCTCACGCCGAGGAGGACGCGAAGCGCCGCGAGGAGGCCGAGCTGAAGAACCAGGCCGAGCAGCTCGTCTTCTCGACCGAGAGCTTCCTCAGCGAGTCGGGCGACAAGATCCCCGCCGACGTCAAGACGCCGGTGGAGGAGTCGCTCGCCGACCTCAAGGCCGCGATCGCCAACGGTGTCGAGACCAGCGCCGTTGACCTCAAGGCCAAGATCGAAGACCTCAACACCAAGTCGCAGGCCATGGGCCAGGCCGTCTACGCGGCCGACCAGGCCTCCGCCTCCGCCTCCGCCGGTGCCGGCGCCGGCGCGAGCGGCTTCGAGGGCCAGCAGTCCGACGGCCCTGCCGACTCTGGTTCCGCAGGCTCACACAACGCCGACGACGATGTCGTCGACGCCGAGGTCATCGACGATGACGAGGGCAAGGGCGCCAAGTGACGCCCGCCGAAGGCACGCACGACGACGCCATGTGGGAGGTTCCCGTGACGCCGGACTCGATGCCTGACGGGGGCGCCGACCGGGCGAGCGGGTCACAGTCGTCGACCGAGGGGGCCGGCAGCAACGCTGCCGGCCCCCCGGTCGGGGCCACCGACCAGGGTCAGGGAACAGATCACAAGGCCGGGCGCCACAGCTACTACGAGGGTGGTGCCGGTGCCTCGGCGGAGCCAGGTGGCAGCGACGAGTTCGACCACGAAGCCAGGTCTGCACGCAGGCCCGCCGAAGCTGACGCCCTCGCACAGGAGGACACCATGGCGGCCACCCTGCTCGCTGACCTGCAGCGCCTCCAGGCCGAGTACGTCAACTACAAGAAGCGGGTCGACCGTGACCGCGACGTCATTCGCGCCACCGCTGTCGGCGGTGTCGTGGAGTCGCTGCTCCCGGTGCTCGACGATATTCACATGGCCCGTCAGGCCGGTGACCTCCTGAGCGGCCCCTTCGCCGCGATCGCCGACAAGCTCGAGTCGATCCTCGGCCGCTACGGCGTGGAACGACTCGGTGAGGCAGGTCAGGAGTTCGACCCCAAGGTGCACGAAGCCCTCATGCACATCGAGGCCGAGCTGCCCGACGACGCGACCAGCACGACAGTCGTGCAGGTGCTCCAGCCGGGCTACCGCATCGGCGAACGCCTCGTGCGCGCGGCGCGGGTGTCGGTTGCCGACCCCAGCTGAACGACTGGCCGCCGGGCTGCACTCGCAGCCCGGCGGCATCCAGCATGATGAGACCGACCACACGATGACGGCCCAGGAGGTGCGACGAGTTGGCTAGCCAGGACTGGTTCGAGAAGGACTTCTACGCGATTCTCGGTGTTGCGCACGACGCCGACGCCGCGACCATCAAGAAGACCTACCGCAAGCGCGCCCGCACGATGCACCCTGACCACAACGTCGGTGACGCCAAGGCCGAGGAGCGCTTCAAGGAGGTCGGCGAGGCCTATGCCGTGCTCTCTGACCCCGAGCAGCGCAAAGAGTACGACGCCATCCGGGCCATGTCCGGCGGCGGCGCCCGCTTCACCGCCGGCGGCCCCGGCGGTGGTGGTGCCGGCTTCGAAGACATCTTCTCCGCCTTCGGGCAAGGGAGCCAGGGTGGCCAACACGCGCCGTTCGGCGCTGGCGGCGGTGGTGGCGGCGGGGGCCAGCCCGACATCGAGGACCTCCTCAGCCAGATGTTCGGCGGCGGCGCCCAGGGCAGGGGCGGCGGCGGCTTCGGCGGGTTCGGTTCGACACCCGGGCCTCGCGCCGGTGCCGACGTGTCAGCCAGCACCAACATCCCCTTCCGTGACGCGGTCGAGGGCTCGACCGTCACCCTGAGCTCGCCGGATCTCGGTCGGATCACGGCGCGAATCCCCGCTGGGGTCAAGGACGGTCAAAAGATCCGCCTGCGTGGCAAAGGACGGAAAGGCGACCCGGGCAGCAAGCCGGGCGACCTCATCCTCACCGTGTCGGTCGACAAGCACCCGGTCTTCGGCCGCGACCGTGACAACCTCACCGTCGACCTGCCGGTGACCTTCGCCGAGGCTGCCCTCGGTGCCACTGTTGCGGTCCCCACACTCGACGGATTCTCGGTGAAGGTCAAGATCGCTCCCGGCACCCCGAGCGGGCGCGTGCTGCGGGTCAAGGGCCGAGGCGTCAAGCGCGGCGAATCGACCGGAGACCTGCTCGCCCGCGTTCAGGTCGTGGTGCCGCAGCGGCTCACCGACGAGGCCCGCGAGGCGGTCGAGAAGATGGCCGCAGCCGAAGACGGCCACGACCCGCGAGCCGACCTGTTCGAGCGCGCCCGCACCTGAGCAGCATCCCGCGGCACTTCGAACCGACAGCAGAAGCAAGAGGAAGGTGATGACGATGGCCCATGACGACGACACCCCGGTCTTCGTCATCTCCGTGGCGGCCGAGCTGGCCGGCATGCACGCCCAGACGTTGCGACAGTACGACCGCCTCGGGCTGGTCTCGCCGTCCCGCACCCGCGGCGGCGGCCGGCGCTACAGCGGTCGTGACGTCTCGCTGCTGCGCGAGGTGCAACGGCTGTCGCAGGAAGGCGTCTCGCTCGCCGGCATCCAGCGCATCCTTGACCTGGAGAACCACGTGTCGGTGCTGCGCTCACGCGTCGACGACCTCAGCGCCGAGCTGGATGCCGCTCACGCCGCCCTCGCATCCGGCACCCGGGTCTTCGCGGTGGGCCGTCGTGGCGAGGTCGTCACGGTGCGACCGGGCGAGCGTCCGCCGCGACCGCTCGCCTCGCAGTCACTCGTCGTGTGGCGCTCTGGAACCCGCTCCTAGCGCAAGCCTCCACTCTCTCGGAGACGCGCAGGCGCCATCTCTGCAGCGGTGAAGCTCAACCTCACGGGGGAGACAGGTGGGCGCCGAACTCACTCCGGTGGGGGATCCGACCGAGGTGAGCCCGTCCGTAGCGTGGTCGGTGTGCGGACAGTCCGTCCGCCCCGACCCCAGAGACGAAGACCCGAAAGAGACCCGGAGGCACCGACATGTTCAGCCCTTCCGCACTTCCGCTTCACGCCGAGCTGCTGCTGCTGGCCCACGACCCAGCATCCGGCAAGAGGCTGATCGAAGAAGGACACCTCAAGGCAGGCCTCGCGGGGGCGGCCCTGCTCGAGCTGAACCTGCAGGAGGCGTTGGCTCTGGACGGAGACGGCAAAGGGGCGCGGTTGCGCTCGAGCGGGGCCGACGTGGTCCCCGAGCTCGTGCCACTCCTGGCCCGCGCCGATGGCTACGCCCCGAAGAAGGCGATCGCGCGCATCGGCGGCGCCGAGAGCTTCAAGGACCGGGCCGGTGCCCTGCGTGATGCCACCTGGAACCGACTCGAAAGTGACGGGCTCGTCCGCTCGCACGAGGACCGGGTGATGGGGTTCTTCTCTGTGACGCGCCGTGTCCAGCTCACGACCGTTCGCTCGGGCATGGTCGAGACCATCCGCGGCGCGCTCAACAGCTCGGACCAGCCCGACGCGCGAACGGCGGCACTGATCGCGGTCGCCGCCGCAACCGGCCTGCTGCCCAGGCTGGTGCCCGAGATGGACAAGAAGCAGGTGAAGCAACGGGCCAGGCAGATCGGCCAGGGTGGCTGGGGCGGCGACGCAGTGGCCAAGGCGATCAGCGACCTGCAGGCAGCCATTGTGGCGGGCGTCATCGTTCCGGTGATGGCCACCACGACCGGTTGAACCATGGTGCGGCCGGGGCAGGGGTGTCTTAGCCCGCAGCTATTCTCAGCCCGCAGTGATGCGGATGACGTCGCGGTCGCGCGAGCCCTTCGAGAACATCTTCTCCAGGACCATGATGAGCTTGTACTGAACGCCGTACTTCTTGCTCAGCAGATCACTGACGTGGGCCAGCGTGCTGTCGCTGGAGTCGATCTCGGCCACCGCCTTCACCGACCGTGCGTCGTCGGCTACCGTGCCGCCGCGCGAGCTCTGCACCACCTCGACCCGCTTCGTGTGCCGCAGGCGTTTGAGCTTGCCCGCGCCGACGGGGGTAAACGCGACGAGGGAGTCGCCGTCGCGGGCCACCCACACCGTGGTGCCCACGGGTTCGCCCGTCTTGCGAAACGTGGTCAACCGGATGAAGGGCACATCGCCCAGGGCCAGCAGGTCGGGGCTGTCGGTCACGATGAGAGTCATACCCGGGCGGGCTGTCGGCCCCTCGCTCTAGTCTCGAACGCACGGCAGTCGAGCCTCTGCCGGTCCAGCGCGATCACGCGGGCGTCACGCAGGGATGCCGCTCGCAGGCAGACGTCGCCATCGGAGGCGCCGGGGCCGTGGGGTGGAACGACGTGAGAGGAACGCGATGAGCAAGGTATTCCAGGTGACGATCGATGCCCGTGACCCCGAGTCGCTCGGAGTGTTCTGGGCCGAAGCACTCGGCTACGTACGGGAGGCGCCGCCCGCTGGCTTCGACTCCTGGCCCGATGCGCTCACGTCGTGGGGCCTGCCTCCCGAGCGGCACAACGACGCGAACGCCATCGTCGACCCCGACGGGTCGAGACCACGGGTCTTCCTGCAGAAGGTGCCCGAGGCGAAGACGGTGAAGAACCGGGTGCACCTCGACGTGCGGGTGTCAGGCACGTCCGGCCCCGCCGAGGGAAAGGGCGAGGCGCTGAAGGTCGAGGCCGATCGGTTGGTCGGGCTCGGCGCCACCCTGGTGCGAGAGACCGTGACCCAGGTCGACCACTTCCTGGTGATGCAGGACCCAGAGGGCAACGAGTTCTGCCTCACCTGAGAAGAGGCGCCGGCTGCGAACCAGGTCTACGTCGGGCGTTCACGGTCGGCAGTCGACCGAGATCGCCAGCGCGCAGATCTCGCGCATCCGCTGGTCGCCCAGACGCCCGATTCGCTCGACCAACAGCGCGACCGACACCGACTCGATGGCATCGAGGCCGGCCACGCAAGCCCTTGGCACCGGATCGGTGTCCGGCTGCAGCGCCACCTCGCTCGGCGGCCCGCGTACGGTCGTGGTGCAGGGGGCCGCCAGCGTTCGTCGCAGCCCTCGCACGGCCGCGTCGCGGGAGAGCACGGCAGGGCGCTTGGCCCCTCGGCTGACGGCACGCTTGCCTGCAGGAGGCCTGCATCGACGGTTCCAGGTGGCGTTCGATGGGCCGATACGTGAGCATGTGTTTAGGTCCCGATCTCGCAAGCCTTGAGCGGAATAGACTCAACTTTGATCGGGTTGCCGCTCATGACCGGTTCCGCCGACAGGAAGGCATCAGGCGCGCATGGACCTGCAACTGACCACCCGGGCCCAAGAGGCCTTTGCCCAAGCCGCGACCACCGCCGCCGGCAAGCACCACCCCAACATCGAGCCCGCCCACCTGCTGCTGGCGCTGGCCGCCCAGAGCGGCACGACCACCCCGGCGCTGCTCACCGCCGCCGGGTCCTCGGTCGAGGCGGCCACCAAGGCCGCCGAGTCAGCCATGGCCAGCCTGCCCCAGGTGACCGGGGCTGAGCAGCCGGCTCTGTCTCGTGCCGGCCTGGCGGCGGTGACCCAGGCGCAGCAGTACATGACGGCCATGGGCGACTCCTACGTCTCGACCGACCACCTGCTGCTCGCGATGGCGCGCACCGGCCGTTTCGGTCTCGACGCCGACGCCATCGAGGCGGCGATACCGGGCCTGCGTGGCGGCCGACCGGTCACCTCCGCCAACCCCGAGGGCACCTTCGAGGCGCTCGCGAAGTACGGCACCGACCTCACCGAGCAGGCCCGCGAGGGTCGACTCGACCCCGTCATCGGCCGCGACGCCGAGATCCGCCGGGTCGTGCAGGTGCTCAGCCGCCGCACCAAGAACAACCCCGTGCTCATCGGTGACCCCGGCGTCGGCAAGACCGCGGTCGTCGAGGGGCTCGCCCAGCGCATGGTCGAAGGCGACGTGCCCGAGAGCCTGCGCGGCAAGACCCTGATCAGCCTCGACCTCGGCGCGATGATCGCCGGCGCCAAGTACCGCGGCGAGTTCGAGGAGCGCCTCAAGGCCGTGCTCGAGGAGATCAAGAACAGCGACGGCCAGGTCGTCACCTTCATCGACGAGATCCACACCGTGGTCGGCGCAGGCGCCAGCGAGGGCGCCATGGACGCCGGCAACATGCTCAAGCCCATGCTCGCCCGCGGTGAGCTGCGCCTGGTCGGGGCCACCACGCTCGATGAGTACCGCAAGCACATCGAGAAGGATGCCGCTCTCGAACGGCGCTTCCAGCAGGTCTTCGTCGGTGAGCCCTCCGTCGAAGACACGATCGCCATCCTGCGCGGGCTCAAGGAGCGCTACGAGGCCCACCACAAGGTGACGATCGCTGACGCCGCCCTCGTGGCCGCGGCCACGCTCAGCGATCGGTTCATCTCTGGGCGGCAGCTGCCCGACAAGGCCATCGACCTCATCGACGAGGCCGCCTCGCGGCTGCGCATGGAGATCGACTCGAGCCCCGTCGAGATCGATGAGCTGCGCCGCGCCGTCGACCGGCTGAAGATGGAGGAGTTCGCACTCGAGAACGAGACCGACGACGCTTCCCGCGAACGTCTGGCGCGGCTACGCAAAGACCTCGCCGACCGCTCCGAAGAGCTGGCGGCGCTCAATGCCCGCTGGGAGGCGGAGAAGGCCGGGCTCAACGCTGTCGGTGACCTGAAGGCCCAGATCGACGAAATGCGCGCCCAGGCCGACCGGCTCCAGCGAGACGGCGACCTCGCCGGTGCGTCGAAGATCGCTTACGGCGACATCCCGACGCTGGAGAAGCAGCTCGCGGCTGCCCAGGAGAGCGAAGCGGCAACCAGCTCGGGCGACGACGAGCCGATGGTCAAGGAGGAGGTCGGCAGCGACGACATCGCCGACGTCATCTCGGCTTGGACCGGCATCCCCGCGGGTCGTCTGCTCGAGGGCGAGACCGAGAAGCTGCTGCACATGGAGCAGCACATCGGCGCACGCCTGATCGGCCAGGCCGCAGCGGTACGAGCCGTGTCGGACGCCGTTCGCCGCACCCGTGCGGGCGTCAGCGACCCCGACCGCCCGACCGGGTCGTTCCTCTTCCTCGGCCCGACCGGCGTCGGCAAGACCGAGCTGGCCAAGAGCCTGGCCGACTTCCTCTTCGACGACGAACGCGCCATGGTGCGCATCGACATGTCGGAGTACAGCGAACGGCACGCGGTGGCACGCCTGATCGGCGCCCCGCCCGGCTACGTCGGCTACGAGGAGGGCGGCCAGCTCACCGAGGCGGTGCGGCGCCGGCCCTACTCGGTGGTGCTGCTCGACGAGGTCGAGAAGGCGCACCCCGAGACCTTCGACATCCTGCTGCAGGTGCTCGACGACGGTCGGCTCACCGACGGGCAGGGTCGCACGGTCGACTTCCGCAACGTCATCCTCGTGCTCACCTCCAACCTCGGCTCGCAGTTCCTCACCGACCCGACCCTGAGCCCGGAGGCGGCCCACGAGTCGGTCATGGGGCTGGTGCGCGCCACGTTCAAGCCCGAGTTTCTCAACCGGCTCGACGAGGTCGTCATCTTCGACGCGCTCCGCCGAGACGAGCTCGCGCACATCGTCGACCTGCAGGTGCGCCAGTTCGCGACCCGTCTGGGCGACCGGCGGATCAGCCTCGAGGTGTCGGATGCCGCTCGCGGCTGGCTCGCGGCCACCGGCTATGACCCGGCCTATGGTGCCCGGCCGCTGCGGCGGCTCGTGCAGCGTGAGATCGGCGACCGGCTGGCGCGGGCACTGCTCGCCGGAGAGGTGCGCGACGGCAGTACGGTCGCCGTCGACCTCGACGAGACCGGTCAGACCCTCACCCTCGCTCCGGCCTGACCCAAGCCCCCCACAGGCCCCACCCTCAACCGTCGAGAGGGCAGTTCGTGCTACACGAACTGCCCTCTCGACGGTTGAGGGTGGGGCCGTCAGGGGGTCTCGACCAGTTCGGCCAGCAGGGCGAGGGTCTCGAGGCGGGCGTCGCGGGGGACGGCCGGAAACGGGATGGTGCGCAGCGTCTCGGCGTCGGTCACCTGCGACCAGTCGTAGGTTTGAGTGACCCGGGTGACCGGGGTGACCCGGGTGCCGGCTTCGACCGGTTCCAGGTCGAAGCGCCAGGTCCACCCGAGCGGTTTACCGTCGACTTCGGCCACCTCCCAGCCGATCGCCCGGCCTGGCTCGAAGACGAAGACGTGGTTGTCGGTCTCGTAGCGGTTGACCCCGCCCATCGTCATCCGCATCCGGAACACCTGACCCACGTGGGTGATCGGCCCAGGTGGCGACCCGGAACCCTCCGTGGCCGGTTCGAGCACCATGCCCGAGTCGTCGAGGGCCGGGTGGCGCAGGGGGTCGGCGAGCACCGCGAAGATGGCCTCCGGCGAGGACGCCACGTCACGGCTCACGACGTCGAAGCGAGGTTTGCGGCTGGGGCGCGGGTCGGTCACGCCGCAAATCTAGGCCACTCGAACACCCGTCGCCCTCGAGAGGACGTTTCGTGCGACACGAAACGTCCTCTCGACGGTGAAGGGTGGTGGGGCGGTGGGGCTCAGGTCGAGGTGGGCAGAAAGAGCTCGGCATGCCAGCCGAAGTCACGCGCCGCCTCGACGTTGGCGACGCGGTCGTCGGTGAACCAGACCTCCGGCCCGGCCACGAAACGCGCGAGGTCGAGCTCGATCGAGCGGTGCGCGGCGGCGTACGCCCCCGGGTCGGGTTTGGCCACCCCGAAGTCCGCGCTGTTGAGCACGCCGTGGAACAACTCGCTGACGCCGAGCAGGTCGAGCTCGGTGGGTACGTGGTCGGTGCCGTTGGTGAACACGTAGGTCCGACGCCCCGCGGCGCGCAGCGACGTCAGCCGCTCGACCGTCTCGCGGATCGGCGTGCCTCGATGCGCGCGCCACCCCTGCATCTCGTGGCGCACCTGACCGGGATCGGCCACGACCTGCTCGAGCTCGGTGCAGATGGCGTGGTACCACTGCTCGAAGCTCTGGAGGCCAGTGATGGTCGGCGCGACCAGGTCATCGCGGAACGCGGTCGCGGCCACGCTGCCGGCGGGTAGTCCGAGCGCCTTCTCGATGGCGCCGTCGGCACTGCCCGGTGCGAAGTCGCGAACCACGCCGTCGAGGTCGAAGACGTACGCGGCGTGGCGGCTCACCGCCGGTTGTCACCCGTCGCGCGGGGCATCTCCTCGGTGACGGCATCCGGGGAGCTGGTGGTGGCGATCTTGCGCGTGTCGGCCGGCTCGGTGTAGGCGGGTGTGGGGACGACCCACTCGGCCGTGCCGTCGTGGACGTTGCCCTGAGCCCGCCCCGAAACGACGTCGGCCACCGATGGCTTGCGCTGCTCCTCGAACTCCCGCTGGCGCCGAGACAGCGCCTGCTCACCGCGGGAGACCTGCTGTTCACGGGCGTCGAGGCGGTCGTGGCGCAGCGACACCTCCTTCTCGCGGTGGCCGAGGTCGTCGTCTCGGCGGCGCAGGTCCTCGTCTCGGCGACCGGCTTCCTCGAACCGACGCTCGCTCTCGGCGCGATCAGCGCCCGCCCGGCGCTCAAGCTCGTCGATGCGGGCGCGTTCGCGGTCGTCGCGCTTGACGCGCCCGCGCCGGCGCAGCCCCGCAGCGATCAGCGCCCAGCCCAGGCAGAAGACCAGCGCGGCGACGAGGCCGTACGCGGCCAGCTCGATCGCGCTCGCGGTGCGGGTGAACCCGAGGGCCTCGACGGCGATGGTGGCGTTGCGGCCGGTGGTGGCCACGTAGGTGACCGCTCCGGCGCCGACACCGATCAGCAGAACGACGATACCGAGCAGGATCATGGCCAGCCTCCTTCGTGTACGAACGGACAGAGCGCCCTGGGCGGGCCAACCCGTTCGGCGGGGTGAGCGTCCGGCGAGCATAGCGATGTCGGCCTCACCCTCGATTAGCCTACGACCATGCGTCTGCCCAAGAGCATCGTCTCGACCGCCCTGGCGGCTCTCTGCCTCGCCAGTGTCAGCGCCTGCTCGAGCGGCGCAGATACTCCCTCGCCGACCCAGTCGACCGGGATCAGCCCCGCCCAGCGTCTGGCGGCGGCCAAGAGCAAGGCCGACGTGGCGACGTCGTTCCACCTACGGCTCACGAGTGCCGACGTCCCCGACGGGGCCGACGGCATCATCTCCGCCGAGGGGGTCGGCCAGCATCCGCCGGCGTTCAAGGGCACCTTCAAGGTGCGGCTTCGCGGCATCGAGGCCGACGCCGAGGTGGTGTCGCTGGACGGCGACGTCTACGCCAAGCTGCCCTTCATTCCCGGGATGAACAAGATCGACCCCAAGACCGTCGGTCTGCCCGACCCGGCCACCCTCTTCTCGACCGACAAGGGCCTGACCACCCTGCTCACCAAGACCTCGAACCCGACCAAGGGCGAGCCGGTGCGTCTCGGCAGTGAGGTGCTCTCGACCATCAGCGGCACCGTTCCTGGGGCGAACGTCACCGACCTGCTGGGCATCGGCGACCGGAACGGGACGTTCGCGGCCACCTATGGCCTCACCGACGACGAGCAGTTGCGCCAGGTCGTGCTCAAGGGCCCGTTCTTCGGCGCCGGTGCGACCTCGACCTACACCCTCGTGCTCGACAAGTACGGCGAGCCGGTCACCATCGAGAAGCCCTGAGCGTGACCGCCTCGCAACCAGTCGTGCACACCGGGGCCGACGGGTCCGAGACGGCCGGCCGAAGCGACCGGTTGGCCTTGCTTGCGGCCGCCTCTGTGGCCGTCGCGTTGGCGGCCGCCGACACCTACGTGGTGGTGCTGGCGCTCACCGACATGATGGCTGGGGTCGGCATCGGCATCGACTCGCTGCAGGAGGCCACGCCGATCATCTCGGGCTTCCTGCTCGGCTACATCGCCGTGCTGCCCCTCATCGGCCGACTCGCTGACATCGCCCCGCGACACCGGGTGCTGCTCGGCTGTCTCGTCGTGTTCGTGATCGGTTCGGCCATCACGGCGCTCGCCGTCGAGATGCCGGTGCTGGTCACCGGCCGGGTGCTGCAGGGCATCGGCGGGGGCGGGCTCGTACCGGCCACGCTGGCCCTCGTGGCCGACCGCTGGCCGCCGGAGCGACGCGGCACGCCCCTCGGTGTGGTCGGGGCGGTGCAAGAGCTCGGTTCGGTGCTCGGGCCCGTGCTCGGCGCCGTCATCCTCGCGTGGTCGGGCTGGCGAGCAATCTTCTGGGCCAACGTCGCTGCCGGCATCGTGCTCTATGTCGTCATCCGTGTGCTGGGCGGCCGAGCCCACGCTGACGGGGGCCAGACGGCCACCCGACCACACCAGCGGGCCCGTCTCGCTCAGCATCGCAGAGGAGGTGTGAAGAGCGCCGGGGTGGTCCCCGCAGGAGGCTCACGATGGCAGTCCGTGACCGCCATCGCCTGGGTGCTGGGGCTGGCCAGCCTCGCCCTCGGTGGGTTGGCCCTCGCCGCTCCGGCCCGCTTCGTTACCGACGTGACCCTGGGAGCGCCCTTCGTGCCCTTGGTCGGTGACTCCCGGGTGCTCACGCCGATCGGTGTGACGGCCCTGGTGGCGCTCGCGTTGCTGGCCGTCGTCACCGCTGCGCGCTGGTGGGCCCTGCTGCGGCGCCTCGACCTCGTGGGAGCTGCGCTCATCGCCGTGGTGCTCGGCGCCCTCGTGCTCACCTTCGCGTCGTCCGACCCCGAGAAGGAGGTTGTGGGGCCTCTCGGTTACGCCCTGCTGCCACTCGGCCTGGTTGCCCTGGTGGGGGCGGTGTGGTGGCACGCGAAGGCCACCGACCCGCTCGTCCCCC
>JBDTVJ010000089.1:0-13322 GCA_040007275.1 Terracoccus sp.
CCGACGGCCCGTTCGCCGAGGCCAAGGAGCTCATCGCCGGGTTCACCATGATCGACGTCAGCTCGAGGCAGGAGGCCGTCGAGTGGCTGCGGAAATGGCCGCGCAGCTGCTCTGACGATGCCGAGTTCACTCTCGAGCTGCGCCAGGTGTTCGCGGCCGACGACTTCGGCGACGCGCTCACCCCCGAGCTGAGGGAGCGCGAGGACGCGATGCGTGAGGCGGCGGCGCGTACTGCCGCCCAGGGCTGAGCGAGGGTGAGGGAGACGGCGGACGCGCGCGGGGCGAGGGCCGAAGAGGTCACCCGCACGATCGAGGCGGTCTGGCGCATGGAGGCCGCCAAGGTCACGGCCGTCGTAGCTCGCCTCGTCGGGGATGTCGGCCTGGCCGAAGACCTGGCCCAGGACGCCGTCGTGCAGGCCATCGAACAGTGGCCGCGCGTCGGGATCCCTGACAAGCCCGGCGCCTGGCTCACGGCCACCGCCCGACGACGGGCCATCGACTGCATCCGGCGAGACGTCAACCTGGCGACCAAGCTCGAGCTGGTCGGCCACGCGGAACAGCTACGCGTGGCCGACCTGGCGGAGGGTGACTTCGACGACGTGTTCGACGACATCGACGACGACGTGCTGGGTCTGATCTTCGCCGCCTGCCACCCCAGCCTGACCGCGCAGGCCCGGATCTGCCTGACCCTGCGCATGATCGGTGGGCTCACGACTCGTGAGATCGCCCGAGCCCTCCTCGCCCAGGAGTCGACCATCGGCCAACGGATCTCACGGGCGAAGAAGAGCCTGTCGGCCGAAGGGGTCACCATCGAGATCCCTTCGGGCGCCGAGCTGGTCCCGCGCCTGGCGTCGGTGCTCGAGGTGATCTACCTCGTCTTCAACGAGGGCTACGCCGCCACCTCGGGCCGCGACTGGGTGCGCGGTGACCTGATGGAGGAGGCGATCCGGCTCGGTCGCGTGCTGGCGGCCCTCGCGCCGCGCGAACCCGAGGTGCACGGGCTGCTCGCGCTCATGGAGATCCAGGCCTCACGCACCCGGGCCAGGGTCGACCGCGACGGCGAGCCCGTGCTGCTGCTCGAGCAGGACCGTACGCGCTGGGACTGGTCGCTGATCCGCCATGCGCTGACCGCGCTCGAGCGCGGCGCCGAGCTGTGCGGCATCCCGACCGGTGGGGGGGCGCCGACCCGAGCCGTGGGTCCCTACCTGCTGCAGGCCGAGATTGCCGCCTGTCACGCCCGAGCCCGCACGGCCGATGCCACCGACTGGGTGCGGATCGTCGGGCTCTACGGAATGCTCGGTGCGCTGCGACCCTCACCCGTCGTCGAGCTCAACCGGGCGGTGGCGCTGTCGTATGCCACCGGGCCCTCCGTCGCTCTGGAGATCGTCGACCAGCTCGTTGACTCTCCGGCGCTCGCCGGGTACCACCTGCTGCCCAGCGTGCGCGGCGACCTGCTGGCGCGGCTCGGCCGCGACGACGAGGCGCGGGAGGAGTTCGCGCGGGCGGCCGCCATGACGCAGAACGAGGCCGAGCGCACTCTGCTGGTGCGACGCGCGGCGAACCTGACCTAGAGCTGACCTAGAGCGCGTCGAGGATGAGGCCGAGGCCGTAGTCGAACTCGAGGCCGAAGTCGTAGCCGGGTTGCAGTACGTGCCCGGTCGTGAACTCGAGCAGGTTCGGGTGGTCGGCGGCGAGGTAAGCCACCATCATCGACTCGGCCACCTCACTGACGGTCTCCGGGCCATTGATGGGCAGGGATGCCTCCGAAAGGGCGAAGCCGTAGACGTAGGAGTCGATCAGCGCGTAGGCGTGCGCGGTCTGTTCGAGCGAGAAGCCCGCGGCGCGGAGGCAACCGATGACCGCATCGAGGTGGCGCAGGGTCGCCCGGCCAGGACGCGTGCGCGACTGCAGCAGGGGGATCGCCCACGGGTGGCGCCGAAGCACCGCGCGAACCGAACGACAGCGCCGGTGCATCTCGGGGCGCCAATCTACCTGTGCCCCCGGCAGGTCCATCTCACCGAAGACACAGTCGACGATCCCGTCGATGATCTCCTCCTTGCCTCCGACGTAGTGGTAGACCGACATCGGCTTCACGCCGAGCTCCCGGGCGAGGGAGCGAATTGTCAGCGACGCCAGTCCCTCGGCATCGGCCACCCGCATCGCCCCGTCAAGCACGCGATCTCGGCTGAGCGGCGTGCGTGCCGCCGCGGAACCGGCACTCTCGTTGCTGGTCGTCACATCGCGCCCCTCGGTCGTCGCCGCCCAGACCCTAGCCCGTTCGTACTTAGTAAGGTAGCATGGTCGTACTTAGTACGGTGAGGTGGACTCGCCGACGACATGAGGGAGTAGTCATGGGAGAACAACCGGTCGGCGTCAGCAGTGGCAGCGGGTCTGGCGAGAAGAGCTCGAAGGCGGGCTCCATGCGGGCGGTCGTGCAGAACGGCTACGGGACTTCTGAGATCCTGCGTCTCGCTCAGGTGGACCGACCCGAGGTCGGCCCCCGGGAGGTGCTCATCAACGTGCGCGCCGCCGGGCTCGACCGGGGCACCTGGCACCTCATGCAGGGCAAGCCGCGCCTGCTGCGACTGGTGTTCGGGCTGCGGACCCCCAAGCAGCCGGTCATCGGTCGTGATGTCGCGGGGGTCGTCGCCGCGGTCGGTTCCGAGGTGACGAAGTTCACCGTCGGTGACGAGATCTTCGGCGTCGCCCCTGGCTCGGTCGCCGAGTACGCCGTGGCCCGGGAGGACAAGCTCGCCCGCCGCCCAGCCAACCTCACATGGGAGCAGGCAGCCGTCGTCCCGATCTCCGGAGGCACCGCCCTGCAGGCCGTCATCGACGCGGGTCGGGTGGCCGCGGGGCAGCAGGTGCTGGTCACCGGAGCCTCCGGTGGGGTCGGGTCGTTCGCCGTTCAGCTCGCGAAGTCGGTCGGTGCTGAGGTCACCGCGGTAGCCAGCTCCGCCAAGCTCGACCTGGTGCGCGCCCTCGGGGCCGACCGGGCCCTCGACTACGCCCACGATGACTTCGCCGACGGACAGACGCAGTACGACCTCATCATCGACATCGCGGGCCTGAACGAGCTGGGTCGGCTGCGGCGGGTGCTCACCCCGACCGGCACCCTCGTGCTCGTCGGCGGAGAGGGTGGCGGCGACTGGTTCGGCGGCACGATGGGTCGTCAGCTCCGGGCGAGAGTTGCGTCGCTCTTCGGCCGGCAGCGTCTGACGAGTGTCATCGCCAAGGAGCGGGCCTCTGACTACGAGCGGCTCGCAGTGCTCCTCGAGTCGGGAGAGGTCGTTCCGAGCCTCGACCGGGCCTATCCGCTGGCCGAGACGGTCGACGCGATGAGGCGCCTTGAAGCCGGCACCGTTCGCGGCAAGGTTGCCATCACGGTCGGGCCCCTCGGCTGAGCGGTGTCGAGTCACGCCCCTCGGAGGGAGCCGTTCCCGGTCCTGGCTCGGCGTGATCGAGGGTCAACGGGCCTGCAGGTCACCCTCGATCGGATCCCCCCCGGACACGTAGGTCCCGAGCGAATTCCAGATCGCTGGGCGCCCAGATCAGATCGCCAAGGGCGCGTCACGAAAGCAAACGAACCGCCGACTCGGAACAGTACCGGCTTCAAGCATCCTCCCACCCGTCCTTCAGGTAGCTGACCAGGATCTCGTTCGGCAGCGGCTGGATGGTCGGGTCGGACGGAACCGCGCGCACGCGACCCGTTGGCGTCTCGAGTGACACGTGCCCGACGACGGCCTGCGACGGCCTCCGTCGGACCACCGGGTCATGACCGTCGCGTTGTCGAGCACGACGACCACTGGCGGTCGGCCGCGCAGGAGCGATCGAACATCTCCAGGTCCAGGTCGACGCACGCCGGCGCGACGGTGAACTTCGCAACCACCGGCTGCCCCGTCCCTGCCTCCGGTATTCGGCTGGGGGACCCCATGCACCCGGATTCACGTGCTGTTGAGTCGGCTCCGCGCGCTGGAGTTCGAATCACGGTTCGGCGGCATCCTGCATGATTGGGTTTTGTGCTCCAGGCCTCCGCTGAAGCCCCCTACGGCAGGCGGGCGGAAGCCTACGATGCAGCCATGAGCATCAACGTCCCTCTCGCCGAGCTCGCTCAGACGATCGAACCCCACCCGTTCGCGTACCTGCTCACCGTCGGCGAGGGGGAGCGCGTGCACGCGGTCGCTGTTGACCCGGTGGTCGAGGGCGACCGGCTGCGCGTGCCCCAGCTGGGCCGACGCTCGTTGACCAACAGCCAGCAACGGACATCCGTGACGTTGCTGTGGCCACCGGCCCAGACCGGCGGCTACTCCCTGATCGTCGACGGCACCGCGGAGCGCTCGGGCGACGGCGTGCTGGTGCGCCCGTCTCGCGCCGTTCTGCACCGCCCAGCGGCTGTGTCCGGCGAACCGGTGCCCAGCGGCGACGCGTGTGGCTCCGACTGTGTGGAGCTGCCGACGGGGTAAGCCGTTCCCGGCTCTCCACCGACCCGACCTCGGCGACGGGCCAGGCCCGTGGCGGACTATCGGCGCGCGGTCAGTCGATGAGCGATGTCGATGGCCAGCCCGATCTGATGGTCGAGGGCCGGCGCACTGCCCCACCACGAGACCGACTCCACGACCAGACCTTCGCCGGTCAACGCGATCGACCACAGCTCGGCAGGTCGCACGACACCGTCGCCGTGGAGGGCCGACGGCCAGTTCTCGAGGCGCCGGCGCAGCGCAACGTCGAGGACCCCACCGGGATCGGCGTAGACGAAACGTGCTTCGTCATCACCCCCAGGCGCGCGCCGCGATGCCTCACCGACCAGGCGCCCGAGCTTCTTCATCAGTCTTCCGAGGTCAGAGTGAGGGCCGGGGCGACGCACGTCGAGCAGGGGGACCACCGACCCGCTCGCCGACGGCCCAACCCGCAGCGCCGGAGACACCCACCGGACGAACGATGCCGGGTCGCTCTCACCTGAGGACGAGGTGCCGTCATCGAGGTCGCAGTACCAGGCGAGGTCAGACTCGAGGGGCTCGAGCCGACAGACGTGGTCGTCCGCACTCGTGACCACCAGATGGCGCTCGGTCACGATGACGTCGACGAAGTCGAAGTGTGATGCCATCACGCAGGCACTCTAACCCGTCTGATGCCACGCGGGCACTGCCAGCCGCCGTCCCCCGGACGGCGACACACGGCCCCGGGCAGGAGGACGCTGAGCAGAGGCGGCCGTTGGGGCAAACCAAGCGCACGAGCCACGTATCAGGACTACCCTCGAAAAGCCCTGCACTGACAAAGAAGTCGACCGTGGAGGCGTCCGTGAGCGTCGTGCACCAGAGTTGTCCCGGCTACGTGAGCGAGCCGTTCGCGACCTTGGTCGCGACCCGTCCCGATGCCGGTATCTACCCGGCCGATGACTTCCGCACCGAGTGGGGGCCGATCTTCCACCGGGGCCGACTCGACGGAACGGCAAGGGTGCTGGTGCTGGGTCAGGACCCGGCCACCCACGAGACGATCAGCCGTCGCATCCTCGTCGGCGAGGCCGGGCAGCGACTCCAGGGACTGTTGGCCAAGGTCGGCATCAGTGAAAGCTATGTCATGGTCAACGTCTACCTCTACAGCCTCTACGGTCAGGGGGGCGGGAGTCGGCAGCTGAAGAACCAGAAGATCACCGACTACCGCAACGCCTGGTTCGACGCCCTGCTCGTGGCCACCGACGTCACCGCCGTGGTGGCGCTGGGCGATCTCGCGACCACGGCCTACACCTCGTGGTCCACGCTCCAGCCCTCCGCGGCGACCGGCATCCACCTCACCTCGATCCGGCACCCGACCTACGCGGAGGGCGCGGCCCGAGGTTCGGGCCGTCGGCTCGCCGATACGACCGCCGAGCAGCTCGCCAACTGGAACGACCACCTACCAGCACTCGCAGCACATCTGGAGCCCGAGACCGCAGTCGACCTCACTCCCTACGGAACCGCCTGGTCCCCAGGCGATCTCGCCCCCATCCCCGAACGCGACCTCCCGCCCGGAACGCCCGACTGGTGGCGTGACATCGCGGCCTGGGCCGTTCGGAGCGGCACCGACGCCCAACAGAAGCGGGCCACCATCACGGTGACCGTGCCGAAGGGAGCCCGAACATGGCCACCGCTGAAGAAGTGAACGACGCCTTCGCCCGGGCCTACTCACATGGCATCACCGAGAAGCTGCCGGCTCCGACCCGACGTCCGAGATCGCTGCCGCCGGAGCCGTTCGCCTTGCACGGCGCGGTCATCACGCCTGACGGGGTGTGGTCAAGCGGGTACGTCGTCGTCGCCGAGGGCGTCGTCTCGGCTCTCACCCGTCGCAAACCCACCTCGGTCACGGTGCACGAGACCGACGGGGTGATCCTGCCCGGCCTGCTCGATCTGCACGGCCACCCGGAGTTCAACGTCTTCGCCGCGTGGGAACCCCCGCAGCTGTACGCCAACCGCTACCGGTGGCGCGCCTCCGACCCTTACCACGAGCTCGTGCGCGACCCACAGAACACCCTGCTCGAGCAGGTGCCCGCACGCACCCAGACGCGCTACGCCGAGGTGCGCGCCCTCGTGGGCGGCGTGACCGGCATCCAGGGAGCGTCGGGGGCGAGCACCACCACGATGGAACCGCTCGTACGCAACGTCGACCTGTGGGCGTTCGGGGCGCACCGGGCCAGAGCGATGATCGACCTGCCGTCGGCGTCGTCGCGCGACGTGCCGAGGCTGAAGAAGATCGTCGCCGACATCGCCGCCGGTGACGTCACGGCGTTCTACCTCCACCTCTGCGAGGGCGTGCGCGGCGACGAGCGCAGTGCCGGCGAGTTCGAGCGGTTCCTCTCGCTGAACGCAGCGACACCGGCCACCAACATCATTCACGGCGCCTCCCTCGCCGAGGCGGACCTGCGCACGGTGGCCGAGGCCGGCTGCCGGCTGGTGTGGTCGCCGCAGTCGAATCTGCGCCTCTACGGTGAGACCACCTTGGCCGGCGTGGCGCTCGACGCCGGGATGCCGGTCGCGCTCGGCGCCGACTGGCTGCCCTCTGGTTCGTCGAGCCTGCTCGCGGAGATGAAGGTGGCCCGGCGGGCGCTCGCCCAGCAGGGCCACGAGGTGGCCGCGGCCGATCTCGTGGCCATGGTCACGACAGTGGCGGCGCGGGTCGCCGGGCTCGACGACCACCTGGGCTCGCTCGCGGTCGGGCGCCCGGCCGATCTCCTGGTGCTCGAACGCCACCACCAGGACCCCTATGAGAACGTGTGCCTCGCCGACCCCTCGTGGGTCGAGCTGGTGAGCATCGGCGGTGACGTCACCTACGCGCGAGCCGACTGGTTCGCGGCGCTGTCGGGGGCCGCCGAGGGCACGACGATCGAGAACCTCCTCGCCTGGGGCAAGCCGATGCGTCTCGACACCGGCTTCCAGTCACCGGCCTCCGCACCGACACCGTCCCTCACATCGGTGCGGAGCCTGCTGACGGCTGCCTACCCGGCCATCGGGCCGATCTTCGCCTGATCCGCAGCCTCCTGCTGACGCAGACGACCCGAACAGGATCCGAACACGACGCACGTCGACTGCTCATGTCGCCGAGGCAGAGTGGGTGCTGCGGCCCGCTACGGCCGCCCGAAGCCGGTCCCGCCCTGGAGGAAACATGTTGCACCGCTCGATCACCCGCAGCGTTCTGACCGCTGCAGTCATCGCTACCACCGCGTTCTCGGTCACAGCCTGTTCGAAGCCCGACACCACCGCAGCAGGCAGTAGTCAGCAGCAGGCGGTCGGCTTCGGTTCGACCGTGGATGCCGACACCGCCGCCCTCGTGAGCAGCCCCTCAGCCGCCGACCAGGACAAGGGCACGAAGAAGGATGCCGCCCGCGACCGGCTCGCCCGCGCCCTGCACGCCACCTGGGTGACCAAGAACAAGAAGGGTGTCGTGACCCACGAGGCGATCCGCGGCGCGGTGACAGCCCTGACGGCCACCAGCATCACCGTCAAGGCCGCCGACGGCTTCTCCCAGACCTACGCGGTGGGTGCGGGCACCAAAGTGCTCGTGCGAAACCTCAGCGCCACCGACCAGGGCGGCCGCAGAGGCACGGCGTCGTCAATGAGCGCGGTCAAGGCCGGCGCCAGGGTCTTGGTGATCGGTCAGGGGGCCGTCAACCCGAGCGCCGACCGCGTGGTGTTCCTCACGGGTGTGAGAGCCGCCAAGGCATCCAGCACACCGAAGCCGGCTACGACGACGAACCCGGGTCCGTCGTCGACGAGCTGACGGCAGTGGCATCCGGGCTGTCGCCGTCAGTGGGGTTCGCCTCGTGGGCGGCCCGCTCCGTTCGACGTGACGCGACCAGGCTGGTGAGGGTGACGACGACGAGGATGCCGACGATGACGCCGAGGGAGGCGAGGGTCGGAATCTCAGGAACTGAGGCCCACACCCCGTGGGCCCAGTGGAGCACCAGCTTGACCCCGATGAAGGCGAGGATGAGCGCGAGTCCGTGGCCGAGGTGCACCAGGCGGGAGAGCGCGTTCTCGAGCACGAAGTACAGCGCCCGCAGCCCGAGCAGGGCGAACGCGTTGGTCGCGAAGACGAGGTACGGGTCGCCGGTGATGCCGTAGACGGCGGGCACCGAGTCGATGGCGAAGACGATGTCGGTGCCGAGAATGGCGATCGCGACGACGGCGAGCGGTGTGAGCCATCGTCTGCCGTCGCGGGTAACGGTGAGCCGGGCGCCCTCGTAGCCGTCGGTCACCGGGTAGAACCGGCGGATCAACCGCACGCTGCGCAGCGTGCTGACGTCCATCGCGTGGCCGGTGGGCGCGAGCGCGTCACGACCCACCTTGACGGCGGTGGCGAGCAGGATGGCACCGAAGAGCAGGAAGGTCCACGCAAAGGTGGCGATCATCTGGGCGCCGACGGCGATGAAGATACCCCGCAGCACCAGGGCGCCGGCCACCCCGATGAGCAGCACTCGCTGCCGCAGCTCGCGAGGCACAGCGAAGGCCGACAGCACGATGATGAACACGAAGAGGTTGTCGACCGAAAGAGCCTTCTCGACGAGATAGCCGGTGTAGTACTCGACGCCCTGTTGCGCGCCGAACCGGCTCCAGAGCCAACCACCGAAGGCCATCGGGATGGCGAGGTAGAACGCCGACCACGTCACGGCCTCGCGCAGACTCGGGTCGTGGGGGCGGCGGGTGATCAGGAAGTCGACAACGAACAGGGCGAGGATGCCGCCGATCGTGGCCGACCAGAGAAGGGGCGTGCCGATCGAGGCTGTCGCTCCCGTGGTGACGTCACCAACCGCCAGGACGGCGTTCAACACTGCGGTGGTCATGGGTCTCCTCAGACGTGATGTCTGAGGTCTCCTTCACCGGCGCTGGGCCGGCCCCGCACCGAGGTGGCCATCGGGCCACCGGACTGACCGGAACGAGTCTGGGAAGTACTCCCCTCGTCGGCAATGGTATCTGTTCGGCGCCGAGGGGCAAACTGCTCAGCAGCAGCAGCGCCGCCCGGCGGCCCCGGTGTCAGCCGGCGTCAGGCATGTCCTTGTATCGCTTCGACGAGGCGGCTGCGGCGGCGACCGTCTTCGTGTCGGCCGGCCTGGCGCCCCTGGACCAGTCCTGCGGGTCGGCTGCGTACATCACCCCATAGGCGGCGGTGTCGCGCTGGGTGCGCCAGCCCTCCGCCAGTGCGCCGAGGTCGACCGCGTCGTAGCCGATGGCCCCCAGCAGGCTCGTGACGGTCTGCTTGGCCTTCGCGTCGTCGCCGGCGATGGCGAGCGCGCTGCGGTCGGGGTCGCCGGTCGGCCGCCCGAGAGCCGCCAGGTGCCCCGCGAAGATGTTGTTGAAGCCCTTGACGACCTTCGATTCGGGGAGGTGGGCCTGCAGCAGCTCGGAGGTCGTGGTCGACTCGTCGTCGAGCTCGGCCACGTGGCCGTCGCGCTGCGGGTAGTAGTTCATCGTGTCGATGACGAGCTTCCCGGCCAGCTCGGCGACGGGCACGTCGCGGTAGGCCTTGAGCGGGATCGTGACGACGACCACGTCACCGGCACGCGCGGCCTCAGCCGCAGTGGCCGCCCGTGCCTGCGGGCCGAGCTGGCCGACGAGCTCGGCCAGGCTCTCGGGGCCCCGGCTGTTGCTCATGACCACGTCGTGCCCCGCGTCGACCGCGAGGCGCGCGACGGTGCTGCCGATGTTTCCGCTTCCGATGAATGCCCAGGTTGTCATGGAAGGGCCAACCAGCAACGGAGTGCCCACATTCCGCCGGCCGCATCGATGGTGGCTCCGTTCGTCCGAGCGGGTTCCTCCGGCGCAGGCCGCCGTCTGATGCGAGGGGCACCCCGACGACGGCGCTCATGCCCGTAGGCGCACCGTGAACCGGGCTCCTCCCTCAGCCGCATGCCCCGCCTCGACGGATCCACCGAGCAGGCTGCCGAGCCGACCGACGATGGCCAGCCCCAAGCCGGTTCCGACCGGCCTGACGCCTCGGTAGCGCTCGTGCAGCACCGACGGTTCGAACGCCACCGACAGATCGTCATCGGTCAGCCCCGGGCCGCCGTCGCGAACCTCGATGACGGCCACCGGCCGCTCAGCCTGCTCCCATCGCACCTCGACGACGATCAGCTGCCCCTCCGGGGTCACCCGCAGGGCGTTCTCGAGCAGGCCGTCGACAAGCTGACGCAGCCGGTTCGGGTCGGTGGCGACCCAGATCGGCCCCGGTGGCCCCACCAGTCGAAATTTCACACCCACGTCGCAGCACCGCTTCGACCAGACCGCCTCGATTCCCTGCCCCATGGCCACCAGGTCGGTGCGCTGGAACTCCATGCGCGGCTGGTCGGCGTCGAGTCGGGCCAGGTCGAGCAGGTCGGCCACGAGCCGCTCGAGGCGCCGAGCCTCGCCCAGCATGACCCCGCCCACCCGCGAGGTCTCCGTAGCCGGCACGACGCCCTCGGCCAGGGACTCGGCGTAGCCACGGATGCCGGTCAGCGGCGTGCGCAGGTCGTGCGAGACCGAGAGGAGGAAGTCGCGTTGCCGTCTCTCGGACCTCGACAACGAGGTGGTCAGGGCGTTGAGAGCACTGGCCACCTCCGCCACCTCCCTGGGGCCGGTGACCGGCACCTGTTGGTCACGGCGGCCGGCGGCGAGACCCAGGGCGGCATCGGCAGTCTGGCGAAGCGGCCGCACCAGCCGGGCCGCCATCAGGGCACTGACCCCCATAGCCACCAGCGCCGCGATCCCGAGGGCCAGCAGCATCCGCCGAACGAGACCATCGGAGGCAGCGGTCGCGTCCGACTGTCGCTGCACCAGCAGGATGCCGCCGGCCTGGGTGGGGCGGCCCTCGATGAGCACGCTCGTCCCTGCGATCTGTGACTGGGCAGAGACCGGCCGTCCGCCGATCAGCTCCTGTCGCCTGGCAGGGGTCAGGGCCTGGCGGGCGAGGGGACTGCTCGACCTGATGCCGCCGCCGCGGCCGACGCTGGCCGACTCGACGCCGAGGGTGCCGAGGGTGCGCACCGCGCGAGTCTGAGACGCCACCGTGGCGGCGAGGTCGGCCCGGTCGGCCACACCGTCGGCGAGTCGGGCGAGGCTCAGCCGGGCCGCCTCGTGGACTGACGAGCGGGTCAGGCCTATCACGAGAGCGCCGGCGAGCAGGGCTGTCAGCACAGCGATCCCCACGGCCAGAGCCGTGATGCGGGAGGCCAGCGAGCTGCGCCGGGTGCCGACGCTCACCCGTCGTGCCGCGCTGTTCGCGGGGAGTCGCGTGGTGCCCGCTCAGCGGCGTATCCGACGGAGCGCACGGTGCGGATCGGGCTCGCGTCACCGAGCTTGGCGCGCACCTGGGCGACGTGCACGTCGACGGTGCGACCGCCGGCCGTCGAGGCGTAGCCCCACACCTCGCTGAGCAGCTGCTCGCGCGTGAAGACCACACCAGGACGGCGCAGGAGGTGAGCAGTGAGGTCGAACTCGGTTGCCGTCAAAGCGACCTCGACGTCATCGACGGTAACGGAGTGGTTCGTCAGGTCGACGACGAGTCGGCCCGCCCTCAGCTGCTCCGTCGCGGCCGAGTCGCCGCGGACCCTCCTCAGGATGCTCCCCAGGCGCGCCACCAGCTCACGCGGTGAGAACGGCTTGGTCACATAGTCGTCGGCGCCCAGCTCGAGACCGAGGATACGGTCGACCTCGTCGTCTCTGGCGGTGACGAAAAGGATTGGGGTCCAGTCGTTCTCAGCACGCAGTCGACGGCACACCTCGATGCCGTCGATGCTCGGCAGGCCGATGTCGAGGATCAGGGCCGACGGTCGCAGGTCGCGGGTGGCGCGGAGGGCGGCAGCGCCGTCGCGCACCACCTCGACGCCGTATCCGGCCGCACGGAGGTTGAGTCGCAGGAGGTCGGCGATCGCAGGCTCGTCCTCGACGACCAGTACGAGCCCGCGGGGGACGGGGGACTCGTCAGTCAGGCGATGGGTGACCACCATCGCACTCTAGTGAGCGTGCGCCACAGGACGGTCACGTCGGTGTCAGCATCGCGTTCGGGACGTGCACCGCGCCGGCGCAGGTGCGGGGCTCAGCCGAGGCTCAGGGGCGCGGCGCCTGACGGCCCTGCGGATGCCGCTGCGATCGCCGGCGGCTGAGCAGCCACGTCGCGAGCCCGACGAGAACGAGGGCCCCGATGGCGCCCAGGCCGTACCAGCTTCCCGTCTCGGCGGCGATCCAGGCCTGAACGACAGCGAGCCCGATCGTGGCGTAGAGCGCTGCCCACGCCATCGACCCGGCGATCGATGCGGGCAGGTAGTACGCGAGCGGCATCCGCATGACACCGGCCGTCAGGTGGATCGCCGTCTGGATTCCGACAGTGAGGTACGACAAGGTGACCGCCACCGGGCCCAGTCGGCGCAGCAGGGCTTCGGCTCGC
Source organism: Terracoccus sp. (assembly GCA_040007275.1). Lineage (GTDB taxonomy): Bacteria > Actinomycetota > Actinomycetes > Actinomycetales > Dermatophilaceae > DSM-29435. Next base: position 12,892 of record JBDTVJ010000089.1, read on the forward strand.
TGCTGTCGTTCGACCTGCCCGTCTCGTTCGCCCTCTGCCGGAGCGTGCCGGCGTCGCCAGCCTGCCATCGCTCCGCGGCCGACCCAGTAGGTCGCGTTCGAGCGCAGCATGACGATCGCGAAGAGTGCGAGAAATGCCTGCCAGAACGGTAGTCCGGCGAGCCTGTCGAGCATGCGGTAACTCTAGGGGTGCGCCGCGCGGCGAAGGCTTTCGATCCCACGATCGCCCCGCTCGCCGACCCCGTGAGCCCGAGCACCGGGGTGCCCGGTCACGGGACGACGTTCAAAGGGCAGGAGCGAAATCGACGTCGGCGGCCGGCGCGACATCGCCCGCCAACAGTGCCGACCCGACGGAGTCAACGGACGGGGTTGGCGGGCGGGGTTAGTGGCCGGGGTTAGCGGGCGGGGACGAGGGCGGGGGGAGTGCCACTC
>JBDTVJ010000090.1:0-13162 GCA_040007275.1 Terracoccus sp.
CAGTAGTTTTCGGAGCTGGCGAGGGGACTCGAACCCCTAACCGCCTGTTTACAAGACAGGTGCGCTACCAATTGCGCCACGCCAGCAGGCCCAGCCGGCTATCGGATGCCGGCCAGCTGGGTCGGCGCCAGCGTAACGGAGCCCTGCGGCGTCCTGAAAATGCGACCGGGCCGGATCAGTGGAGCTGAAGCTCCGTCGATCCGGCCCGGTCGTCTTCCGCAGTGCGGGTTACCTCAGAAACATCACGGCAGCTGGATGACCTGGCCGACGAAGATGAGGTTGGGGTTGTTGATGACGTTGCGGTTGGCCGCGTAGATGGCCTGCCAGCCGCCCTTCACGTTGTAGCTCGCGGCCAGCTTCGAGAGGGTGTTGCCGCTGCGGATGGTGATCTTGGCGCCGTGACCGGTCGAGGCGTAGCTCTTGGTCACGGTCGACGTACGGGCCGCCTGGGGGGCGGTGTAGGCCTTCTTGGTCGTGACCCGCTTGGGGGCCGTGTAGGCCTTCTTGGTCGTGACCTTCTTGGGGGCCGTGTAGGCCTTCTTCGTGCTGACCGCGCTCCGGGTGGTGGAGCGCGAGGCGGCAGAAGCCGAGGAGGCGCCACCGTTCGACGACGTGAGGCCCGCCTTGCGCGAGCACACTGGCCAGGCGCCGGGGCCCTGACCCTTCAGGGTGCGCTGGGCGACGGCGATCTGAGCGGACTTGCTGGCGAGGTCGGCGCGCGAGGCGTACTGCCCGCCGCCGTAGGCCAGCCATGTGCTCTTGGTGAACTGCAGTCCACCGTAGAAGCCGTTGCCGGTGTTGATCGACCAGTTGCCGCCGGACTCACAGGCCGCGACGCCATCCCAGACGCTCCCAGCGCTGGCGGGGGCCGCCATCGCGAGACCACCGGCGATGGTGGCGACGCCGGCGATGCCGACTCCGGCGATGCGCTGCTTGACCGAGGTCTTCTTCGCGGACGCGTGCTTGGACAGGTAGTTCATAGGGGTATTCCTTCCTGACGCGCGCCTGCGAGGTTAGCTGTCGGGTTAGGGCGGTCAGGTGCCCCGTCGCTCTCGCGACTTCACCCCCGTCCGGCTCCTGGAACGAAGATCGTTCCATAGCCGGCTCAACTGGGTCCCCCGTCCTCGCCCGTTCCCGCCGCCCGACTGTGGCCGGTTCGGCAAGAAGATGTCCCTGGCTGGCGAGGTTCGGCGCGTCAGGGACCGGTTTTTGATGGGTGTCCATGTGAAGTTGTGGCCGCGACGACAAGACTCGCGCACGCGGATCGGCGACCCCTACCACCGCTCGGATCGGAACCCGAGTGGCCTGTGTCGGGGCCGCCAAGAGAAGACGGTACGGGAAGAACAGGGGATGACACAAGCCCGACCGAGACCGGTTCGTGACCTGTATGAGACCTGTGCTTTACCAATGCCCCAGCGCGAAGACCGTTCACCGGGTGTGTCAGGGGCCGAGCGGGTTGCCCGCGAAGGGCGCCCACAGCAGCGCCGCCCCATGGCTCAACGAGACCACTGAGACCACGACCGCGAACACGACGGCGACCACCGTCGTCACCTTCGTGGTCAACCCCTGCGCCACGAGTCGCCTTGCCATGGAACGAGACCCACGCCGAAGCGATGCTCCACCCGGACCCCACCAGAGCATCGTCAACCCGATCGCTCCACCGATCAACAACGTGATGGGGTCACCCGGATCGAGCTGGGCGCCCCGGGCGCCGGCCAGCAGCAGCGCCGATGCGAAGACGCCCGCGAGCGTCACCGCGAGGGGCAACAGCAGGCTCACAACGGTCGCGACCACGCCCAAGAGCAGGTGCCACGGGCTGAGACCGATGGCCCACGGAAGATCGCTACGGCGCCGGCCGTGGTCGTACCGGCGCAGCACCAGCCCGGTCACCGAACGGTCGGTGGCGCGGGCGGCCGCCGACCACACCGCCAGCACGATGGCCGCGACTGCTGGCCAGGCCGAGAACGCGGCGAGCCACCCGGCCGCCACCGCAGCCAGGAGGCCGGTTCGCATGGCCATCCCGATGCGGGGGTCGCCCTCGCGCTCGCCCAGGTCGGCATCGTCGTCGTCGTCGGCATCGTCGGCATCGTCGTCGTCGCGGGCAGTCCACGCGTCGTCGCCGAACCACCGCTGTTCGCCAGCGACCGGAGGGGGCGGTGCCAACGTCCGTCCGGGCGGCGCCCACCGGTCGGGCTCGGTGTCACCCGCTGGGGTGCTGGGCAGCACGTTGGTCTCTCGCTCGAGCAGTACCTGGGTCGAGCCGACCGGTGGCGGCGCCGGTTCTGCTTCGGCGCTCCCGTCCCACGGGCCGCCGCTCGGAGTGGGAACGGTGGCGGCCTCACCGGCCGCGAACCGCTCCAGGGCATCGATGACCTCGTCGGCGTGCGGGCGCTGCGACGGGCGGGGTGAAAGCGATGCTCGCAGCAGCGGCGCCAATCGCGGGTCGACCCCCTCGAGGTCGACCTCGCCGGCGCGAACCCGGCTGAGCACGGCATCCATCCGGCCCCGGCCGAACGGCGGTCGCCCCGACGCCGCGTAGGTGATCGTCGCCGCCCACCCCCACCAGTCGGTCGCATCGGTGATCGCCGCCCCCTCCACGAGCTCGGGAGAGAGGTAGCCGGGGGTGCCCATGACGAGGCCGCCGACCGTGTGCCGCACGTCGTCCTGCAGGTGGGCGATCCCGAAGTCGATGAGCACGGGTTCGCCGTCTTCGAGCAGCACGTTGCCGGGTTTGACGTCGCGGTGCACCACCCCACAGGCGTGGATGGCGCGGATCGCCTCGGCTGTGCCGCGCGCCAGCCTCAGCAGCGCGTCAGGCCCGAAGGCACCGTGCTCGTCGACGGCCTCGTCAAGGGCCTGGCCGTGCACGTACCGGGTGACGATGTAGGGCCGCGGCCCCATGACATCGGCGTCGATCACGCTGGCAACCCGATCGTCGCAGATGCGCGACAACGTCTCGACCTCCCGCCCGAGGCGGGTTCGGGCGTCGGAGTCGTGAGCGACGTGGGCGCGCAGCACCTTGATGGCGACGGCCCGCCCACGACTGTCGAGCGCCAGATGCACGACGCCCATGCCGCCCTCCCCGATCTCTTCGAGGAGGCGGTAGGGGCCGAGCCGTTCGTGGGATTCGTCACCCGAACGGGGCGGACCTTGCGGGTCGTTCCAGGACGCCCCGGACGATGGGTTGGGCACCCATTCGGTCCGGTCGTGGGCTGCCATGCCCCTACGGTAAGCGACCCGGGCCCCGGCTCAGGTGCGCCTCGTCGAACTGGGTGGACGGATGCCGTGCAGCCCGGGCTGCGCGCAGGCGTGCCGGATGCTGCCGGATGCTGCCGACTCAGGGTGGGCCTTCGCGCTTTCGAAGCCCGGTCTGCCTTTCGGGTCACCGGCTGCGCGGCCGAAGGCCTTGGCGTCCCGAACCCCAGCCTGGGCGTCAAGCCGCCGCATCTGGGGGACGAAGCCTCGTCGGTCAGCTCGAGATGTAGTCGCGCAGCTGGTCGCGCTCGGACTGCAGCTCGTTCAGCCGGAACTTGACGATGTCACCGATGCTCACGATGGCCGCCAGCTTGCCGTCGCCGTCGACGATCGGCACGTGGCGCACGCGGAGCTCGGTCATGGTGCCCGCCAGGTCGGCGATCTCGTCGGAGGCCGACCCCGTCGTCACGTCACTCGTCATGATGCTCGAGACCGGCGCCGAAAGGATGTCGGAGCCCTTCAGGTGCAGGTGTCGCACGATGTCACGCTCACTGACGATCCCGTCGACGGACGACCCGTCGAGGCTGACCACCACGGCTCCGATGCGATGCTCGTTGAGCAGAGCCAGCAGGCTACTCACCGTCTCATCAGGCTTGACGGTCACGACACCGTCGCCCTTGGAACGCACGACGTCAGAAATCTTCACGGCGACCTCCTGGACTGCTTGGCGTGTGAGCTGGCTCCAACCTATGGCGAGACCCGCCCGGGCGCCAGAGCGGGGTCGTTACAGTGAGACGAACGGGCCTCGGATCCACCGACCCATCCAGCCACGCCTCGCATCAGGAGCTGATCACGTGCCCCCCGCACGGCAGACCTACGACCTCGTCATCGCGGCGAACCGCCTGCCCGTCGACCAGGTCACGGCGCCCGACGGCCAGGTCGAGTGGCGGCGCAGTCCGGGCGGCCTGGTCACCGCCATGGAGTCGGTGATGCAGGGCAGAGCCGGAGCGTGGGTCGGCTGGGCCGGCGAACCTGGCGAGCCCCCTGAGCCTTTCGACGAGGGCGGCATCCACCTGCACCCACTGGGGCTGTCGGTGGCCGACGTGCGTGACTACTACGAGGGCTTCTCCAACGACACGCTCTGGCCGATCTACCACGACGTCATCGTGCCGGCGACCTTCCATCGCGAATGGTGGACGAGCTACCGGTCGGTGAACGCGCGGTTCGCCGAAGCCCTCGCCGAGGTAGCGGCCGAGCACGCGACGGTGTGGGTGCACGACTACCAGCTGCAGCTCGTGCCGGCCATGCTGCGCCGGCTGCGGCCCGACGTACGCATCGGCTGGTTCAACCACATCCCCTTCCCCCCGGTCGAGCTCTTCGCCCAGCTGCCCTGGCGGGGCCAGCTGCTCGAGGGTCTGCTCGGCGCCGACTTCCTCGGCTTCCAGCGTCAGGCCGACGCCCGCAACTTCGTCAGAGCCTGCCGCCAGCTGCTGCAGGCCCAGACCCGCGGTGAGCTCGTTCAGGTCGACGGCAGCAAGCGTCAGGTGCGCGCGGCCGCCATCCCGATCTCGGTCGACTTCAAAGGGCTCGAGGCCCTGTCGAAGCAGCCCGAGGTGATCGAGCGGGCGCGTGCCATCCGGGCCAGTCTCGGCGATCCGCGGGTGCTCATGCTGGGCGTCGACCGGCTCGACTACACCAAGGGCATCCGGCACCGGCTCAAGGCCTACGAGGAACTGCTCGTCGAACGCCGGGTCGGCCCTCCCGAGGTCACCCTGGTGCAGGTGGCCACGCCGAGCCGCGAGCGCGTCGTCGCCTACCGCAACCTGCGCAGCGAGATCGAGCAGACCGTGGGTCGGATCAACGGAGAGCTGGGCCAGATCGGTTCGCCGGCCGTGCACTACCTGCACCACTCCTACCCGCGCGAAGAGATGGCGGCGCTCTTCCTGGCCGCCGACGTCATGCTCGTGACGCCTCTGCGCGACGGGATGAACCTGGTGGCCAAGGAGTACGTGACCTGCCGCCATGACCTCGGCGGAGCCCTCGTGCTCAGCGAGTTCACCGGGGCCTGGCACGAGCTGCACCAGGCGTTCGCGTGCAACCCACACGACATCGAAGGGCTCAAACAGGCGATCCTGCGGGCCATCAACACCCCGGTCAAAGACAAGCAGCGCATCATGCGGGCGCTCCGACGCCGGGTCTCTGACCACGACGTGCAGCGCTGGGCCGCCCGCTACCTGGCGGCGCTCGCCTCGGCGCCCGAGCAGGCCTTTCCCGAGGAGGCTCGCCCGTGAACCGCGTGACCGGCCGACTCGACCTCGAGCAGGCCCTCGAGCACGCCGCCCGTGCTGCGACGCTACTCGTCGCCACCGACTTCGACGGCGTGCTCGCTCCCTTCCAGACCGACCCGATGAACGTGCGGGCCAGCCCGGGAACCATGCACTCGTTGCGCTCGCTGGTGCACCTGCCCGGCATCCACGTGGCCGTCATCTCCGGGCGCGACCTCGCCACCCTGCGGCAGCTGAGCGAGGTGGGGCACGACGAGCCGATCGTGCTCATCGGCAGTCACGGCGCCGAGTCGTCCAATGAGGACGTGCGTTCCGCCATGGAGGGGGCTGCCGTCACGCCCGACGACGAGGTGCGGCTGGAGCAGCTGCGCCGCGACATCACCACCCTCATCGAGACCCGCCACCCGGCGGCGGCCATCGAGAACAAGGCTGCTGCGGTCGTCGTGCACGTGCGGGGCCTCGACCGTGAGCAGGGCGAGGCGGCCATCGCCGACGCCCGTCGGATGGGGCTCGCACACCCGGGGGTCAAGGTGCTCAAGGGCAAGTCGGTGCTTGAGCTCTCGGTGTCGCACGCCGACAAGGGGTCGGCCGTGACGGCCTACGGGCGCGCGGTCGGCGCCGCCGCTCGCATCTACTTCGGCGACGACGTGACCGACGAGGACGCCTTCATGCGGATGACCCGACCAGAAGACGTCACGGTGAAGGTCGGCACCGGCTCGACGGCCGCCCGATACCGCCTCGACGACGAGGCGGCCGTGGCCCGGTGCCTCCAGCGCCTCGAGCACCTCTGCGCCGCCACCCGCGGCACGAGCTGACCCCGCACCGGGCACTGCCCCGCCCAGCGGCATCCGTCGGCGTCAATGTCGGCGCGCGCCCGTGGAGCCGCGAACGACCAGCTCAGGGCGAAAGACGTACTCCGCTCGAGGCGAGGGCTGCCCGGCGATCTCGTCGAGCAGAGCCCGCACGGCAGCCGCACTCATCGCCTCGACACTCTGTCGAACGGTCGTCAACGGCGGGTCGGTGAACGCGATCAGGGTCGAGTCGTCATAGCCGACCACCGAGAAGTCACGAGGCACGTTGAGGCCGCGCTTGCGGGCCTCCCGGATAGCGCCGAGGGCCATCAGGTCAGAACCGCACACCACTGCCGTGGCCCCCCGGTCGAGCAGCCGCCCGGCCGCTGACGCACCGCCCTCGACCGAGAACATCGAGCGCTCGATGAGGTCTTCGACGTCGACCCGACCGGTCAGCTGCTGCATCGAGTGACGAAAGCCGGTGATCTTTCGGATGACCGGCACGTAGCGGTCTGGCCCTACCGCCAGCCCGATCTCGCGGTGACCGAGGCTTACGAGGTGCTCGAGGGCGAGCCCCATCGAGGCCACGTCGTCGTTGGAGATGAACGGCGCGTCGACGCCCTCGATGTAGCCGTTCACGAGCACCAGCGGAAGCCCTCGCTCGCGAAGGTCGACGTAGCGCTTCGCGTCGGTGTTGGTGTTGGCGTGCAGGCCCGAGATGAAGATGATGCCCGACACACCCCGGTCGAGCAGCATCTGCACGTACTCGTCCTCGTGCACCCCCCCGGCCACCTGGGTGCAGAGCACCGGCGTATAACCGCTCTGGGCCAGGGAGCTCTCGATCATCTGGGCGAAGGCGGGAAAGATCGGATTGGTGAGCTCGGGCGTGATGAGTCCCACGAGACCGGCGCTCTTGGGCCGCAACCGGCTCGGGCGGTCGTAACCGAGCACGTCGAGCGCGGTGAGCACCGACAGCCGGGTCGCCTCAGCCACCCCCGGTTTGCTGTTCAGCACCCGCGACACCGTCGCCTCGGAGACGCCGGCGTGGGCCCCGATGTCGCGCAGCCGCGCCTTTGCCACGGTCACCTGGTCACCGTCCGCGATGGCTGGTGCCACCGTCGCTCGGAATCCATGTCCACACTCTTACCCCCGGGCCTGTCGCTGCCATTGTGACAACACCGCCGGCCACCTCGAGCGGAGGTCCGTATGTCGGTCGGCCGCTCTCGACACCCGCGAGATGCCGGACCTCGAACGACAACGCCTCGTGCGCTGCTCGTGACACGTGCACGAGCGCGGTCTCGCCGTCGGCCTCACGCAGGAACACGATCGCGTCCCCGTCAGCGTGCACCCAGCGCAGTCCACCCGTGCGCAAGGCCGACGACGACCGACGCGCCGCGATCAACCCGCGGTAGACCTCGAGGATCCTGTTGTCCCAGTCGACTTCGTTCCAGGGCATGGGCCGTCGGCCGTCTTCGCCGAACCGTCCCTCCATCCCGATCTCGTCGCCGTAGGTCAGCATCGGCATCGACGGCAGGGTGAACAACAGCCCGGCGGCGACATCGACGCCCCGGCCGTCGCCCCCGACCAGCGTGCGCACGCGGGTCACGTCGTGCGAGCCGACGAGGTTGAAGGAGTGCACCAATGACTGCCACGCGATGCGCGAGGTGAAGTCACGCATGGTCTCGACGACATCCCCCGCGTCGAGCAGGGGCAGCGGCACCGGGGCACCAAGAAAGCTGGGGTCACTTCCGGCATCGCGCAGCCAGGTCCAGACCGGCTTGCAGAAGCCGGCGTAGTTCATCACGCCGTGCCAGCCGTCACCCGGCAGGTCGACGGTGTAGTCGTGCGCGTGCTCGCCGACGAGCAGCGCTTCGGGCGCCCACGTCGCCATCGAGTCACGCATCTGGCGGGCAACAAGGTGGTTGAGGTCGGTTTCGCGCCAGCGGCCGGTCATGTTGGCCACGTCGACCCGCCAGCCGTCGAGGCCGTCCGAGGCAGCCGGTTCTGCAGCGTCGTCTCCGTCACCTGAGTCTGCGAGCCAGCGGCGAACCACGCCGGTCGGATCCTCGAAGAGCTTCGTGCGCAGCTGCTCGCTCCGGTGGTTGAGCTTCGGCAGCGAGCTCACCCCGAGCCAACCGACGTAGTCGCCGTCTTCCCAGATGTAGTAGTCCCGCTCGGGGGCGCTCTCACCTCCCGGGCCGCTGGCGGCCAGGAACCACTCGTGCGCATCTCCCGTGTGGTTGGTCGTGAAGTCACCCAGCACCTTCAGGCCTCGCTGGTGCGCGGCCTGGGTCAACCGTCGCAGCGCGTCGGCACCGCCGAGCACACGGTCGACCGCCTCGAAGGATGCCGCGTCGTAGCGGTGGTTCGACCGGGCCGGAAAGAACGGGGTGAGGTAGACGACGTCGACGCCGAGCCGTTCGAGATGGTCGAGGTGCTCGGTCACGCCGTCGAGGTCTCCCCCGTAGAGCTGCTTCGCGATGCTTCCCGGTCGGGTGTCGACCGGGTCGGCCCAGTCGGCCGGCAGCGCCCAGTCAGGCATCTCGCGCTGGTCGGCGCCTGCTGACCGCGCGAACCGGTCGGGGAAGATCTGGTAGACAACGGCGCCCTGGGCCCAGGCGGGAGGAGGCGTGTCGTGGGCCAGCAGACGAAAGTCACTCGCATCGGGCACGTCTCGGCCGTGCAGCCCCGCGCCGTTCAGCCAGGCGTACTGCCGTGGACCACCCGAGAGCAGGAAGCGATAGTTGGTGACCGGGTTGTGGCACGTGACCGAGGCCACCCACCAGGCGTCGACGGCCGTGGTGAGCACGAGCTCGGCCGCCACGAACTCCTGCTCAGCATCGGGGCTGGCCCGCACGTGAACGGCATCCACATCATTCTCGAGCGGCACCCGCAGGAGCAGGTCGACGACGTCCCCCAGACGGGGTCGCTGGTTCGAGACGTAACGCTCCGACCCGTCATGGTGCGGCAGTGTGAGCCACGTATCGCGCAGGGCCGAGGGCGCGGTCACCGGCGCTCACCGGTGCCCATGAGCGCTCACTTCACCGAACCGGTGGTCAGGCCTCCGACGATCTGCTTCTGCACGGCGAGGTAGAGGGCCACGACGGGAATCGAGCAGAGCAGCGCCCCGGCGGCGAACTGGCCGAACAGCCGGTTCTTCTCGTTGCCAAGGCTCATGCTATACAGCCCGACACCGACGGTCTGGGAGTTGACGTCCTGCAGGAAGATCGAGGCGAGCAGAAACTCGCTGAACAGGCCGATGAAGGAGATCATGAAGGTCGTGACGAGGATCGGGATGGTCAGGCGCAGGATCATCGTGAAGAAGATGCGTGCATGCGACGCGCCGTCGACCTTGGCCGCCTCGTCGAGCTCACGCGGCACGGTGTCGAAGTAGCCCTTGAGGAGCCACACGTTGGCACCCATGGCGCCGCCGAGGTAGACCAGTCCGAGCCCGAGCACGGTGTTGAGCCCGAGGGCGGGCACGATGTCGCCGATCTTGGCGAACATCAGGTAGAGGGCCACGAAGGTGAGCAGGGCCGGGAACATCTGCAGCAGCAGCAGGCTGAGCAGCCCACCGCGGCGGCCCTTGAACCGCATCCGCGAGAAGGCATAGGCAGCACACGCCCCGATGAACACCTGGCCGAAAGCCCCGATGAAGGCCACCAGTAAGGAGTTCTTGAACCAGGTGGTGAACGGCCGGGCCGGGTCGTTGAAGAGGGTCTCGAAGTTCGTGAGCGAGAAGCTCTTCGGGATGAGCCCGGCCGAGTCGAGCGTGCCCGAAGGGTTGATGGCAGCCGAGATGAGGAACACGATCGGGAACAACGCGTAGACCAGCGCAAGGACTCCCAGAAGGTGTCGCCACCAGACCGACCCGCCGATGCGTTTTGGGGCCTGGTTAGTCGTGGTAGCCGTGTGCGGCTGGGTCACCGCTACGGGCGCGGCCAGCGACACGGGTTCGGTGGACATCAGTTGACCTCCTCGAGAGAAGCGGTGCGGCGGAAGCCGGCGTAGCTCATGATCGCGACGATGAAGAAGATGATGATCGAGACGGCCGCAGCGAGCCCGTAGTCAGGAGAGGTGCCGCTGAAGGCGAGCCGGAAGGCGTAACTGATGAGCAGGTCGGTGTTGCCGATGCTCGTGTTGTCGGAGTCGAACGGCCCGCCGCCCGTCAGCAGGAAGACGAGGGTGAAGTTGTTGAAGTTGAAGGCGAACGAGGCGATGAGCAGCGGCCCCACTGCGACGAGCAGCAGCGGCATGATGATCGAACGCATCGTGCGCGCCGGGCCCGCCCCGTCGATCTTGGCCGCCTCCCGAACGTCGGACGGGATCGACTGCAGGGCACCGGTGGTGATGAGGAACATGTACGGGAAGCCGAGCCACAGGTTGGCGATGAGGAGGGCGGCCTTGGCCGCCCAGGGGTTGCCGAGCCAATCCACGTCAAGATGGGTCAGGCTGTTGACCAGGCCGTAGTCCTGGTTGAACATCGAGGCCCACAGCAACGCGGTGACGAAGCTCGGGATGGCATAGGGGAGCACCAGCAGTGCGCGGTACAGGCCCTTCCCCTTGAGCCGGTCGTCGTTGAAGAGCATGGCGAGCAGCATCCCGAGGATGAAGGTGGTGATTACCGAGAGCGCGGCGAAGGCGACGTTCCAGGCAAAGATCTTCAGGAACCCGGCCCGGATGGTGGAGTCGGTCAGGATGGTCTGGAAGTTCTTGAACCCGACACTCTCCTTCCACTTCTGCGGGAACGCCTGACCCTGGCCGTCCTTGGGCACGAACCGGGCGTCCTGGACGACGTAAACCTGGCCGGTGGCGGTGTTCTTCAGCGTGTCGCTGGCTTCGTCGTAGGTGACGGTGGCCCGGCCCTCGAAGGCCTCGCTCAGCCCGACCGCCTTGATGCCACTGCCGTCGGCGCTCGGCACGGCGAAGGTGGCCAAGTCCTTGCGTGCGTTGATCTGTCGAGCGTTGAGGATGGTGAACCCGGGCGCCTTGGTGATCTTGCCCGAGTCGGTCTTGACTACTCCGTCGGCCGGTAGGTCGGACAGGCCCTTCTCGTCGCCGACCTTAAGGGCTCCGTCTGGGCTGGTGAGCAGGAAGAAGAGCTTCCCGGTGGCGAGGTCGCCACCCTCCTTCACCGCCACGCTCAACTTGTAGCGGGGCGCGCCGGCCACCTCCTGCACGGAGTTGCGCTCGATGGCCGTGATGGTCTCGGCCTTGGTGATGGTCTGCCCGTTGGTGAAGGCCGTGCTGACGGTCATGACGATCGGCCACACCTGTAGCCCCAGCAGCAGGATGAGTCCGGGGAGCAGGTACTTCATGGGGATGCTGCGCCGGGTCGAGTAGACGGCGAGCACCGCCATGACAACCAGGGCGAGAAGTACGATGTAAAGCGTGTAGCCCTCGTCGGCCAGCCGCGTGGCGAGGTAGAAGGCGGCGGCGACGATCAGAGCCAGCGCGGTCCACTTCACGATGACCGCCCACAGCGGGGGCTTCGCGCTGTGGTAGACGGGGGAGCTCGCCGGTACCGGCGGCGTCTTGGTGGCCAGGGACATGCGAAACCTCTATCCGGAGCAGGGAGGGAGAGCACGTGCGTTGAGTTCGCAGCAGACCGGAGACGAGCCGGCAGCGGGATCCCGCAACTGGGGATCCCCGTGTAGGGGAACCCGACCCGAGCGGCCGGTGGCGCCAGCCACCGACCACCCGGCTACGAGTCAGGCACCCACCATCACTTGGCGATGTTGGCGACGATTTCCTTCTGAGCGGAGGCGAAGCGCTCCTGGGCTCCAACCTTGCCGGCGATGACGTCGGCCGAGGCCTGGCCGAGCGGGCCCCAGACCGAGTTCATGGCCGGGATGTTCGGCATCGGCTTGCTGTTCTGCCCGGCTTCGAAGAACGCCTTGACGTCGGGGTTGGTGGCCGCGACCTCGTCGTAGGCGGCGGTCAGGGCCGGCGGACGGTTGAGGGCCTTGAACAGCTCGAGCTGAACGTCCTTCTTGGTGATGTAGTTCGTCACGAACTCCTGCGCGATCGAGGCGTTCTTGGCCTTGGCGCTGACGTAGAACAGCTGCACGCCGAGGAACGGCTGCATCTGGCCACCGCCCTCGAGGGTGGGCAGGTTGCTGACGGCGTACTTGATGTTCGCCTTCTTGGCGTTCGTCGTGGCCCAAGGGCCAGTGAAGAAGTACGGCGACTTGCCGGCATCGAAGAGACCTTCAGCGTTGTCGTCACCGACGTTCGTCGAGAGGACGCCCTCCTTGCCCAGCTTGGCCAGCACCTCGGCGCCCTGCACTGAACCCTTGCTGTCGACGATGACCTTCTTGGGGTCGAAACCGCCGTCGTTGGTCGAGGCGAAGATGCCGCCCCCGAAGGCGCTCATGTAGGGGTAGGTGTAGTAGGCGTTGCCGACTTTACCGACCTGCTGGAGGAGCACGTTGGTGACCTTGGGGTTCTTCGCCTTGATCGCCTTGCCCGACGCGACCAGCTCGTCCATCGTCTTGGGGGCGTCGGGGGCGAGCGCCGTGTTGCGCATCAGCGCGATGTTCTCGACCGCGTACGGCACGCCGTAGTTCTGGCCGTTGAACTTCGCCGCGTCTATTGAGGTCTTGGCGAACTGTGCGGCGGTGTCGGCCGAGAGCTGGATCGGGGCAACGGTGTTCTCCTGTACGAGCTCACCGAGCCAGTCGTGGGCGCCGACCACGATGTCAGGACCCTTGCCCACCTTGGTGGCGTCCTTGAACTGCTGCCGGGTGTTGACGGCGATCTGCACCGAGGTGGTGATGCCCTGCTCCTGCCCAAAGGCATCAGCGATCTTCTTCACCGTCGGGGCACGGTCGGCATCGGTCCAGATGACGAGGTCGACGTTCGCGTCGCGCACCGGCGCGTCGGTCGTCG
>JBDTVJ010000091.1:0-12783 GCA_040007275.1 Terracoccus sp.
CGGCGTGCGACTCGGACGTCACCTCGGTCAGGCCGTAGAGGTTGTGCACGTAGGCTCCGAACGTCTGCTCGAGCCGCTCGACCGTCGACGGCGACACGGCCTGGCCGCCGCTCCACAGCTTGGTCAGCGACGACAGGTCGTAACCGGCGACGCGTGGCTCGTTGAGCATGGCGATGTAGGCGGTGATCGAGCCCATCACCCAGGTGGCCCGGTAGCGCTCGATGAGCTGCGCCATGCCGACCGGGTTGAACCGGTAGCCGAGCACGAGGGGCATGGGCAGCAGCAGTGCGACCCCGATGTGCGCGATGAGCCCAGTGACGTGGAAGAGCGGTGCGATCGCGAGGCAGACGTCGTCAGTCGTCAGCCCGCACCAGGTGCGGTAGTTCTCGGAGTTGAACACGACGCCCCGGTGCGTGTTCATCGCCCCCTTCGGGGGGCCGGTGGTGCCAGAGGTGTAGACGAGGAAGGCGATGTCGTCGCCGGTGAGCTCGATGGGTGCCGGCCGTTCACCCTCGTGGGCGCCGACGAGGTCCATGACATCGCGGATGCCGCTCCGCTCAACCCGTTCCGCCCCCGGGAAGAGGTCGGCCGGCCACTGCTTCACAAAGTCGAGCTCGCTGGCACTGATCACCGGCACCGAGTGCTGGTCGGCGACGGGCCCGAGCTCGGCGATGAGGCCGGCCTGCAGGATCATGACGCGGGGCTGGGCGTCGGCCATGAGCTTGTCGAGCTCGGCCGGGCGGAACATCGGGTTGAGCGGCACGAGGATCGCGCCGAGGCGCCAGGTCGCGATCGTGGCCAGCACGAAGGCCGGGATGTTCTGCACCTGGATCATGACTCGGTCATTGCGGGCGACCTCGTAGTCGTCGGCGAGTCCCCGGGCGAGACTGGCCGAGAGCCGGTCGACCTCGGCCACCGTGAGGGTGCTGTCGAAGTAGTGGATGAGCGCAGCGGTGGGGCGACCCCGCAGCGCGGCGTCGAACATTGCGAGCCCGTGCTCGACCGGCAGAACCGGGTCTGCCGGCACCCCGTTGTCGTAGAGCGCAAGCCACGGGCGTTCGTCGTAGGTCGTCATCGTTCACTCCTGAGGCCGGTGCGCCGTGGGCGCGGAACGGAGGGTTGAGTCAGGCTGGTCGGCTCGGTTGCTGACGGGATGCCGGCTGGTCACCTCGGTGGCCGAGCACCTCGGTCAGCACCTCGCGGGTGTGCTGCCCCACGGCCGGCGCGGGGCTCGGGACGGCGTCGCGGCCGTCCATCGTCAGCGGCATCCCGGCGCGAAGGAGGGGGCCGACCCCCGGCTGGTCGACCTGGTGAAACATCGGGTCGTCGCGCAGGGCTTTCGCGTCGTGGTCCACCACGTCGCGGAAGGACCGGTACCGGGCCCACAACACCTTGGTCCGGGCGAGACCGCTGCTCACCTCCTGCCAGGGCCGGGCCGCGAACCACGGGCCCAGCTGCGCAAAGATCCGGTGCCGGTGGGTGAAGCGGTCGCTCTCGGAGCCGAAGTCGCCGCCCACCTCGCGCTCGATCTCGGCCATCCGGGGGCCGAGGCCGGTGAGGTCGAGCAGGTCGCTCCAGTGGCGGGGGGTGAGCACCAGCAGGTAGAGGCGGACTCCGTCGGCGGTGAGCACGTCGCGCCCGAGCGAGCCATAGACCTCGTTGCCGATCGGCGCACGCTCGGCGTCGTTCAGAAAGGCCTCGGCGTAATAGCCCAGGGTGCTGAGCGTGCTGAGGGCAACATCGTCGAGGGCAACGCGGATCGACTGGCCCTCGCCTGTGACGACGCGATGCCGCTCGGCCGCGACGAGCCCGGTCGCCAGGTAGAGACCAGCGGCCACGTCCCAGGCGGGCAGCACCTGGTTGACCGGTTCTCCGGCGTGCCCGTCGGCTTCGGGGTGGCCGGTGATCAGCGGCATCCCTGACCTGACCTGGGCAAGGTAGTCGACGCTCGTCCCACCGTCCCTGCGCCCCAGGAGCTGCGCGTGGATGATGTCGGGCCGTCGCGCTGCCAGCGCCTCGTACGAAAGGGCCGGGTAGCGGGTCGAGTTCGTGACCAGCACGCCGCCGGCCGGGCCGCCGGCGCAGACCAGGTCGGCCACGAGCTCGGCTCCGCCCGGGCTGCCCAGGTTCACCTCGATGGCCCGTTTGCCGAGGTTGAGACCGTCCCAGTAGAGGCTCTGGCCGTTCTCAGCGAGCGGCCAACGGGAGCGGTCGTTCGTGCCTCCGGGCGGTTCCACCCGAATGACGTCGGCGCCGAGCTGGGCCAGTGTCAGCCCGCAGAGCGGGGCGGCCACGTAGCTGCTGAGCTCGATGACCCGCAGCCCTTCGAGCGGGCGCGACGGGGTACCGACGGGAGGGCCCGGGGGGCCCGGCCTGGCGCTCGAGCGACCGTTGAGACTCGTCATCTCTGGTCGAGGACGACGAGGGACCGGCCGCCCTCACCTCGCTTCATCCGTTCGAACGCCTCGGCGACACCCTCGAGACCGATCCGGTGGGTGACCAGGCCGGCGAGGTCGAGCTGGCCCGATCGCACGTACTCCCCGAGCCGGGGCATGTCCCGCTCAGGGTCGCTGTTTCCGTAGACCGAGCTCGTCAGCGTTCGGGAGAAGTGGAAGAGCTCGAGCGGGTTGAAGACGACCTCCTGGTTCTTGGGGCCGACCCCGACCACGACGCAACGCCCCCCACGACGCACCGAGCCCCAGGCCTGTCGGATCGTGGCAGCAGCGCCGACGCACTCGAGCGCGACGTCCACTCCCCGACCGTCGGTCAGGGCTCGAATCTGCTTGGAGATCTTCGGGTCGCCAAGCAGGAAGTGCGTGGCGCCGGCCGCCCGTGACAGCTCCTCCTTATCGGCGGAGGTGTCGACGGCGATGATCGTCGTGGCCCCGGCGATCCGGGCGCCGACGACCGCCGCGAGACCGATGCCGCCCTGCCCCACGACCATGACCGACTCGCCAGGCTGGATCGCGGCGGCGTTGTTCGCGGCGCCGATCCCCGTGAGGATCGCGCAGCCGAGCAGGGCGGCCTCGGCGAGCGGCACCCCCTCGGGCAGCGGAACGATCCCCGAGGCGTCCATGACGACCTCCTCGGCCATCGACCCGGCCCCGAGCAGGGCGCCCACCTCGGTGCCGTCCGCCAGCGTGCCACCGGGCAGCGAGGTCGTGCCTTCGATCGTCGAGCAGAGCCACGGCTGGCCGTTCTGGCAGAACCAGCAGGTTCGACAGGGGGCGGCCCAGTTGAGCACGACCGCCTGGCCGACCGTGAGGCCGGTGACGTCGGGCCCGAGCTCGGCGATCAGGCCCGACGCCTCGTGGCCGATCACGAGCGGGAACTGCGGCGAGAGGGTGCCGTCGATCATCGAGAGGTCGGAGTGGCACACCCCGGCCCCGACGATGCGCACGCGCACGTCGTTGGCCCCCACGGCGCGCAGGGTGACCTCAAGCAGCTCGGGCGTCTCGTTGACGCCGCGGACGACCAGGGCCTGGACCATCGGGGATCTCCTTCTCAGACCTGGATCGACTTGATCTCGGTGTACTCGTCCATCGCGGCGACGCCCATCTCCCGGCCGATGCCGGAGTGCTTGTAGCCACCGAACGGGGCCCGAGGGTTGTAGGCGGCCCCGTTGACGTCGATCTGCCCGGTCCGCACGCGGCGGGCGAAGGCCACGCCGTGCTCCTGGTCGCCCGACCACACACAGCCGTGCAGCCCGTAGGCGGTGCCGTTGGCGATGGCGAGCGCGTGCTCCTCGTCGTCGAAGGGGATGATCGACAGCACTGGCCCGAAGATCTCCTCCTGGGCGATGACCGAGTCGGGGTTGACGCCCGCGAAGACCGTGGCCGACACGAAGTGCCCGTGGCTCGTGGCGTTGCCGTCGGGAAGCACCGGGTCCTCGACACCACCGGTGACCAGGGTGGCCCCCGAGTCGATGCCCGCCCTGATGTAGTCGAGCACGCGCTTCTTCTGGTTGGCCGAGACCAGCGGACCGAGCCGGGTCGCGGAGTCGAACGGGTCACCCACAGCGAAGGTCTCGGCAGCGGCCTTGGCCAGGGCGACGGCTTCGTCGTGCTTCGCGGCCGGCACCAGCATCCGGGTCCAGGCGGTGCAGGTCTGACCGCCGTTGAGGAAGGCGTTGGAGACCCCCACCTTGACGGCCACGGCCAGGTCGGCGTCATCGAGGATGACGTTCGCCGACTTGCCCCCCAGCTCGAGGGTGACCCGCTTGACCGACTGGGCGGCCAGCGCCGCGACCCGCGTGCCGGTGGCCACCGAACCCGTGAACGAGACGACATCGACGTCGGGATGGGTGACGAGCGCCTCCCCCACCTCGGGTCCGTAGCCCGTGACGAGGTTGAGCACGCCGGCCGGCAGGCCCGCCTCGTGCACGGCATCCATGAACAGGAAGACCGACAGCGGCGCGACCTCGCTCGGCTTGAGCACGACGGTGCACCCGGCGGCGAGGGCGGGGGCGATCTTGGCCGTCGCCTGGTGCAGCGGGTAGTTCCAGGGCGTGATCGCGGCGACGACCCCGGCCGGCTCGCGCACGACGATGGAGTTGCCGATCCGCTCGTCGACGGCCGGTTCCGCGAGCGCCTCTATATAGACCTCGAAGTCGGTGATCGGCAGGGCCGCCTGGATCTTCGTGGCGATGCGCAGCGGGGTGCCGACGTCGAGGGCGATCGCCTTGCCGATCTCCTCCTGCCGCGCCGCGAGGGCGTCGCGCACCTTGACGAGATGGTCGCGTCGCTCCGCTCGGCTCAGCGCCGCCCAGGCGGGGAAGGCCGCGGTCGCGGCCGCGACGGCCGCGTCGACGTCATCGCTGGTGCCCTCCGGGATGGTCGCGATGACGTCACCGGTGGCTGGATTTTCTACAGAGATGGTTCCTTCGCCATTCGACGGGACCCAGGCCCCTGCGATGTACAGATCAGATCGAGTCTCCATGGTTTCGCTCCTCATTTTGCGGGTGAATCGGGCGTCCATCCGGCCTTGCTATGACCGCTGGCCCGAGGTGACCGGACCGTCTCGAAGGCGGCCCCGGACAGAAATGTTGAGACTGACCATTGACGGTTATTCTATAGAGGCGGCACGATGGAGGCGCAAGCCCTTCAACGACGAAAGGTGATTGATGACATGTCGGACGCCGACAAGATCAAGGTGACCATCCTTCCCACCGGTGCGATGCACGCCGACCTCACGTGGCTACTCATCGCCCCGAGCAAGATGTTGAGCCGGTCGGGCGGCACCGAGGTGAAGCGGGACTGGGTCGAACTGCCCACCCACGTGGTCTACATCGAGCACCCCAACGGCCAGAAGATGCTCTGGGATGCCGGCGTCCCGCGTGACTGGGAACAGCGCTGGGCGCCTCCCGGGTTCAACGACTTCTTTCCCGTCGACACCGTGACCGAGGACCAGTGGCTCGACAGCCGCCTCAAGCAGCTCGAGATCGAGCCGGGCGACCTCGACTATCTCGTGCTGTCGCACCTGCACCTCGACCACGCCGCCAACGCGCAGCTCTGGGCCGGCACCGACACGAAGATCATCGTCGACGAGAAGGAGAAGCAGGGCGCTCTCAGCTTCGACGGCTACAACCTCGGTGCCCACATCAAGGGAGACTACGACGGGCTGCCCCTCGACACGATCGGCGAGGACACCGAGATCATGCCGGGGGTGACGATCCTGCAGACGCCGGGCCACACCTGGGGCACGCTCGCCCTCAAGGTCGACCTCGTCGACGAGGGCCCGATGATCTTCGCGTCCGACTCGCTCTACCGCAGCGAGAGCTACGGGCCGCCCGCGGTCGCCGCCGGCATCGTCTACGACACCGTTGCGTGGTTCGCCTCCGTCGACAAGATCCGCACCATCGCCGAGGCCACCCATGCCACGGTGGTCTTCGGTCACGACCCCGAGCAGATCAAGACGCTCAAGACGGGCGTCGGCAACAGCTACACGTGATCGACCTGTGACCGCGCTGTGATCCAGGCTGTGCTTCACCCCGAGGAGGGCCGTCATGCCGATCTACGACTACAAGGGTGAGTGTGGGCACCGCTTCGAGAAGCTCGTGTCGTCGTGGCGCACCCCCAACCCGTCGTGTCCGGCGTGCGGCAGCGAGACCAGGCGGGTACCGAGCCGGATCGCCCGCATCGGTGGCGCCTCGGCGCCGGAGTCCTACGACGCGGCCCCGACGTCCTGGGACGGGCTCGGGGGTGGCAACAAGGATGCCATCACGCACTGGCGCCGCAAGGTCGAGCAACGCCAGTCGTTCGAGGCACGCAACCCGGAACATGCGACCCGACGCGAAGCCGTCGCCTCACACGAGGGGGTCTTCGAGGGCAAGGCTCTGACCTACCGGGAGCTCGCCGCTCGCAGCGCTACCAGCGGCGACGCCGCGGTGGGCATGCGCGAGGCCTCGAAAGCTCGCACCCAGTCGACGACACCGTCACCGAGCACCGACAGCGAGTGACTTGGCACGCACCGCATGACATCGGGGGCCCCCGGCCAAGGAGTGCGACCGGGGGCCCTCTTGCGTGTCGCCCCGGTCGCGGAACCTCGTTCGGTGGGGGTCGCTGTGGCGCTTCCGGTCTACGCGCTGATCGCAGCCATCGTCCTCGAACGTGCCGACCTCGTGTCTACCGGCGTTGTTGACGGCACGGTCCGCATCGCGGCCTGGGTGGTCGAAGGGTACTTCTTCCTGCGGACAGGGATGAACCTTCGCTTCGCGCAGCAAACGTTAACGGGAACGGGCGGTGATGTCACCGGTCGTAGCCCTGGTTTGCGGACTATCCGTCGTGGAACACCGGGTGGCCGACCCGGTGTCCTCCTCGTGCATGGTCTCGTTGCTGCTGGCTAGATGATGCTCCTGATGGCAGCGACAGGGCCGGTGACCCTAGCGTCGTCGAAGCCAGGGGTCGCCCGGTGCAAGGAGGTACTGGCGAATCACCGGGCGCCACGGGATGACAGCGATGACGATGACCACCCAAAGGACTTTCGCGGCCTGCGTCCTCAGGGGCTGGTCCATGGTGTCGTTCAGCCACGCGGGCAACGCGACAAGACCGAGCCACGTCAGCTTCCACGCGACCTCGAAGATCAGGATCGGAAGCATCCGCTGCGGGTAGCGAAGTCCGAGCAGGGCCAGAACGGACATGGCGACGAGCATGCACAGCACGGTGCCTTCCGCCAACCCCCACGTCTTTCCCTCGAAGAGCAGCGGCCACTTGACCACGGCGAGCAGAACGCCCATGACGAAGTACCCGACCCGCATCAGGTTGAGCTGCCACAGGCGCAGGCCGTCACCGGCCCGGGTGGGTGCCGTGGCCGGGCGGTCATTTTTCAACGGTGCCTTCGCCGTGCCGGGTGCTGTGGTCCTCATGTCGTCTCCTTGGTGAGTTGGTGTCACCAGGGTGGCGCGCGGCTGGGCGATGCCACATCGGCAGGGTGGCCACGACGTGGCGCGATACGGACCGTCTTCGCCGGTGACGGCACCGTCTTTGGTCCGTCCGCCGATCGACTTTCGACGGTGTCGCGTCTGCATCCACGGCCCTACCCTTGGGCCATGTCCGAGGTGCGGAGGTTGTGGGGTGAGCTGGTCCGGCCCGTCCCTGCAGGCCGTGAGGAGCCCTGGCTCCGAGACAGATCGACCGAGCGCACCCGCCGAGGCGGGGCCTTTGACCTGGCCGTCTGCGTGCTGGCCTTCCTGCTGGGGCTGCTCTTCCTCAGCCCTACCCTTGGCAACCCTGCTGCGCCGATGAGCCATTCTCAGGCGGTTGTCGACATCACCGGTGGGGGCCTGGCGGGCGTGTTGTTGTGGTGGCGTCGACCCCTGCCGCTGCTCGTGGCAGTCGGCTGCCTCCTGCTGGGCACCTTCTCGATCTCCGCGACTGCTCCCGGGCTCTTCGCCCTGTTCTCCCTCGCGCAGTACCGCCCCACCCGACCCACGGTGTTCGTCGCTGCACTGTGGGTCCCCTCCAGCCTCGTCTTCGGTGTCTACAGCAGCACCACCGATCCCGTCTCAGTTCTGCTGCTGGTGACCCCTCTCGCGCTGGCCGCAATGGCCGGCGGCATGTTCGTGCGCGCCCGGCGTCAACTGGCGCTCACTCTGCGAGAGCGTGCTCAGCGCGCCGAGGATGACCAGCGCCTGCACGAGGACCGGGTCCGGATGGCTGAGCGCACCCGCATCGCCCGAGAGATGCACGACGTCCTCGCCCACCGCATCTCACTGCTCGCCCTGCACGCCGGCGCCCTCGAGGTCAGTCCCGACCTCCCCCCGGCGAAGGTCCGCGAGACCGCTGTCCTGCTGCGGACCACGGCCCGTCAAGCACTCGAGGAGCTGCGCGCAGTGGTCGGTGTACTTCGAGCCGAGCCCGGGCACGATGAGGTGCCCCCACCGCCACAACCGACTCTGTCCGATGTTGCTGCGCTGATCGCCGACCGCGAAACGGCCGGAGCCGCAATCGACTTCACCCTCCAGGTCGAGCACGGCGACATCCTGCCGGCAGCGCTCGGGCGCGACGTGTTCCGCATCGTCCAGGAATCGCTGACCAACATCGCCAAGCACGCCGAAGGCGCAGCGACGAAGGTCCGGATCACGGGGTCTCCTGGCGCCGGCCTGCACGTCAGCGTCCGCAACAAGCGGCCCGCGCACCCGCGCAACGGGCCGATGCTCCCCGGGTCTGGTGCTGGCCTGCTCGGTCTGCAGGAACGCGTTGCCCTGGCCGGCGGAACTCTCATCCACGGCCCCGATGACAGCGGCGACTTCGTCGTGGAAGCTGACCTCAAATGGTGAAGATCCGGGTGCTCCTCGTCGACGATGATGCCCTCGTCCGAGCGGGTTTGCGCATGATCTTGTCGTCAGCGAACGACCTGGACGTCGTCGCGGAGGTTGACGACGGTGTCCGCGCCCTGGCCGCGGTCCGCGAGCACCGACCCGACGTCGTCCTGATGGACATTCGGATGCCGCAGATGGACGGCATCACCGCCACCGCGGCGCTGCGCCGCCTGGCGGCGCCACCCCAGGTCATCGTGCTGACCACCTTCCAGGCAGACGAGCAGGTGCTGAGCGCCCTCCGCGCCGGTGCCGGCGGTTTCCTCGTCAAGGACACTCCACCCGCCGACATCATCAACGCCGTCCGCGTGGTCGCGTCCGGCGACGCGATCGTCTCGCCCTCGGTCACCAGGACGCTGCTGGCCCACTTCGGAGACAGCCACGCCTCCGAGCGACGCCGTGCCGCAGCGCAAGCCCTGGGCGCCCTCACCGAACGCGAACGAGAGGTGGCGGCGGCCGTCGGGTCCGGCGCCTCCAACGCCGAGGTCGCCTCAGCCCTGTTCATGAGCGAGGCCACCGTCAAGGCGCACGTCTCACACCTGCTGACCAAGCTCGACGTGAACAACAGGGTGCAGATCGCCATCCTGGTGCACGACGGCGGCCAGGGCTGAGCACCCCGCTCGCGGATCCGGTCGGTGCCGAGTCCGAAGGCCCCATCAAGGTCGTGAACGCGCTGGCCTGCCCGTGAGGTTTGGCCGGGAGCCCCTTCCTTCAGGCCGGTGTGGTTCGGATGGTCATTCGTTCGCCGGGTCGCCCGTAGATGCTGAGGATCTCGGCGGGTTCCTCACCGGTGCTGCCGAACCAGTGCGGCACCCTGGTCTCGAATGAGGCGACCTCGCCGGGCCCGAGGACCATGTCCTGGTCGCCGAGGACGAAACGCATGTGCCCGGACAGGACGTAGATCCATTCGTGGCCGTCGTGCGCCCGTGGCTGCGGGGTGAGGTTGCTGGTCGGGATGATGATCTTCCACGCCTGCATCGCATCGGGTTGGCGGGACAGCGGGATCACCATGCGGCCCTTGACCTGACCGGGTTTGAGCCGCAGCCGCGGGTCGCCCTCCTCCGGAGCTGCCACGAGGTCATCCAGCGGCACCCGGTAGGCGTGCGAAAGCGCCAGGAGCAGCTCCAGGG
Source organism: Terracoccus sp. (assembly GCA_040007275.1). GTDB lineage: Bacteria > Actinomycetota > Actinomycetes > Actinomycetales > Dermatophilaceae > DSM-29435. The sequence continues at coordinate 9,946 of JBDTVJ010000091.1, forward strand.
TGGGGCGGCGTTGTCCGGTCTCGAGCCGCGACATCGTGCTCTTGGAGATCCCGGTCACCGCCGCGACACCGGTCAGGGTCATCCGCCGTTGGGTGCGGATCCGCTTGAGCCGAACCCCGACCTGGTCGAGCACGGCGGCGATGTTCGCTCCGGCAGCGTCGTCCACCAGGCCATCTGACTCCCGTTTCCCGAAAACAGCAACGTTCGTAGGTGATCAGTTCACCCGAGCCGAGCCTTGGGGCATGAGTCAATACGACGTAGTAGTCATCGGCGGAAGCGCGGCCGGCCTGTCCGGCGCCCTCGTGCTCTCCCGGGCCCTTCGCACGGTCCTGGTGGTGGATGCCGGGTCGCCGCGTAACGCCCCCGCCACCCACCTGCACGGCTTCCTCTCACGCGACGGCATACCCCCCGCCGAGCTGCTGACCGCCGGCCGCCACGAGGTGACGGGCTACGGCGGTCAGATCCTCGAAGCCACCGTGACCGAGCTGGTCCCCGACGGGCGAAGCGGGTTCTGGGCCCTCCTGCAGGACGGGCAGCGGATCTCGGCTCGGCGACTGCTGGTCGCGACCGGACTGCGTGATGAGCTACCGGACCTTCCCGGTCTGCGCGGCCGGTGGGCGCGCGACGTGCTGCACTGCCCCTACTGCCACGGCCACGAGGTCCGCGGCCGCCAGCTCGGCGTGCTCGGAGGCACCCCGGGCGCCGTGCGGTACGCCCTCATCGTGCGTCAGTGGAGTCACGACGTCGTCTACTTCACCCCGCCAGATCTGCTGACCGCGACCGAACGCACCCAGCTTCTCGCCCGCGCCATCGGCGTCGTCGAAACCACCATCGAGCACTTGGTCATCGACGACACCGACCAGCTGCGCGGCGTACAGATGAGTGACGGCTGCGTCATCCCCCGCGACACCTTGTTCGTGCCGCCCCACTTCGTCCCGAACAACACCCTGCTGCTCGGCCTGGGCGCCGCCGCCGACACCGACGGCTGGGTGAGCGTCGACCCCACCGGGCGCACCAGCATCCCCGGAGTGTGGGCCGCCGGGAACGTCGTCGACCCGCGCGCCCAGGTCATCACCGCCGCCGGCGCCGGCTCCGCGGCCGCCATCGCCCTGAACACCGACCTGGTGGAGGAGGACGTGCGCAACGCCGTTCGCGACCTCGACCACGGCCTTCCACCCCTAGCCATCGCCAACCCTCGCCCGAACTCGAAGGAGTCAGCATGACCACCCCACCCCCCAGCCCCACCACGCACCCGACCTCGGTGCCCCACTGCGCCGTCCCTGGCCCGCCGAGCAAGCACGAGCTGGCCCTGATGATCTGGCTGGCCGTCTTCCCCACCCTCACGGTGATCAACCTCGCCCTCGGTGACCGGCTCCGCACACTGACGCCGGTCGTGCGCACCTTCGTGCTCGCGACCATCGCCGTACCGATCGTCATCTACGCACTGATGCCACAGCTGCACCGCGCCCGTGGACACGTCCTGACCCACATCACCACACCCACCAAGGAGTCATCATGAAGGAACTTCAGCAACCCTTGCTGACCACACCCCGCCGGCCTGCCCCATCCGCGGAACGAGGCGCACAAACACCGCCCAGTCCCGGCCCAGGCCTGGTCTCACGAACCAAGGAATCCCCGAAGAAGGTCCTGTCACGAAGGATGATCGCGGTCCTCGTCGGGATTCTGTTCATCGTCCAGATGGTCACCGCCAGCATCGGAACCTCCCTCATCCAGGCCTTCGTGGACGGTGACACCGCAAGGGCACCGATGACCGTCGGCGTGCTCCTCATGGTGTGTTCCGGCCTGGCCGTGGTCGGCATCGGCCTCCTGATGTACCAGGTCCTGAGGGTGGGGCATCGGAGCCTGGCCATCTGGTACCCGATCCTGCGGATGATCGAGTTCACCGTCTCCACCATCTGCGGTGTCTATCTCTTGACCCAGCTGCAGGTGGTCCCGAACCACATGCTGTGGATCTACATCCCAACCGGCCTCGGGGGTCTGGTCCTGACCTACCTGCTTTACGTCTCCCGGCTGGTTCCACGCCCGATCGCCGTGCTCGGCCTGGTCGGTTATGCCCTGCTCACCGTGGGCGTGCCGCTTGACCTCATCGGCGTCCTCGACATGAACGAGGGTTCCGGTCAGCTCCTCCTTGCCCCCGGTGGATTGTTCGAGATCGTGGCGCTGCCGATCTGGTTGATCACCAAGGGCTTCAACTCACCGTCGTCGCCACGGCAGCCCGAGCGGTATGCCTTGACGACGACGTGACGAGGGCAGCCGGGTGCCCCATCAATCGGGTGTCAGGGCACCCAACACGTTCGGTGCGGACCACCAAGTCGCCAGGCGTCCCGCTTACCGAACCACCTATGGTGACGCCGTAGCCCCAGGATGGTGCCAGGCTGAGACGGTCCGTGCCGAGTCACGGCCCGCGGCATGATCGTAAAACGTGAGAGGGGACTCTGAGATGCCGGTCGATGGCCGGACGGCCTCAAGGCGGGCCGCGCCGGGCAGCACAGCATCCGGATCAACCAGCAGTGGCGCATCTGTTTCGTCTGGACCCACGCCGGGCCCGAGGACGTCGAGATCGTCGACTACCACTAAGAGCAGAAGCCTCCCCATGACCAGCATCGCTCCCATTCACCCCCGGGAAGTCCTGCTCGAGGAGTTCCTCGACCCACTCGGGGTCACCCAGCACCACCTGGCCGTCTCCATCGGCGTGCCCCCCCACGGCGGATCAACGAGATCGTGCACGGCAAGCGCCGCATCACCGCCGACACCGCCCTGCGCCTAACGCGATACTTCGCCACCACCGACCGGTTCTGGCCCAACCTGCAGACCCGT
>JBDTVJ010000092.1:0-12555 GCA_040007275.1 Terracoccus sp.
TGGTCTGGCACGTCAGTCCTTCGGCCCACCAGCGACGTAGATGACCTGGCCCGAGACGAAGCTCGCGTCGTCACGCACGAGGAAGGCCGCGGTCGCGGCGATGTCGTCGGGCTGACCGGCGCGACCGACTGGGATGTCCTTGGCCACGGCTTCGATGAACGTCTCGAAGCTGACTCCCATCCGCTCGGCGGTGGAGCGTGTCATGTCGGTGGCGATGAACCCGGGCGCGATGGCGTTCGCCGTGACCCCGAACTTGCCGAGCTCGATGGCGAGGGTCTTGGTGAAGCCCTGCATTCCGGCCTTGGCCGCGGAGTAGTTGGCCTGGCCACGGTTGCCGAGCGCCGAGGTCGAGCTGAGGTTGACGATGCGCCCCCACTTGGCGTCGATCATGTACTTCTGGGTCGCCCGGGTCATCAGGAACGAGCCGCGCAGGTGCACGTTCATCACCGCATCCCAGTCGTCGACGCTCATCTTGAAGAGCATGTTGTCGCGGATGATGCCGGCGTTGTTGATGAGCACCGTCGGCGCCCCCAGCTCGGCGGCCACCCGATCGACGGCCGACTGAACGGCGGCCTCGTCCGAGACGTCGACACTGACGGGGAGGCCCTTGCCCCCGGCCTCCTCGATCTCGGACACGATGGCGGCACAGGCCGACTCGTCGAGGTCGAGCACTGCGACCGCGAACCCGTCGGCCGACAGCCGCCTCGCCACGGCGGCCCCGATGCCGCGGGCCCCTCCAGTGACGATGGCGGTGCGGGGGGTGGTCGGCTGCTCGGTCATTCGGTCTCCTGTGACGTAGGGGTGGGCGTGCGCAGAGGTGTAGCAGTCTGTTGTTCGAGTCGCTGCTGCAGCTTGTTCATGCCGATCACCCAGTCGTCGGGGCGGCTGGCGCGGAAGGCGTGGTACTCGCGCACCTCGGGGTGCGGCAGGATCAGCAGTTCCTCACCGGCCAAGGCCTGCCACACGGCATCCGCGACGGTCTCGGCTGAGAGTGCGCCGTCGCGGACGAGCATCTCCTGCAGCGGGCCGGCCTGCTCGAGCATCCTGGTGTTGACGCCCTGGGGGCAGAGAGCCTGCACGACGATGCCGCGGTGGCGGTAGGTCGCGCTCAGCCACTCGGCGAAGGCGACGGCGGCGTGCTTGGTGACGGCATAGGGCGCGTCGCCGAGCATGGTGAGCAGTCCGGCGGCCGAGGCGGTGACGACGAGCCGGCCACCGCCGCGCTCCAGCCACTGCGGCACGAGCACCCGAGCGGCCCGGACGTGCGCCATGACGTTCACGTCGATGACGCGCGCCCACTCCTCGTCGCTCGTCTCGAGGCCCTTCAGCACTCCGACGCCGGCGTTGGCGAAGAACACGTCGACGGGGCCGTAGTGCTCGGCAGCGGCGTCGACGAGAGCCCGGATGCCGGCCTCGGTCGAGGTGTCGCCCGACACGGCCACGGCCCCGATCTCGGTGGCGACATCGGCCAGCAGGTCGGCGTCGAGGTCACCGATCACGACGTGCCACCCTTCCAAGGCCAGTCGCGTGGCTATGGCGCGTCCGATCCCCCGGGCGGCCCCGGTGACGACAGCGACGTCGGCCATGCACCCTCCTCGAAGATCGGTGACTAAGCGCTTGCTTACCTTCTCGCCCCGCGGCGCGCGAGTCAAGCGAGCAACCGCGGGTGACGAACCGACCACGGTGGATTGCGGCGGGACCGGCTCGTGCCGTGGCTCAAGCGCACAGATCGGGCAGGATCGAGGTATGCGCCTCACCGATCTCGTCGACATCGCCCGCACGGTCGCCGCCACCTCGTCGCGCACCGCCAAGGTGGAGGCGTTGGCGCAGTGCCTGCGGCGCGCCGCCGACGACGGCCCGGCCACCGTCGAGGTCGTGGCCGCACACCTGTCGGGGGTGCTGCCACAGCGACGTATCGGAGTCAGCTGGCGCGGGCTGCAGAACCTGCCCCAGCCGGCGGTCGAACCGAGCCTGACCGTCGAGCAGGTCGACGCCGCGGCCACCGCCATCGCCGCGATCGCAGGCTCGGGCTCAGGTACCAGCCGGTCAGATGCCGTCCGCGACCTCTTCGCCGCGGCCACCGCCGACGAGCAGGCGTGGCTGCGCGGGCTCATCACCGGCGAGACCCGACAGGGCGCCGGCGATGGCGTCATGCTCCAGGCCGTCGCCAAGGCGGCGGAGGTGCCCGACGCCGCCGTGCGCCGTGCTGTGATGCTGGCCGGCTTCACCGGCCCGGTGGCCCGGGCCGCGCTCGAGGGCGGTGCCAAGGCCCTGGCCGCCCTGACCCTCGAGGTCGGCAGACCGCTGCGCCCCATGCTCGCCGGCTCCGCGCCTGACGTCGCCGCGGCGCTGACGGCCCTCACCACCCTGGAGGGCGAGGTGCTCGTCGAGGCCAAGCTCGACGGCATCCGGCTGCAGGCGCACGTCGACCACCGCACGAGCCCCGGCACGGTGCGCTTGTTCACCCGCACCCTCGACGAGGTGACCGAGCGGATGCCCGAGATCGTCGAGGCCCTGACCGGGCTCGACGTCGAGACGGCGGTGCTCGACGGCGAGGTGATCGCGCTGAGACCCGACGGGCGGCCCGAGCCGTTCCAGGTCACCGGCGCCCGCACCGCGAGCAGCCAGAGCCCAGAGCGCTTGCGGGAGGAGGTGCCGCTCACCCCCTACTTCTTCGACGTGCTCCACCTGAACGGCGACGACCTGCTCGACGAGCCCGCCGAGACTCGCTGGGAGCGGCTCGCCGACACTGTGCCGCCCGCGTGGCTGGTTCCGCGGCAGCGCACCGACGACCCGACCGTGGCCCAGCAGTTCTTCGACGACCTCGTGCTCGCCGGGCACGAAGGCGTCGTGGTCAAGGCGCCCGCCCTGCCGTATGCCGCCGGGCGGCGCGGGCCGGGGTGGGTCAAGGTCAAGCCGCGGCACACCCTCGACCTCGTCGTGCTCGCCGTCGAGTGGGGCAGCGGGCGGCGCAAGGGCTGGCTGTCGAACATCCACCTCGGGGCGCGCGATGCCGACACCGGCGAGCTCGTCATGCTCGGCAAGACGTTCAAGGGGATGACCGACGAGATGCTGGCGTGGCAGACGGAGCGCTTCCAGGCGCTACGGGCCGGCGACGACCACGGCTGGGTGGTGCCGCTGCGGCCCGAGCAGGTCGTCGAGATCGCCTTCGACGGCGTGCAGAGGTCGACCCGCTACCCCGGCGGCATGGCCCTGCGCTTCGCCCGGGTGCTGCGCTACCGCGACGACAAACCGGTGTCTGAGATCGACACGGTGCAGACCGTGCGATCACTGACGGGCTGGTAGCCCGTCGGCCAGCAGCCAGCAGCCAGCAGCCGGCCGACGCGCCGACAGCTGTTGCCGCCTTCCGCAGATGTAGGTAAGTTCCATCTAAACGGTAGGATACGTTACTTATTCACACACTCGGAGGCGCCATGTCCATATCCGATCTCTCACGCCGCGCTGTGCTCGCCGGAGGTGCGGCGGCCGTGGCCGGCGGTGTCGTGGCCGGCGCGGCTCACGCCGACCCTGTCAGCGCCGAGGCGCGCGACAGCGCACGTGGCGAACACGGCTGGGTGATGTCGACCCTGCGCCGGATGACATTGCAGGAGAGAGTTGGTCAGCTCTTCATCCAGAACGTGTACGGCGCTGACGCTACGACCCCCGATGACCGCAACCTTCCGCTGTACGGCGTGGCCAGCCCGGCCGAGGTCGTGCGCAAGTACCACCTCGGCGGCATCATCTACTTCGCCTGGACCGACAGCGTGCAGAACCCGGCGCAGATCGTCGCTCTCTCCAACGGCCTGCAGCGGGCGGCCCTCACCCAGCGCGGCAAGGTGCGGGTCCCCCTGCAGATCGCCACCGACCAGGAGCAGGGCGTGGTCACCCGCATCGGCCCGCCCGCCACGCAGTTCCCCGGGTCGATGGCCCTCGGCGCCGGCGGCAGCAGCGCCGATGCCCGTACGGCGGCCGCCATCACCGGCCGCGAGCTGCTCGCAATGGGCGTCAACACCGACTTCGCGCCGGTCTGCGACGTCAACGTCAACGCCCTCAACCCGGTGATCGGCACGCGCTCGTTCTCATCGCACCCCGACCTCGCCGCACGTCTCGCCGCCGCGCAGGTCGCCGGCTACCAGCGCGACGGCGGCATCTCCTCCTCCGCCAAGCACTTCCCCGGCCACGGCGACACGGCGACCGACAGCCACGTGGCCTTCCCCATCATCACGCACACCCGTGAGCAGTGGGAGCAGATCGACGCTCCGCCGTTCCGGGCGGCGATCCGCGAGCAGATCGACATGATCATGACGGCGCACCTGTCCTTCCCCGCCCTCGACGACTCCGGAGACCCTGCCACCCTCAGCCACGCGATCCTGACTGGTGTGCTCCGCGAGGAGCTGGGCTTCACGGGAGTGATCGTCACCGACTCGCTCGCCATGCAGGGCGTACGCGACCTCTACGGCGACGCCGAGGTGGCCGTGCGCGCCCTGCTGGCCGGGGTCGACCAGCTGCTCATGACACCAGCCATGGACGACGCGTACGCTGCTGTGCTGGCGGCGGTGCGCAGCGGGCGCCTCAAGCGACGCGACCTCGACGCGAAGGTCGAACGGGTGCTGCGCCTGAAGTACCGCCGCGGCGTCGTCAAGCACCCCTACGCCGACCCGAAGCGCGTCGACCGGGTGGTCGGCACCGACCGTCACCTCGCAGCGGCCGGGACCATCACCGACCGCACCACGACCCTCGTCAAGAACGACGCGTCGGTGCTGCCCCTCACTGTCGGCCGCACGAAAGTGCTTGTGACGGGCTACGGGGTGACGACCACCGCCACGCTCGCCGCCGCTCTCGGCACCAAGGGCGCCACCGTGCAGACCCTCGTGACCGGCACGTCGCCGACCGATGCCCAGGTAGCGGATGCCGTGGCAGCGGCGTCGTCGAACGACACCGTCGTCGTGACCACGATGAAGGCGTGGGACACGAGCGTCACCGACCCCACGGGTGGGCAGCAGAAGCTCGTGGCCGCCTTGCTCGCCACTGAACGCCCCGTCGTCGTCGTAGCCGTACGCGACCCGTACGACATCGCCTACTTCACCGCTGCACCCACCTACCTTGCGACCTACTCCTACAGCCCGGTCGCCATCGAGGCCGTGGCTCGGGTCATCACGGGCGAGGTGGCACCGACGGCGAAGCTGCCGGTCGACATCCCGGTGGCCGGAGCGCCCACCGAGGTGCTCTACCCGTTCGGCCACGGCCTCACCTATTGACTCCACACCAACCGGAACCGGCCCGACCCACCTGAGTCAGCTCTCCACGATCGGAGCATCAGCCATGACCTCTCTCAACCGCCGTCAGCTGCTCGCGGCCGGAGCCGCCGGTGCGGCGACCGTCGGCATGGCCACTACCACGGCCAGTTCGGCCGCTGCCGGCGAGCGCCCTCACGGGCCGCCCGCCGGGCCCGTCACCACTGGGGCCGGGCCCGTCACCACCGGGGCCGAGCGCGCAGCGGCATCCGGGTGGTCGGTGCTGCGCGGCCAGAAGGTCGGCGTCATCACGAACCCGACCGGCATCCTGACCAACCTGCGAACCATCGTCGATGAGATGCACGAGTCGAAGGCGGTCGACATCGTCGGCGTCTTCGGGCCGGAGCACGGCTTCCGCGGCACGGCCCAGGCGGGCAGCTCGGAGGGCACGCACACCGACCCGCGCACGGGCATCACGGTCTACGACGCGTACGGCGCCGATGCCACCACGATGACCGAGCTGTTCCACACGGCCGGCGTCGAGACGGTCGTCTTCGACATCCAGGACGTCGGGGCGCGCTTCTACACCTACGTCTGGACGATGTACACGGCGATGTGCGCCGCCGTCGCGGTCGGGGCCCGCTTCGTCGTGCTCGACCGCCCCAACCCGACCGGCGGAACGGCCCGCGGGCCGATGATGACCACGCCCTTCACCTCCGGCGTCGGGGCCAAGGAGATCGTGCAGGCACACGGCATGACCGTCGGCGAGCTGGCCCGCTACTTCGACGGCGAGTTTCTGCTCGCCGACGCGGGAGCCCGGCTGCGGCAGCTGAGCGTCGTCGAGGTGAAGGGGTGGTCACGCGAAGCGACGTATGCTGCCACCACCTTGCCGTGGGTGATGCCGAGCCCCAACATGCCCACTCCCGACACCGCGCTCGTCTACCCGGGAACGGGGATGATCGAGGGCACCAACCTCTCGGAGGGGCGGGGCACCACGAGACCCTTCGAACTGATCGGGGCGCCCTTCGTCGACTACCGCTGGGCCGAACGCCTGGCCGCCCTCGACCTGCCTGGCGTCGACTTCCGCGAGACCTACTTCACCCCGACCTTCAGCAAACACGTTGGGCTTGTCTGCGGCGGGGTGCAGCTGCACGTGACGAGTCCAGCCCGGTTCGACCCGATCCGGGCCGCGGTCGAGATGCTGGTCGCCGCCAAGGCGCTCTACCCCGACTTCGACTGGCGCTACGACACCTACGATCCCGAGCGGCCCTACTGGATCGACAAGCTGACCGGCTCGACCCGACTGCGCACGCAGATCTCCGCAGGCACCCCGGCCGACGAGGTCATCGGCGCGTGGCGACGCGAGCTGGCCGCCTTCGACGCCCGCCGTCGCCGATACCTGCTCTACCGTGGCCGACGCTCCTGAGCCCCAGGTGCGCGACCTGTGTGACGTGGCCGACCATCGTGGAGCATCCGACGCCCTACCCGGTTCGGCCGAGCCACCGGGTGTGCGAGGTGTGCCAGTCAGGCCACCGCCTCTGAGGTTCGCCCCGCCGCGCACCGTGCTCACCGACGTACGCCCAGCGCTGCTCGGCCTTGACCCGGTACCGATCGCAGCTGCCGTGGCACGAATCCACTCAGCCGAAGAGGCAACCGCTGGCGCACCACCGCTGTTCGCCGGAGCCGTCGGGATGCTGGGCCACGACGGCCACGTCGTGGAGCGCGACGCCAGCGGCTGGGCGCTGCGCTGGAGGGATACGACCACCGAGCTGCCGAGCGACCAGTGGGTGCCCATGCGCACCGATACGGTCTTCGACCTCGCCTCGCTGTCGAAGCTGTTCACCTCGGTCGCCGTCGTGCAGCTCGTGGAGGAGGGCAAGGTGGGGCTGGACGAGCCGGTCGCCACCTACCTGCCCGAGTTCGCTTCCGCGGGCAAGCAGTCGGTGACCGTGCGCGAGCTGCTGACCCATACGTCCGGCTTGACCGCGTGGCTGCCGCTGTGGAGCGAATACCCCGACCAGCCTGCTCGTATCAAGGCCGTCATGACGCAACCGCTGTCGAACCCGCCGGGCGCCGCCTACCTCTACAGCGATCTCAACCTCATCACCCTCGGGGTCATGGTCGAGCGACTGCGAGGCGCCCCGCTCGACGTCGTGGTGCACGACCGCATCACGGCCCCCCTCGGCATGGTCGACACCGGGTACCACCCCGCCGCACGCGCGCGGACAGCCGCCACCGAGTTCCAGGCGGCGCCGCCACGCGGCATGGTGCGCGGCGAGGTGCACGACGAGAACGCCTGGGCGCTCGGCGGCGTCGCCGGGCACGCGGGTGTGTTCTCCACGGCTGACGACCTGGCCGTGCTGGCCCAGAGCATGCTCAACGGAGGCATCTATCGAGGACACCGCATCCTGAGCCGAGACAGCGTGTCGGCGCTGGTCACCAACGCCAACGACCGGTTCCCCGAGGATGCCCATGGCCTCGGTTTCGAGCTCGACCAGCGGTGGTACATGGACAGCCTGTCGGGGCCCCGCGCCGCAGGACACACCGGCTACACCGGCACCTCGATCGTCATCGACTTCGAGTCTCGCTCCTTCGCCATCCTGCTGACGAACCGTGTACACCCCTCTCGTGCCTGGGGATCGAGCAGCGGCGCCCGTCGCGACTGGGCGCGCGGCCTGGCCGCCGCACTACCGCTCGGGCCCCCACAGGGCTCCACGGGCTGGTACGCCGGTGGCCGCAGCGGCCCGACCTCGACCCTCACGACGATCCCCTTCACGGCGCCGAAGCGCGGGGCCCGGCTCGACTTCGACCTCTACCTCGACACCGATCGGCACGATCTGCTGCATCTCGAACGATCGACTGACGGTGGGGCGACCTGGCGACCAGTGGGGTTCGAGAGCCTCGACCGCGGGGTGACGCGCGCGTTCAACGGCAGCATCTCGAGTTCCGGCCTCCGCCGCTGGGTGCAGGTGCGCGCCGATTCACCGCCCGGGCCGCAGCAGCTGCGGTGGCGCCACGCTCCCGACGCCGACCACCTCGGCCGCGCCGTTGCCGTCGACGTCGACGGCATCCGGGTCATCGGCCGCGGCACCGGGCCGGGCACGGGCGTGCTGCTCGACAGTGAACGGCAGCCGGGTTCGCTGACGGCACAAGGATGGGCCCCCTCGGAGCGAAGACGTAGCGTGGGCCCATGCTCGAGTCCTCCCACGGTGCCCACGCGGTGACCGCCGCAACGGCGGCGCCGCTGCTCGTACGGCTACGCGGCATCCGGCCCTCGCTGTCGCCGGCGGAAGACCGGGTGGCCGATGTCGTGCTCGCCGATGCGAGGCGGGCCGCGGGGTTCACCATCAGCGAGCTGGCCGCGGCCGCCGGCACGTCAGAGACCACCGTGCTCCGTTTCTGCCGACGTCTCGGCCTGCCCGGCTACCCCCGGCTGCGGCTCGCCCTGGCGGAGGAGTCGGCCCACCCTCGCAGTGCGGTGCGCGACGGCACCGACATCAGCGCCACCGACACCATCGACGACATCATCGCCAAGGTGGCCTTCACCAACGCGAGCGCGGTCGAGGAGACCGCTCAACAGCTTGACCGACCGTCTCTGGCCGACGCCGCCTCGGCCGTCGCGAAGGCCGGCCGCGTCGACATCTACGGCATCGGGGCCAGCGCGGTCGTCGGCACCGACCTGCAACAGAAGCTGCACCGCATCGGGGTGGTCGCCTTCGCCTGGAACGACCCCCACCTGTCGCTGACGAGCGCGACCCTGCTCGAACGCGGTGACGTCGCGCTCGGCATCTCGCATTCGGGCACGACGGCCGAGACGATCGAGTCGCTGGCTGCCGCGCGCTCGACGGGGGCCACCACCGTTGCCATCACGAACTTCCCGCTCTCGCGGCTCGCCGTCGGGGCCGACCTGCTGCTCACCACCGCGGCGCGAGAGACCAGCCTGCGCTCAGGTGCCACGGCCAGCCGCATCGCTGCCCTCACCGTCGTCGACTGTCTCTACATCGCCGTGGCGCAACGCAACCTGAAGCGGGCCCGCCAGGCCGTGGCCGACACCCGCGAGGCCGTCGCCGGCCACCACGTGGGCGACTGACGTGGGAGCGACCCCAGCGAGCACACGGAACGAAAGAGAAGCCACGATGAGCACCGATACGGGCATCGATACGAGCACCGGGATCAGCATCGGGATCAGCACCGAGGTGAACGTCGAGGCCCCCACTGAGGAACGGCACCCGGGCACGAGGTCGATCGACACCTACAGCTCGCTCGACGTGCTGCTGGCCCTCAACGACGAGGACGCTACCGTGGCCGGCGCCGTACGGGAGGTGCTGCCCGAGCTGGGCCGCCTCGTCGACCGGGCGGTCGAGTCACTGCGGGCCGGCGGCGCGGTGCACTACTTCGGGGCCGGCACCTCCGGCCGCCTCGCCGTGCTGGATGCGGCTGAGCTGCGACCCACGTTCAACGTTCCCGCCGGCCTGTTCGTGGCCCACCATGCCGGCGGCGCCGCAGCCCTGGTCAACGCCATCGAGAACGTCGAGGACGACACCGGCCAGGGCGCCGCCGAGGCCGACGGCCTGCGAGCGGGTGACATTGCGATCGGGCTCACGGCATCCGGCCGCACTCCGTTCGTGGCGGGCGCGTTGCAGCGGGCCCGCGAGCGCGCGGCCATCACCGCCCTCGTCACGGCGAACCCGGGGGCCACTCTGGCCGGGCTCGCCGACCATCTGCTCGCGGTGCGCACCGGCCCGGAGGCACTGACCGGCTCGACCCGGCTCAAGGCGGGTACTGCTCAGAAGCTGGTGCTCAACTCGTTCTCGACCGCTGTGATGATCCGACTCGGGCGCACCTGGAGCAACCTCATGGTCGACCTCGTCGCGACGAACGCCAAGCTGCGGGGACGCGTCGTGCGCATCCTTTCGGAGGCGACGGGCGCGGGTGAGGACGAGGCGAGGCGTGCGCTCGACGGCGCCAACGGTGAGCTCAAACCGGCGCTGCTGTCGATGCTCGCACGGGTCGAGGTCGCTGAGGCCCGCCTAGCCATCGACGAGCACCAAGGGTCGGTCGCGGCGGCGCTGGCGGGACTGGGTGGGGCCCCGCGGCGCTGAGGCCACCGAGACCCGCCTGGGCACCACGGCTCTGCCCGACCGGCATCCGCCGAGCACGGCCCCTCGACCAGGCTGGTGGTCGAGGGGCCGTGCTCTCGAACGGCGACCGGAGCGCGAAGGGTCAGCGCAGGGGGTGGAACGGGGCGAGCTGGGTCGGTGCGGTGCCCGTGACCATCTGCTCGGCGAGCAGGCGGCCGGTGACCGGGCCGAGGGTGATGCCCCACATGCCGTGTCCGCCGGCGACGAACACGCGCGAGCTGCGGGTCGCGCCGATGAGGGGCAGACCGTCGACGGTGCAGGGGCGCGAGCCGACCCACTCGTCCTGACGGTGGTCGAGGTCGGCCCCCTGCAGCAGCGGGCGAGCCGAGTCGACGATGGCCTGGACGCGGCGCTGGTCGAGCTTGGCTCCAGGCTTGCGGAACTCCATCATGCCGGCCACGCGGAGGCGGTCGCCGACCGGCGTGCAGGCGACCCGGGCGGCCGGGAAGTAGACCGGGCCGTTGGGCAGGTCGTCGACGGCGACGCTGAAGCTGTAGCCGCGGCCGGCCTGGACGACGCGCTTGACGCCGAACTCCCGGGCGAGCTTGCCGAGCCACGCGCCGGTGGCGACCACGACCTGGTCGTAGGTCTCGTCGGCGCCGGTGTCGGTCGACACGACCACCCCGGCCCCGGTGTCGCGAAGGCCGGTGACGGCGCCGCCGGTGACGATCTTGCCGCCCCGCGCGATGACGGAGTCGGCGAGCGCGTTGACGTAGACGCCGGGGTTGATGAACCGCTGGCCGTGCAGCACGATCGCCGCGCCGATGCTCTCGGACAGGGCGGGCTCGATGGCCCGGGCCTCGTCGCCGCTCAGTACGTCGAAGGCGATGTCGCCACCGGAGGCGCGGATGTGCTCGATCTCCTCGAGCAGCGTCTGACGCTCGGCGGCGGTGCGGTAGGCGGCCGTGAACGACTTCGCCTCGTAGGTCTCGGCGTCGACGCCACCCTCACGCAGCAGGTCGAAGCTGGCGAGGGAGAGGTCGTTGACGGGCACGAGCGAACCCATCGCGCGCTTCCACGCCTTCATCGTGCTGTGCCGGGTGAAGCCGGTGACGAACTTGAGGAAGTCGGGGTTGGCGCTCGGTGGCACGTAGACGGGCGAGCTGGGGCTGAGCACCGCCCGCAGGCCGTACTTGAGCACGGCGGGCTCAGGCAGCGGCGTCGCGATACCGGGCGTCAACCAGCCCGCGTTGCCCCACGACGCCCCGGCGGCCACGCCGTCACGGTCGATGACGGTCACCTCGACGCCGCGCTCCTGAAGGAACCAGGCCGTCGCGAGCCCGACCATGCCGGCGCCGACGACGGCGACGCGCTGGGGGGCCGGGTGAGCGGAGGGGGTGACAGCGGACATGTATGACTCGACCTTCTTCTGCGACGGGGGCATGCTCTCGTACTCCCATGGTGGTCCAGCTCAGGTCTTGAGGGCTATTGCTGGCGACACAAAGAAGACGTCGGGTCTTGTTCTCGGAGCACAGTCCCATGCGGCATGATGGTCGGATGCCGTCGCCCCCTGCCGTTACCACCGCCGCTGCCACAGCAGTCCCCCGGGGGCTCGCCGTGGTCGACGTCGTCGGCGCCCTTGGCGGTGGCCTGTTGAGAACTGTCGTGGCGGGGGTGGGCCGCGAGGTCGACGACCTCACCCTGGCCGAGCCGGGTGCCGGAGTGTTCGGTCAACCGGGCGACCTCCTGCTGGGGGTCGGCATCGATTCGGCCGAGGCCGCGAGCGACCTGCTCGAGGCGGGCTCCAGAGTCGGCAGTGGCGCTGTCGTGCTGCGCCGTGCGACTGCTCGCCAGCGCGCGGTCCGGGCGGCGGCCAGGCGGCTCGGAGTCACTCTCGTCGAGCTGGCCGACCACGCGTCGTGGGCCCATATCGTCTGGCTGCTGCGTGGCGTGTTCGACCAGGCGGCAACTGGGTCAACGGTGTTGTCAGACGGCCCGGTCCACGACGAGCTCTTCTCACTTGCTGATGCCTGCGCGGCCCTCGTCGACGCCCCGGTCACCATCGAGGACACCCAGTCACGGGTGCTCGCCCACTCGACCCGGCAGGATGTCGCCGACCCGATCCGCCTGTCGACCATCGTCGGGCGCAAAGTGCCCGACGCCGTGCTCGCCAGCCTTCGCGGCCGCGGTGTCTTCCGCCGGCTCGCCCGCTCCGACGAGCCGGTCTACGTGCCGGCCGA
>JBDTVJ010000093.1:0-12312 GCA_040007275.1 Terracoccus sp.
GGGGCGCAACCGGCCCGACACCCTGAATGAACGGCGGGAGCCGGCGGTTCCCGAAAGTGGCCACCGCACCGTGAAGCCGGTCTGGTGGCCACTTCGCTGGATGACGCGAACGTTACGGCTTGATGGGCCGGTCGATCGCCTGCACCTGGCCGTCCGGCGTCTCGTACGAGACGAGCAGGCGCGCTCCGCCGGCCGCTACCAGCGCCCGATCTGCCCGCGACAGCGTCTGTGAGATGTACGAGGTGCCGGGCCGCACCCTCTTGGTGGACTTCGCGACCACTCGGCCACTCATGTCGGGTGACCAGGCGGGGATGCCGCCGTCGGTGACCGCACACGGGGTCAGGCCGTAGTCGGGGGCCGGGTCGTCGGTGATGCTGCAGCTGGTCAGGTAGACCGGGATGGCCCCGGTGTCACCCGACCAGAGGAACATTCGAACGGTGCCCGTTCCACGCGAGCGCAGCTGCACGTTCAGCGCCGACCTGGCCAGCCTGACCGACGCCAGCTGGAGCTGCTTGTTCGGCGCCACCGCAGCCCGGCCCGAGATCGGCACGCCGTTGCGGGCCGACTGGGCGATGGTCTGCGGCGAGAGCGCACCGTTGAGGTTGGGGCTGGACACGTTGGCCGGGGGAGCAGTCGTCGGCTGGTCGGCCGGCGGGGTGTATCCCGGCAGGGTGGCCAGACCCCAGCGGTAGGGGTCGGACTGCACGCTGCCCAGTGCCGACCAGCCGAGTCGCGTGCTGTTGTCGATGTGGCGCAGCGTCGTCGTGCCGGCCGCCGACGTGTCGTCGTTGTCGTACGGCGTGATGTTCAGGCCCATCCGGTCAGGGTCGACCGCCGCCGGCAGGTCGGCCAACGGGATCTTCACCTCGAGGTCGTAGCCGCCACCGGTGTAGGCGTGGTCGGTCGTCGTCTCGTTGGTGCCCACCCACGTGGCCGTTGAGGCGACCTGGATGCCGGGGGCGTTCGGGGCGTCACTCACCGTGCGGGCCAGCGGCCCGGTGGCGTAGCCCTGGTGGTTGTCGGCGTCACGCGACCAGCAGGGGCCGTTGGCGCCGTTGCCGTTGGTGTTGCCGGGGTCGTTCGTGAACGGGAACACCCCGAGCTTGAACGTGCTGGCCGTGTCGGTCAGCTGCTCCGAGCTGTTGCCGCGCGGGTCGAGCAGGATCTCGACCGAGTCGGCCTGCCAGTGGGCGACGCACTCCTGGGGAGTGACGGCGTACGACTGGTAGTCGTCCTTGATGTGGGCGAAGACGTAGAGCGCGTCGGCGGTGCGGGTCACCTTGGCGGTGTTGCCCTCACCGGTGGTCGACGAGCCGCAGTCGGCCGTGCCCGTGCAGCCGGTGGCGCCCTGCCAGATGCGGCCGAGGTCGAGCGTGGCGCCCGGGTACTCCTCCGCCGAGCCGAGGCCGTCGACCTTGGGAGCCGTCTCGACCTCGGGGATCGAGGTGGTGGGCACGATCGACATCGTCAGGTTCTCGCTACCGGTGCCAGCGTCACCGTAGGTCGTCGTGATCGGGATGACCAGGTTCTGCACCGGGGGCAGCGCCGTGTCGGTGCTCGTCACCTGGAAGGTCACCGTGGTCTCCTCTCCGGCAGCGAGATCCGTGTAGGGGAGGCTGGTGGCCGGGGCTGTGAGGCCGGTCGGCAGGGTGAGGCTCACCGCGCCCGACTGACGCGTGTCAGACCAGTTGTGCACGACGACAGCGACGTCGCGCGTCTGGCCGACCCCGATCGAGGCGATGGCGGCGGAGCGCCCGAGGCGCTGCGCCTGGGGGGCCACGTCGGTGAGCCACGCGTCGTACTCGGCCCAGTTGCCCCACCGCAGGAAGCGACCCTCGACCGGTGACACCGCGCGAACGACGTTGTCGGTGTAGCCGGTCTTGGAACCGGTCGTGTAGGTGGCCGAGATCTTGGCGTTGGTGTTGGGGGTGAGGGCAGCGCCGGGGGTGACCTCGAAGTCGACCGCGGTCTCCCGGTTGGCGTTGACGCGCCCGACGCGCTTCGGGGCTGAGACGCTCCAGCCGGCCGGGACCCTGAGGGCCACCGATCCGGCATCGAGGGCGCCGGCACCGGAGCGCAGCGAAACGGTGGCGGTGAACGGCACCCCGGCGACGTTGTAGAAGCGTGAGAAGCTCAGCCGCTGGGTGGTGCCGAGCGGCAGGCCGCCCGGGTCGGCGACGGCGGCCCCGAACAGGATCGCGTTGTCGCGGCCCGCCGCCGGGTTGGTCTGACCGTTCGGCAGCAGGTTCGGCTGGAAGGGCACGAACGACTGGGTCATCGCGAAGCGTGAGCAGGCCGGCACTGACGAACCCTTGAACATCACGCGGCTCTGCGTGGGGTAGGCCGAGCGGCCCTCGTCGGCCACCTGCTGCCAGATCTTGGGGGCGCCGACCGGCTGGCCCTGCAGGTTGCCGGCGGGCCAGAGGTAGGGCGAGTCGTACCCGGTCCAGACCCCGGCGACGGTGTCGTTGTTGGCCGCGTCGGGGGTGAAGCCGATGGCGCAGTTGGTGGCCGTGGTCGACCCGCCGGTGCCGAGGGTGCTACCGCCCGAGAAGATCTTCTTGACCTGCCAGGTGCTCAGGGCGTTCGGGCCCTTCAGCTGCTCCGGGAACTTGGTCGGGTCGGCTGCGGCCAGCACGCCCTCCCAGATGAATCGCCCCGCCTGCTGGTGGTTTCCGTGACCCGCCGCGAGCGTGGGGGTGAAGCCGACGTAGACGTCGGGCTGGGTCTGGCGGATCACCTGGGTGATGCGTCGCAGAGTCTCGTCGTGGTCCCAGAACTTCTGGGTCAGGGGGGCGCTCTGGTTGTAGAAGAAGTCGACTCGGTCGAGGTTGAAGATGTCGACCGTGCCGGAGCGATAGTGGGCGACGCGATCCTCGTTCTCGCGGCGCAGGCCGAGATCGGGACCGATCTCGGTGCCGACGGCGTTGCCGCCGCCCTCGCCCCGGGTGACCATGATGACCCCGCACTTGACGCCGTAGCGCTGGTGCCAGACCCCGCACGGCCCGATGATGCTGGTGTCGTCGTCGGGGTGGGCCCATTCGCCCATCACGTTGATCTTCGTGGCGGCCGGGGCGGTGTACTTCTTCGCCGCGAGGCCGGAGCCGGCGGCAGCCGTGCTGTCGGCGGCATTCGGCGGAGCGGTCGGTGGTGGGTCGGCGGCCTGGGCCGCGCCGGCGGCGCCGACCGCCCCGACCGCGAGGGTGAGAGTCGCGGCCGCGGCAGTGAGCCTGGCGACCGTCGTGCGATATCGCTTCATTGCGAGTCTCCTTGGTGTGGGTACTGCCTTACTCCCTGATGGCGCCCTCGAGCATCCCTGCGATGAAATGGCGTTGGAGGAAGAGATAGAGCACGACGACCGGTGTCGCGACGATGACGGCGCCGGCGGCCAGCAGGGTGAACCCCGACGTGTACTGGCCTTGGAAGAAGGCCAGCCCGAGCGGCGCGGTGCGCAGCGACTCGTCGGTGACCATGACCAGAGGGATCAAGAACTCGTTCCAGGTCCACATGAAGACGAGCACGATCATGGTGACGATGGCCGGTCGGGCGAGCGGCACCAGCACCTGCCAAAGGATGCGCCGGGTCGAGGCGCCGTCGACGCGAGCCGCTTCGACCAGCACCCTGCTGCTCGAACGGAAGTAGGCGCGCATCCAGAAGGTTCCGAACGCCACCGACTGGGCCACCTGCGGCAGCACGACCGCCCAGAACGTGTTGGTCAGACCGATGGCGCGCAGGTCGAAGAACAGCGGCACGACGACGGCCTCGCTCGGCATCATGATGCCGAGCAGGAACACGTAGAAGAGCACCTGCGAACCTCGGAAGTTCATGCAGCCGAAGGCGTAGCCGCTCAGCACCGAGAGCACCACGCTGACGACCACGGTGAACACCGAGACCAACAACGACATCCGCAGGTAGGTGCCGAACTGGCCGATCTGCCACGCTTCGGCGAAGTTGCCGAAGTGCAGGCCGGCAACGGTGAGGCCGCCGCTGTCGCCCGAGTCGGGCGCTCCGAGCGCCGAGGCGAGCACCGTCAGGATCGGCCACAGCGCGAAGGTCGCGAAGGCGAGGAGGATGACGTAGTTGGCGGTCCGCTCGCCGCTCGAGACCTTCATGCGTCACCCCGGTCGCCGATACGGTTGATGAGAAAGGCGATCGAGAAGATGACGAGAGTCAGGCAGACGCCGATGGCAGCCGCCGAACCGACCTGCCCGAGCTGGAAGGCTCGGTTGTAGACCTCGTACGACGGCACCGACGTCGTGTTTCCCGGACCGCCACGGGTGGTGACGTACACGAGGTCGAAGGTGCGCAGCGCGGCGATGACCGTGAGCGTCAGGGCGACGGCGATCTCACCCCGGACGGAAGGCAGCGTGACCGCGAAGAACTCGCGCACCGGCCCAGCCCCGTCGAGGCGGGCCGCCTCGTAGAGCTCGTTGCCGATGCGGCCCATCCCAGCGAGCAGCAGCACCGTGACCAGGCCGGTCTCGAACCAGGTGCCGATGAAGCCGATGGCCGGCAGGGCGGCGCTGTAGTCACCGAGCCACGCTCGGCCGAGCGAACCCAGCCCAACGGCATCCAGGATGCCGTTCAGGCCGCCGTCGGGGGCATAGATGCGCCGCCAGGCGACGGCCACCACCACCATGGCGATGACCTGGGGGAGGAAGACGACGGTGCGGAAGAACGGCAGGCCTCGCACCCGTGCTCGGTTCAGGATCGAGGCGAGCACCAGACCCACGGCCACCGGAAGAACCGCGAAGAAGAAGATGAGCACGAGGGCGTGCCCGAACGCGCCACGCAGGCCCTCGTCCTGCAGCACCGCGGCGTAGTTGTCGAAGCCCACCCACGAGGCGAGGGTCAGGCCGTCCCAGTCGTAGAACGAGAGCTGGACGGCCCGCAACAGCGGGTAGAGCAGGAACGCGGCGTACACGAGGAAGGCCGGCAGGATGTAGAGGTAGGCGATGCGGCGCGGCTCACCCGGCGCACCCCGGGACCCCTTGGTCGTGCTGGGCCGACGGTCCGGCCGGGCGGCTCCGGCCCGGGCCCCGAGGCCCGCCCCGAGCGCCACTTAGCCGTTCTTCGTGACGAAGGCGCTGCGGTCCTTCTCGATCGTGGCCAGGAACTGGTCGGGGGTGCTCTTCTTGGCCAGCAGGTCCTGCAGCGCGGCCCCGAGCGTGTCGTACATCGTCGGCGTCGCGAAGTCGAGGTAGGGCACCAGGCCCTCACCGTCGACCACCGTCGCGAAGCTGCTGAACACGTCCTTCTGCAGGCCGCCACCGGTCTTCTGGTCGGCAACGTAGGCGAGCGGGAGGTTCTCGGTCTCGGTGAGCACCGTGGCCGCGTTCTTGTTCGTGATGAAGTCGAGGTAGGCCGCTGCGGCATCCGGGTTCTTGCTCTTGGTCGTGATCGAGAACGGGAGGCCCGTTCCGCCGGTGGCGATGGGCTTGGCGTCTGCGCTCGCGCCGGGGGGCAGCATGAAGCCGACGTTGGCTCCCATCGTCTTCTGAAGGTCGGCCTGCAGCCACGTGCCACCGATGAGGTAGGCACCGGTGCCCTTGCTGAAGTCCTGCCACGCGGGGTCGTAGTCCTTGCCGTTGAAGCCGGAGTTGAAGTACCCCTTGTCGACCCAGGTGACGAGCGTCTGGGCCGCCTTCTGGTTCTCGGGCGTGTTCCAGGTGGGACCTTTACGACCGAAGGCGAGCCCGCGAATCTGGTCGACCGGGGTGGTACGGCCCTGGATCGTGCCGAAGATGTGGATGGCCGGCCATTTCTCGAGGTTGCCGAACATCAGCGGCACGGCGCCGTCGTCCTTCAGCGTCTGCAGCGACTGCTCGAACTCGGCCCACGTCGCCGGTTGCTTCACTCCGGCAGCGGCCAGCACCTTCTTGTCGTAGTAGATGCCCACCACCTCACCGACCTGGGGCAGACCGTAGAGGTTGCCTTCGCCGAACGTCTTGCCGTCGGGGCTGTAGGAGACGTACTGACGAACCGAAGCCGGGTAGCGGTCGTTCCAGCCGTAGGCCTTGGCCCAGGTGTCGAGCGGTAGCAGCTCGTTGGCCTTGACGAACTCCCCCATGTCGGAGCGGCCGTTGTTGGCCTGAACGACATCGGGAGGTTCGTTGCCACTGAGTGCGAGACGGAGGGTGGTTTTGAGGTCCTCGAAGGAACGCGACACTCGCTTGATCTTGATGTTGGGGTACTTCTTCTGGAACTCGTCGTTGAGCTTCTTCATCTGGGCCGCTTGACCACCGCGCACCTCCTGGTCCCACACCGTCAGGGTCACGTTGCCGAGGCCGGCCGCATCGGTCTTGACCGAGCTGACGGTGGGCGCGGCGGTGGTGGGGGTGTTGCTTCCCGGCGTGCAGGCGGTCGCCAGCAGGGCGACGCCGAGCACACCAGTCATCAGCGTGACTGCTCGAGAGCGGATCATGTCGGGACTCCTTTGAGTTCGTGCAGGGGTGATGAGCGCTCCGTCACTGGGTCGTGAACTGGGCGATGTCGGCGTTGCGAGCGATGGTGGCGTGGGCGCGGTGCACGGCCCCCACTGGGATGTCGGGCACCAGGTCTTCGAGGAAGGCGTAGCGGCGACGCAGCGAGAGGTGGTAGCTCGACCGTTCGTTGGCATCGCGGACCCCGTGCCACCAGTCGCCGATGTCGCCCCACCCGGGCGCGGAGAGCGAGCCGCCGAAGTGCTGCACTGCCAGACCGGAGCACAACGCCGCGAACGCCAGCCGGTCCTGAAGTGGCCATCCAGCCAGGGTGCCCAGAACGACGCCGGCACCGAAGACGTCACCGGCGCCGGTGGGGTCGAGGGCTCGGACCCGCAGGGCTGGAACCTGAGCCTCCTCGCCGGTCGTCGCGTCGATGGCGAGCGCTCCTTGGGCGCCGTTCGTGACGACCGCCATGGGCACCCGGTCGGCCAATGCGTAGAGCGCGTCGTGCGCCGTTTCGGTGCGGGTGTAGGCCATGGCCTCGCCGGCGTTGGGTAAGAAGGCGTGACAGCTGCCCAGCTGGTCGAGCATGGAGCTGCTCCAGGTGCCGGTCGGATCCCAGCCGATATCAGCGAAGACGAGCGAGCCCTGCGCCCGGGCGCGGTCGACCCACGTCGGGTTCTCAGGATCGCCGATGGGGTCGGTGTTGCCGAGGTCGACCATGACGGCCCGGCTGTGAGGCGGAGACTGGATGAGCTCGGTCGCGCTGAGAGGAGAGGCGTGGGCGTGCGTCACCATGCTGCGGTCATGGTTGACCGCCATCGACATCGTCACCGGGGAGTGCCAGCCGTCGAAACGCCGTGATCGGCTGAGGTCGACGTTCTCCTGGTTGCAGAGTGCGTCCCAGCAGAAGTCGGCGTAGACGTCGTCGCCGAAGGCGGCAGCCAGCGAGGTGCGCAGGCCCAGCCGGCTCGCGGCGACGGCGAGATTGGCGATCCCGCCGGGGCTCGACCCCATGCCGTCGGCCCAGACCTCCGTTCCCGGGGACGGCAGCTGGCTCATCCCCGTGAAGATGACGTCCAGGAAGACGGTGCCCGACAACAGGACGTCGTAGGTGGGCGATCCGGGCGCACGGCTCTTCGCGAGAGGGTCATAGCCACAACCAGCCACGGGAGAGCACCTTTCTGCGTCAGTCGGAGCGTGTTGCACATCCTGCCCGCACCTCGACGAGGATGACAAGCATTTTGAGTCACAGAATGCGCGTCAATGCGCAGATGTGCGCGGCGTTGACTGTTATGTTGCCTGGTGTGCGACAGCATCGGCATCTTGAGATCGTCCAACGGCTGAAGCTGCACGGTGTCGCGTCGGTCGACGATCTGGTCCATACCTTCGGCGTCAGCGCCTCAACGATCCGCCGCGACCTCCAGCTGCTCGATGCCTCCGGCCAGCTCGTCCGCGTCAACGGCGGTGCGCTCTTGCTGACAGACGATGCAGACCTCAGCCGCCCCTTCTCCACGGTTGCCGCCGCGCACGTCGAGTGCAAACGAGCCGTAGCGCGGCGGGCCGGGTCGATGGTGGAAGACGGTGACACGGTTCTGCTCGACATCGGCACGACGACCCACCTGTTGGCCCTCGAGCTGCGCGAGCGACCGATCACGGTCATCACGGCGAGCTTGGCGGTGCTCGACGCGCTGCGTGACGACTCACGGGTCGAGCTCGTGTTGCTCGGCGGCTACGTCCGCAGGCCCTACCACTCGCTGGTGGGCGTGCTGACCGAGGACGCGCTTCGTCAGGTTCACGCTGATGTGGCCTTCGTCGGGGCGAGTGGAGTGCGCGCCGACGGCGCCGTGCTCGACACCACGCTCGTCGAGGTTCCGGTCAAACGCGCTCTGATCGCTGCTTCTGACCGTGTCGTACTCGTGGCCGACAAGCACAAGTTCCCGGGGACCGGCACCCTCCGTGTCTGCGGCGCCGGAGAGTTGACTGCTGTCGTCACCAACCCGGGAGCCGACCCCGACACATTGGCCCTCCTGGCCAAGACGAACGTGGAAGTGGTCATCGCATGAAGCTGGCGATTCTGGGCGGCGGCGGGTTCCGCGTGCCGTTGGTCTACGAAGCGGTACTCAACGACCCGAGCCCGCAGCGGGTGACCCACGTGTCGCTCTACGACCGCGACCCGGCCCGCCTCGAGGCCATCGGCCATGTTCTGCGGGGTATGGCGCAGGGCTTCGACGGCGCTGCCGTCATCGATGTCACCGATGACCTCGACACGGCCTTGGCCGGGGCTGACTTCGTGTTCTCGGCGGTTCGCGTCGGCGGGCTGGCCGGTCGCACGGTCGACGAGCGGGTCGCGCTCGACCTCGGACTGTTGGGCCAGGAGACCACGGGCCCCGGAGGTCTGTCCTTCGGGTTGCGCACCGTGCCGGTCGCCGTGCGCATCGCCGAACGAGTGGCCGCGGTCTGCCCGAGGGCCTGGGTCATCAACTTCACCAACCCGGCTGGCATGATCACCGAGGCGATGCAGCAGGTGCTGGGAGAGCGGGTCATCGGCATCTGCGACTCACCGATCGGTTTGGGTAGACGAGCTGCTCGTGCCCTCGGCCATGATCCCGACACGACTTCGCTTGACTACGTCGGTCTCAACCACCTGGGCTGGCTGCAGGCGCTCGGGCACGAGGGGCGCAACGTGCTGCCTGATCTCATCGCTGACCCCGGGCTGCTGTCGGGCATCGAAGAAGGCCGGCTCTTCGGCGCGGAGTGGATCCAGTCGCTCGGCGCCATTCCCAACGAGTACCTCTACTACTACTACTTCACACGGGATGCCGTATCGGCGATCCGAGGTGATGCCCAGACCCGCGGGGAGTTCCTGCTCAGCCAGCAGACCGCCTTCTACGACGCCGTCGCGCGCGACCCCGGCAGTGCGGTCGGGCGATGGCGCCAGGTGCGGGCGGAACGTGACGAGACGTATATGAAGGAGAGCCGTACCGACGACGAGTCGCGTGATGCGGCCGATGTCGCGGGCGGCGGCTACGAGGGTGTGGCCCTCGACATCATGGCCGCCATCGGGCACGACCGTCCGAAGCAGATGATCCTCAATGTTCGCAACGGGTCTGCGGTGCCGGGCCTACCGCCTGACGCCGTGGTGGAGGTTCTCTGTGAGGTTGATGCGAAGGGCCCTCGACCCGTGGGTGCGCCGCCGCTCGCCGGAGCCCAGCTCGGGCTCGTTCAGCAGGTGAAAGCGGTCGAGCGCCTGGCGATCCAAGCGGCCCGAACACACTCAGCGAGCCTGGCCGTACACGCTCTCGCACTGCATCCCCTGGTCGACTCCGTCACCACGGCCCGCGTGCTGTTCCAGGGCTACTGCGGCCGGATCCCGACCCTGGCCGCAGTCTTCGACCGCCGCGAGCCAGGCGGGTCAGGCCCTTGACGCTCTGCTCCGACCGACGGTCCGGGGGGTCAGCGCTCGTCGACCATGACCTCGATGGCGTAGTCCTGGGCGCGGTAGCAGTGGTCGCCGTACTCGACCGGGTTTCCCACACCGTCGAAGGCGGCGCGAGTCATGGTGAGTACGGGTTGCGACGGGGTCAGGCCCAGGTACTTTCGCTCTGATGACGAGGGCGGCCGCGCACCGATGCGCTGATGGGCGACGACCGGCTTGGCGCCGCGCACGCGCAACAGCGAGTACAGGCCGTCACCCTCCAGCTCGTCGCGGGTGAGGTCGGAGTAGGCGGGAGGCAGCCAGTTGTGCAGCACGGCCAGGTCGATGTCGCCGGCCCTGCGCAACCGCACGATGTGCAACAGAGGAGTGTCGACCGCAAGGCCCATGGCACTCGCCGCGACCTCGTCGGTGACCATCTCGTGACTGAGCACGGAGGTGCTGGGCGCCACGCCCCTCTCGCGCAGCAGGTCGTCGTAGAGGCTCGTCAGCTCGGCCTTGCGGTGGATCTGGCGGCGAGCGACGGTGGTGCCGAGACCGCGACGGCGCAGCAGCAGACCCTTGGCCACGAGCACCTGGATGGCGCGCCGCACGGTGGGGCGTGAGAGACCCAGCCGGTCGGCCATGGCGACCTCGTTCTCGAACGGGTCACCGGGGGCGAGGGCCCCGCTGGTGATGGCGACCTGCAGCTGCTGGGCCAGCTGGTGGTAGAGCGGCACCGGGGTGTCGCGGTCGATCCGTACGTCCAGCCGCTCAGCCATGGCGGGGTCCGGCAATCGCCCGCAGGGCCAAGGCTGACCGTGCGCCAGCAACCGCCGCCCTTCTGCTCCACGGCCGCGCCCGGGCTTCACACGGGGTGCATGACGTCCAGCTCTTCATCAAGGCTCCTGTTGTCGGCGGCGCCGAACAGCGAGAAGCATCCCGGCTGCCGGCCAGACTGTCAACAAAAGATCCGACATCTTAATGTTCTGACATACGTTTGACAGCCGCGAGCTGGTGCGGCACGATCACGTTTGGCCGAAGATCACCACTTCGCTCAGCACGACCTGACTCGATCGGAGACCCATGCGGATCGGCTTGGCGGGAGTGGGTCGTATAGGCGCCTTCCACGCCGAGACGCTGAGGGGTCTCGATCTCGTCGACGAGCTGATGGTCACCGACGTCGTCACCGACGCGGCTCGCGCCCTGGCCGACCGCCTCGGAGTGTCGTTTGCCGCATCGCCGACCGAGCTGCTCGCCTCCGACATCGACGGCCTCGTCGTCGCCACCGCGACCCCGGGCCACGCCGCCCTGTTGAGGCAGGCTGTCGCGGCCGGACTCCCGACCTTCTGCGAGAAGCCGCTGGCGGCGACGCTCGCCGAGACCATCGAGCTCGCGAAGCTCGTCGACGCGTCGGGTGTGCCGGTGCAGGTCGGTTTCCAGCGACGGTTCGACTCCGGCTACGGCCGGGTCGCTGCCGCCGTCGCCCGCGGCGAGCTCGGCTTCGTGCACACCATCCGGGCCAACACCCACGACCAGGCCCCGCCCCACGCCACCTACATCCCGACAAGTGGGGGCCTGCTCCGCGACTGCTCGGTGCACGACTTCGACATCATCCGGTTCGTCACGGGGCACGAGGTCACCTCGGTCTACGCGACCGGGGCGAACAAGGGGGCCCCGTTCTTCTCCGAGGCTGGAGACGTCGACACGGCGGCGGCCGTGCTGACCCTCGACGACGGCACCCTCGCCACGGTCACCGCCACGCGCTACAACGGCGCCGGCCACGACGTGCGCCTGGAGGTGATGGGCAGCGAGGCCACGCTGGGCGTCGGCTTCGACGACTCCCTCGCGGTCACCTCTGCGGAACCGGGAGCCGGCTACCCGACCGGCGCGCGTCACCGGTCGTTCATGGAACGTTTTCTGCCCGCCTACCAGGCCGAGCTGAAGGCCTTCGCGGAGGTCGTGGGCGGTCACAGGGGCTCGGCGTGCACGGTGGGCGACGCGCTGGAGGCGTTCCGCGTCTCCGAGGCCTGTGAGGTCTCGCGCCGCGAGGGGCGCGTCGTACGGCTCGACGAGATCGACACGCTGTGAGCACCGACGAGACGGTCCATCAGTCGGGCGGCCCTCGGCCCTCGGCCGGCGTCGGGGTGTACGACCTCGTGGCGATCGGGCGCACCGGTGTCGACATCTATCCCCTCCAGCATGGGGTGGGGCTCGAGAAGGTGCGCACCTTCGAGAAGTTCCTCGGCGGCAGCGCCACGAACGTGGCGGTGGCGGCAGCGCGGCACGGCAGACGGGTGGCACTCGTCACTCGCACCGGGAACGACCCGTTCGGCCGCTACATCCACGAGGCCCTGGTCGAGTTCGGGGTCGACGACCGCTTCGTCACGTCAGTGGCCGGCCCGCCCACTCCGGTGACCTTCTGCGAGGTGTTCCCGCCCGACGACTTCCCGCTCTACTTCTACCGGTACC
>JBDTVJ010000094.1:0-12066 GCA_040007275.1 Terracoccus sp.
TCGAGACCGACCAGAGCTTCACCATCATGGCTCGTCAGGTGATCAACGCCACCGGGGTGTGGACCGATGACACCCAGGCCATGGTGGGTGAGCGGGGCCAGTTCCACGTGCGGGCCAGCAAGGGCATCCACCTGGTGGTGCCGCGCGACCGCATCCGGTCATCGTCAGGGCTGATCCTGCGTACCGAGAAGTCGGTGCTGTTCGTCATCCCGTGGGGCCGGCACTGGCTCATCGGTACCACCGACACCGACTGGGAGCTCGATAAGGCTCACCCGGCTGCGAGCCAGGGCGACATCGACTATCTGCTGCGCCACGTCAACGAGGTGCTGGAGACGCCCCTGACCCGGGCCGACGTCGAGGGCGTCTACGCCGGGCTGCGGCCGCTGCTCGCTGGGGAGTCCGACTCCACGTCGAAGCTCTCGCGTGAGCACGCCGTCGCCCACACCGTGCCGGGGCTGGTCGTCGTCGCCGGTGGCAAGTACACGACGTACCGGATCATGGCCAAGGATGCCGTCGATGAGGCCGTGTACGGGCTCAACGCCACCCTCGACCGGCGCATCCCGCCCTGCTGCACCGACGAGATTCCGCTGCTCGGCGCCGAGGGCTACACGGCCATGTGGAACCAACGTCACCTGCTGGCCGAGCAGAGCGGCCTGCACGAGGCGCGCATCGAGCATCTGCTGAACCGCTACGGCTCGCTGACGAGCGAGGTGCTGGAGCTGATCGCGGCTGACCCCTCGCTCGGCGAACCACTGGGCGGCGCCGACGACTACCTGCGGGCCGAGGTCGTCTACGCCACCACCCACGAGGGCGCCCGTCACCTCGACGACGTGCTCACCAGGCGTACCCGGATCTCGATCGAGACCTTCGACCGAGGCACCGACTCGTGCCGGGAGGCAGCCGAGCTGATGGCCCCCGTGCTGGGCTGGACCGACGAGCAGAAGGCCCGCGAGGTAGAGCACTACCTCGCGCGGGTGGAAGCGGAGCTCGAGAGCCAGCAGATGCCCGACGACGAGACGGCCGATGCCGCCCGCAAGGGCGCGCCCGACGTGGTGCCGATCGCCACCGAGTGATGACTTGGGCTGACCTGGGCTGACCTGGCCTCACTTTCGGTCGAGGTGGCCGCAACGCCGTTTGTCCGCCATCAGCGGACAAACGGCGTTGCGCTATCGGTGACCGGCCGGTGAGTCGTCTAATAGGGGGGTGCCCCGGGGTCGGGGCGGGCAGGAAGCGTCGGGGCGCCTCCTGCGCCGTAGTCGTCGACGGACCAGGAGCTTCCAGTGGCACGCATCGGAGAAGGCGGGGACCTGCTCAAGTGCTCCTTCTGCGGAAAGAGCCAGAAACAGGTCAAGAAGCTGATCGCCGGTCCGGGTGTGTACATCTGTGACGAGTGCATCGACCTGTGCAACGAGATCATCGAGGAGGAGCTCGCCGAGAGCAGCGAGCTGGGCCTGGACCACCTGCCCAAGCCGCGTGAGATCTTCGACTTCCTCGAGAACTACGTCATCGGCCAGGACACCGCCAAGAAGTCGCTCGCCGTCGCCGTCTACAACCACTACAAGCGCATCCAGGCGGGCGAGGGCGGGTCGCGCGACGACGACCACGTCGAGATCGCCAAGAGCAATATTCTGCTCATCGGTCCGACCGGGTCGGGCAAGACCTACCTGGCCCAGACCCTGGCCAAGATGCTCAACGTGCCGTTCGCGATCGCCGACGCCACCGCCCTGACCGAGGCCGGCTATGTCGGTGAAGACGTCGAGAACATCCTGCTCAAGCTGATCCAGGCGGCCGACTACGACGTCAAGAAGGCCGAGACGGGGATCATCTACATCGACGAGGTCGACAAGATCGCCCGCAAGAGCGAGAACCCGTCGATCACCCGCGACGTCTCCGGCGAGGGTGTTCAACAGGCCCTGCTGAAGATTCTCGAGGGCACCACGGCCTCCGTACCGCCGCAGGGCGGCCGCAAGCACCCGCACCAGGAGTTCATCCAGATCGACACGACGAACGTGCTCTTCATCGTCGGCGGAGCGTTCTCGGGCCTTGAGAAGATCATCGAGTCACGTTCGGGCCGCAAGGGCCTGGGCTTCGGTCAGCCGCTGCACAACCCCAAAGACCTCGGCGACAGCTTCAGTGACGTGATGCCCGAGGACCTGCTGAAGTTCGGGCTCATCCCCGAGTTCATCGGGCGCCTGCCGGTGCTGACGACGCTGACACCGCTCGACCAACAGGCGCTGGTCAACATCCTCACGGTGCCGCGCAACGCTCTCGTGCGGCAGTACCAGAAGATGTTCGAGATCGACGGCGTCGAGCTCGAGTTCACCGCCGACGCGATCGAGGCCGTGGCCGACCAGGCCCTGTTGCGGGGCACCGGCGCCCGTGGCCTCCGGGCGATCATGGAGGAAGTGCTCCTGCCGGTCATGTTCGACGTGCCGAGCGACGACGACATCGCCCGCGTGGTCGTGACCGAGGAGGTCGTGCGCCACAACGTGCTGCCGACGATCGTGCGGCGCCCGGCCGAGCCGAGGGCCAAGCGCCCACGCAAGGAGTCCGCCTGACGGCTGGGCGCTGACCGTCGATGGTGACGCCGTTTCGGCTGCAGAGCGGGGATGCCGCGCCGCGTCAGCAGTCGCCGACTACCTGTGGCTCCGCCTCGTTGACCGTGGCCCGGATGCTGGCTGACCCATGGTTCGCGCGCTGGATCCGGCTGGGTCTGGCTCGGGATGCCGGCGAGGATGCCGGACCACCTCCAGGGCTCGACGTGACGGCATCCGAGCGGTTTGCGGCCTATGAACAGGTCGTGGTGACCCGCACCAACGGCCTTTTCGGGGGCGCCGGACGGCTCCAGCTGCCGTGGCCCCGCGCGCTCGGCACGCCGCCCTGGGGCGCGCGTCACGAGCTCGAGCTCAGCGCGTCTGCTCCGGGTGCCGGCTACCGGACAAGCTGGACGGGGTTTCGCGGTCCAGAGCATCGCACGGCCACGTACAAAGTGCTCCGGGAGCGTGTGCGAGAGGGTCGCCCTGCGCTGCTCTACCTTGGGAGTTTCTGGATGCCGCGTCACGTGGTACTCGTTCTCTCGGGTCGCGGGGCAGCCCTGGATGTGTATGAGCCGGCGAGCGGGCAGGTGCTTTCAGTGACCAAGGCCCAGTTTGCCGCCGGCCGCGTTGGTCTGGCCGGTTGGAATGTCCCGTGGGCCATCATCTCTGCCCCGTCAGGACAGAAGGAGTGATCGTGAACGACAGGCACGTGGCGCCTCCGCCTGCCCGGGGACACCTCAACGCCCCCACGTGGGTGCGCGGTCTGCGCGTCTGGCCGGGCGTGCTCATGCTCGCGGTGACGGTATGGTTCACCGCCTCGGCAGGTGTGTCGGTGGCCTCGATCGGGTGGTACCTGCTCGCTTTCGTGTGGTCCGTCCTGGCCCCCGGGGTGCTCGTGCACCGCGCGCTACGCGGTCGTCCCACCTCGTTGGTCGCTGACCTCGCCCTCGGCGGTGCCACCGGCCTGGTGCTTCAGCTGATCGCCTGGGCGAGCTTCACGACCCTGCACGTGGGGTCCTGGCTCATTCTCTGGCCGCTGGCCGTCGTGGTCCCCTTTGCCGCCGTCCCCCGGTTGCGACGCCACTGGACGCTGCGCCCTCACGAGCGCACGGTCCACCCCGTGGCGGCCTGGCTCGTGGTGCTCGCCTTCCTGCTGCCGTTCTTCGGTCTCGCGGTCGACATCTTTGGCGGCGCGGACCTCCCGCCGGCCGCCAACGCGTGGTACCCGGACGACCTCTGGCACCTCGCCCTCAGCGCCGAGCTCATGCGCAGCGTTCCTCCAGACATCCCGCAGCTCGCGGGGAACACGTTCTTCTACCACTGGTTCAGCAACGCCCATATCGCCGCGATGACGTGGACGACGGGTCTGGACCTGCCCGTCGTCTTCGCCCGCCTGTGGATGCCACCGATCCTGGCCCTGTCGGTCGGTGTCATCTTCGCCGTCGGCGAGCAGCTGACGCGGCGCACCTGGCCCGGCGCCGTTGCCGCGCTTCTGATGGCTACCGCGGCGTCGGTCTTCCCGTCGTGGTTCACCCTCGCCGGGTTCACCCCCTTCGCGATTCACAGCCCATCTCAGATCTTCTCGCTTCCGATCATCGCTCTCGCCCTGCACCTGTTGATCGAGGGCCTTCGCCACGAGCGGTTCGGGCGCGGCTCCTGGACCGTCTTGGCCCTTGCACTGGTGGGCGCCTCCGGCGCGAAGAGCTCGGTCCTGCCGGTCCTCTTGTGCGGCATCGTGCTCACGCTCGTGGTCGCGGTCCTTGTTCATCGCGACATGGTGCTCCGGCTCTTGGGCATCCTCGGGCTCTCAGTGGCCGTACTCGTGTCCACGAGCCTTCTGACAGCGGGGGCCAGCGGGGGCGTGACCCTCCAGCTCTTCTCGACAGTCCGCTCCTCTCAGCCATGGGTGGCGATGACGGGTACGGGCTCGCCGTTCTCCACGGCAGCGGTGCTGCCAGGTGTAGACCAGGCCGGTGCCGTGGTGATGCTCGGGCTCATCCTCGTGTCGTGGGCGATTGGTTACGCCTGGATGCTGCCGGGTCTGCGAGCACTGGGAAGACGTGATCTCAGCGGGTGGCTCCTGCTCGGCGTCGGTCTGGGCGGCTGGGCGGCCATGATGGTGCTCAGCCAGGACGGTATGTCACAGGTGTACTTCATGTCGGGGGCTGTCATAGCCCTCCACCCGCTCGCCGCCTGGGGGCTGGCCCTCGCGTGGGATACGGCCAGGTCGCGGGCGCATCGGCGTCCCGCGCTGCTGGCGGCGGCCGTGGGAGCAGGGCTCGCGGCACCGCTCCTACTCTTTTCCCGGTTGCTGAGCGGGCCCAAGCCAGCGCCGGCAGACCTCAACGGCTCCCTGAGCCGCTCCCTGGTCGTGCCGGTGGCGGTGGCGGTGATCGCGGCGGCCGCGATCCTGCTGGGTCGCAGGCACCGGTATGCCGCGGCCGGAGCCCTGGTCTTCCTCGCCGTGAGCACCGGTTTGGTCACGGCGGCAGTGATCCCACGCGCGGTGCTCGGCTCGGGGGGCAGCCTGACCGGAGGCACCGTCGTCGTGGGGCTGCTCGTAGCGGTGGGCGCCGTGGTGTTGGGCCTACGCCCCCGATGGGGACGTGGCATCCCGCTCCAGGTCCTGGGGATGGCGATGGCGGTTGTGCTCGGCTTCGCCACCATCGCGCTGGTGGCTCACCAGAGCACGCTGCTCGAGGCGCGAGTCCTTGCCCCACCCTCGCAGACCGCCGCCCTGGTCAGTGCGGGGGAGCTCAGCGCGGCCCGCTGGCTCGAGCGCAACTCGCAGCCTGACGACGTGGTCGCCACCAATGTCCACTGTCGCCAGAAGAAAACCGTCCCCTTCTGCGACGCGCGGGCGTTCTGGGTGACTGCCTTCACCCAGCGCCGAGCCCTCCTCGAGAGCTGGGCCTACACGACGGCTGCACACGAGAAGCATGGAGTCGGGGGCCGGCCCTACTCGAGGCAGCTCTTCGAGGACCCCACGCTCTTCGCGCTCAACGAGGCCGCGTTCAGCGCCCCCACTCAAGCGATTCTGACCTCTTTGCAGGCCAAGGGCGTGAGATGGCTCTTCGCCGATACGGCGGCTGGTCCGGTCTCCTCACAGCTAGAAGACCTCGCTGATCTGGTCCATCAGTCCGAAACGGTGAAGGTCTTCCGCCTTCGTTGATCCGGTCGGGCAGCGCGCGGCGACCCTGACAGGGGACCAGCCAAGGAGCCACCACGGGCCGGTGCCCCTTCAGGGGCGGCGCATCGCGTGCACCGTGGTCAGCGCTCCGAAGGGGCGGAAGGCGGCGCGCGACCAGGCTCGCTGGACGCGCAGGTTGTGCGCCTGGGTGGAGATGATGACGCGGCTACACCCCCGCGCTCGGGCCGACTCCCCCACGCCGGCGAGCAGGTATTGGTACCACCCCTGGCCCTGGGTGGCGCCGGTGAGGCCGGCCAGTAGGACCTCCAGGTCATCGCCACCCCCGCCCACCGTCAGGGTTGCCACCCCAACCGGCTCGTCCCGGTGAAGAAGCAGTACGACGTCCTGGGGATCCTCCGACAGTGACCGGGTGGCCCAGTCGAGGTAGCCGGCCAACGCCAGCTCCCGGTCGAGCCGTGGGTTTGCTGTGTAGTGGTTGCCGTAGTCGCGAAACGAGTCGCGTACGACATGCTCGAGGGCAGCGCGGCTCGCCGAGTCGGCCTCGGTGGGAACGGCGGTCACCAGGCCCAGCTCGGCGATAGCCGCGGTAGGCGGCCGTAGCTCGCCGGCGGGCACTTCCCAGTACATGAGCACGTCAGCGGGGATGATGGCCCGCTGGCTGGCAGCGGCTGCCGCGCCCAAGGTCAACATGTGTGTCGGCCAGCGCACGATGAGCAGCTCCTCAGCCGCCGTGTCGAGCAAGGCGGTGAGCGTCTTCGAGCAGGAGGCCTCGGTGGCCTGTTGCCCGACGACGACCCGACCGATCGTCAGACCGAACCGTTTGCTCTCGAGCGCGCTGGCCGCATGGGTGATCACGTCACCCTGAAGGGCGTCCCAGCTCATCGGGCGCGGTAGTCGCAGATGGCACCGACCACGCGTTCGGCGTGCGCAGCCGTCAGGTTCGCGTGCAGGGGCAGCCGTACGATGCGCAGCGAGCGATCTGCGGTGACCGGGCAGGGGTTGGGGGTGCGCCCCAGACGTTGTCCCGCCGGCGAGGCATCGAGCGGCTGATAGTGGAACGTCGCCACGATGTCCCGATCCTTGAGGTGGGAGATGAGGCCGGTCTGGTGCTCGTAGGAGGGCATCGTCAGGAAGTAGAGGTGCGCGGGGTGCTCGCAGCCCGGCGGAACCGTCATCAGCTGGACACCGTTATCGCAGGCCCAGCCCCCCAGCTCGTTGTGGTACCGGTTCCAGACGGCGTGACGGCGCTCCTGGATGTCGTCAAACCGCTCGAACTGAGCCATCAGCAGGGCCGCGAGCAGATCGCTGGGCAAGTAGGACGAGCCCTGGTCGACCCAGGTGTACTTGTCCACCTGGCCCCGAAGGAACCGTGAGCGGTTTGTTCCCTTCTCGCGGATGATCTCGGCGCGCTCGGCATACTGGACGTCGTTGATGAGGATGGCGCCGCCCTCGCCGCTCGTGACGTTCTTCGTGTCGTGCCAGCTCTGCGTGCCGAAAGCGCCGAAGGTCCCGAGGTGCTGACCGTTGTAGTAGGCGCCGAGCGAGTGCGCGTTGTCCTCCACGATGGCGAGCCCATGCTTGTCCGCAAGCGCCCGCAGTGCGGGCAGATCACAGGCGATACCGCCGTAGTGGACGATGAAAATGGCCTTCGTGCGGTCGGTGATCGCGGCTGCTGCGCTCGCCGGGTCGATGTTGAGGGTCGTGGGGTCAACGTCGACGAACACCGGCACGGCGCCCCGGATGGCGATGGCGGTCGCCGTGGAGGAGAAGGTGAACGAGGGGCAGATCACCTCGTCTCCGGGCTGGAGGTCGAGCAGTATGGCCGCCAGCTCGAGTGCGTGGGTGCACGACGTGGTCAGGAGCGCACCCTTGGCCCCAGTGCGTTCCACCAACCACCGTGTCGCACGCTCCGTGAACGGGCCGTCCCCATGCCACACGGTGGAGCTCAGGGCCTCTTGCACGTACGCCTGCTCGTTACCGACGCGACACGGTTGGGAGAACATGATTCGTTCCATCGGGTTAGCCTCCCACGAGGAGCGTGGCTAGCCTGTCAAGGTGCCCCCGTTTGCCGACAGCGTCCGATCCCTCTGGTCCCGCCATCAGATCCGCTACCTCGTCGTCGCCGGGTGCACCTCTCTTGTCTACCTCCTGCTCGTCGCGTCCGGTCTGGCGTTGCGGTGGCACTACATGGTTGCCATCCTCGTCGCGCAGGTCATCACCATCGCTGGGGCCTTCCCCGCCTACCGGGGGCTCGTCTTCGAGTCGCGCGGGGCCGCCGCCAAGGACTTCGTCCGCTTCCTGACCGTCTGGTCATCGGGAGCCATCGCCGGGGTCGTGGCGACCCCCTTCCTCGTCGAGGTCTTCGGTATGCATCCGTTCGTCGCCCAGGTCCTGGCCATCGTCGTGATCGCCGTGGCGTCCTATGTCGGGCACCGATGGTTCTCATTCCGCCAGCGCCCAGGGTCGGCTGACCTCGGGCAGCCGCACGGCGTGGTTCGGGAGAAGTGAGCTGTCTTGGATAATGCGCGCGTGAACCTCTCCGTGATCATCCCGTGCTACCGCTCGCGACTCACCCTGCCCGAGCTTGTGTCACGTCTTCGCACGGAGCTGCCCAAGATCGCGGACGCCTACGAGGTCATCCTCGTCGTGGACGGGTCACCGGATGACACGTACGCCGTCGCGCGAAGCCTCGAGCTGCAGTTCCCCGACACCGTCCGCGCGCTCCTCCTGCGACGCAACTACGGCCAGCACAACGCGCTTCTCGCAGGTCTTGCACGGGCGAGGTACGAGTTCACGGTCACGATGGATGACGACCTCCAGCACCGGCCAGAGGAGCTGGCGGCCCTGATCCTCCCTCTCGGGGACCCGCTGGTCGACCTCGTCTACGGAGTTGCGTTGAAGGAGGAGCATGGCATCTTTCGCTCCCTCTCCTCCCGCATGGTCAAGGCGGCCCTGGCGGCAGCCGACGTGCCGAGCGCCAGGGACGTCAGCGCCTTCCGAGCCTTCCGAACCGACCTTCGTGACGGCTTCGCGCACGTCGCCGACCAGTTCGCCTCGATCGACGTACTGCTCAGCTGGACCACCAACTCGATCCGCCGGGTCGAGATCAGCATGGACCACCGCACCGTCGGCAAGTCCTCCTACACTTTCTCCACCCTGGCCCGGCACGCCATGAATATGGTGACCGGCTACGGCACCGTGCCTCTCAAGCTCGTGACCTGGCTCGGGTTCGGCTGCTCGTTGCTCGGCGTGGGATTGCTCGTCTACGTCCTCGTACGCTTCATCGCCGGAGATATCGAGGTGGCCGGGTTCACGACGCTGGCGTCCATGCTCGCCATCCTGAGCGGGGCCATGATGCTGTCGATCGGGATCCTCGGGGAGTACATCGGCCGCCTGCACTTCCGGTCCATGCAGCGGCCCACCTTCCTCGTCCGTGTCGATGGCGGCCATGGCGGCCCGCGCGCCGGGCTCCCCGGGACGGTGCTGGCTCCGGTTGTCGAGGACAACCATCCCGACGAGATCGCGGCGGCCCTGACGGCCCGCTACGCGGACGAGGCCACCACCTTGGGTCAGGCGCAGGCGGCTGCGGCCGCACCAAGCTCGCCGGCGCTCACGGTCGGCCGGACGCACAGCCATCCCGACCCAGCGGCCGCCACGTATTCGGCCGCCGACGATCTCGGGGGCGAGTCACCCGACCAGTCCGCCTCTTCAGCCCGACGCACTGTGGTCAAGCCACCCCCTTCGATCGGCTGACGCCACGAGGGCCCGGTCTGGACATGGGTCGAGATGATCCCGGCATCCAAGAGGAGTGCCGGGACCACCGCGAATCGATGATGAAGGGTTGCGGTCAGCCCATGTGGGCAGGAGCGGCGCCGTCGCTCGCGAGCTCCTCGTGCTTGACCGTGAGAAAGACCAGCACGATGACTCCGGCGGCGGCGATCATGATCGCGGCCACGAGGTAGGCCCGGCTGGCGCCGTAGCTGAACGCCTCGGCCGAGATCATCGCCTTCGTCGCGGCGAGCTGCTCCGCGGTGGGGGCCGGTCCGCCTTTCGGCAGCGCGGCCGTCAGCTCGGCCGCCCGCTCGGACAGGTTGTTGACGAAGATCGTGCTCAGCGTGGCCAGTCCGAGCGTGCCGCCGACCTGCTGCATCGTGTTGAGCACCGCCGAGGCGACCGAGGAGTCCTCGTGCGCTACGGCGTGCACGGCGGTCAGGGTCATCGGCACGAAGATCAGGCCGAGTCCGAGAGCCAGCACGATGATCCAGGGCATCAGGTTCACCGCGTAGGTGCTCTGGGGCGTCAGGTGGGTGAAGCCCCACATGCCCAGGGCGGCGAGCCCGGCTCCGGTGCCGGAGATCCAGCGCGGGTCGACGCGGGAGATCAGCCGTGAGGCGACCTGGGCGGCCACGACGATACCGACCGAGAACGGCAGGAAGGCGAGGCCGGTCTTGAGGGCCGAGTAGCCCAGGATCGTCTGGATGTAGATGCCGAGGAAGTAGAACATCGCGAACATGGCGGCCCCGACGATGAGCATCACGAAGTAGGAGGTGCCGCGGGTGCGGTTGCCGGGGATGCGCATCGGCAGCAGCGGGTGCGAGACGCGTGTCTCGATGACGACGAACGCTACGAGTAGCGCCACCCCGGCGGCCAGATAGCTGACGGTCGTGGTGTCACCCCACGAGGTGCTGGCGGCGTGGGTCAGCCCGTAGACGAGCGCTGACAGGCCGGCGATCGAGGTGATGGCGCCGGGAACGTCGAGCGAGCCGCGACCGTCGTCACTCTCGGTGAGGATTCGCTGGCCGAGCACGGCGACGACCACGCCGATGGGCAGGTTGATGAAGAAGTTCCAGCGCCAGTCGATCTCGGTCAAGGCGCCGCCGAGGATGAGGCCGATGGCGGCGCCGGCACCGGACATGGCAGCGAAGACGCCCATGGCACGGTTGCGTTCCTTCCCGGCCGGGAAGGTGGTGGTGATCAGGGCGAGGGCGTTGGGGGCGGCCAGGGCGCCACCGAGACCCTGCACGGCCCGCGCGACGAGCATCGTCTGCTCGTTCTGGGCCAGGCCGGCGGCCAGAGACGAGATCGTGAAGAGCACGATGCCCCAGACGAACATCCGGCGCCGACCGTAGAGGTCACCGAGACGGCCACCGAGCAGCAGCACGCCACCGAAGGCCAGTGCGTAGATCGTCACGACCCACTGCAGGTTGGCCTGGCTGAAGCCGAGGTCGGCCTCGATGTGGGGCAGGGCGATGTTCACGATGGTGCCGTCGAGCACGATCATGAGCTGGGCGGCGCAGATGACGATGAGCGCCAACCCGAGTTCTTTCGGGACGACGGCATCACCGGATGCCGTCGTCGACGGGTCTGACGGATGACCGACCTCGTCGACGGTGGTTGAAGACATGGGTTTCCTCTCGGACGTGCTTGGGGTGATGGTGGCTGCGGCGCCGTCAGCGACCAGGCCGTGCAGCGGCACGGTCGGATCTGCTGAGAGTGGCGGCGCACGCCGGGAGGACGACGGTGTCCACGAGCTGGGTGATGCGTTCCTGGCCCGGCCGCTTGCCCGAGAGCATGGCCTCGTGCAGCGACAGGGCGGGGAGGATGGAGAGCAGCGTGTCGAGGTCGGCGTCGGGGCCGAGCTCACCTCGCTGCTGGGCGTTGCGTAGAACGGCCCGGGCGGCGTCGGCCTTGGGCGCGATGAACCGGGTGTGCAGCTCGGCTGCCAGCTCGGGGTCGCGATGGATCACCGGCAGCAGGGCGGCCCAGGTCTCGCTGACCACGGCGTCGTCGAGACCACCGTCGGCGCAGGCCTGACCGATGAGGTCACCACGCAGCGACCCGGTGTTCGGGTCTCGCTCGGCAGGGCAGCCCACGAGCAGCCCGACCGCGTCGCCCACCATGTCGCGCTTGTTCGGCCAACGCCGATACAAGGTGGCTTTGGAGGCCCGAGCGGCGCCGGCCACGGCGTCGAAGGTGAGACGGTCGTAGCCCACGTCGCGCAGCACACCGATCGCAGCGCGCAGGATCTCACTCTCGCGCTCGCCGACGACGCGCGGACGCGACGCACCACCGGGGTGGACGGAGGAACGGTCGCCGGGTGTGGGACTGGGATCGACACTCATGCGCACCTCCTCCTGCTGGCAGGGCTCTCGCCGACCGACACATGGAACGAAACTGTTTCGTTCCATGTCAGGCTACGTCGTTGTCGGCTCCTTCGCAACCGAACTTTTGAGAGTTCAACTGCCGGCGTGGCCGGTGGGGTCAGTCGCGAGGTCGGGGCGGGTTGGTCCGGGCCAGCCAGAGGCCCGTGGCCACCCCGGCCAGGCCGATCGCGTACGCCGCCGGGTTGGGTCCGAGCTCGCGACCCGACAGCAGAGC
>JBDTVJ010000095.1:0-11947 GCA_040007275.1 Terracoccus sp.
ATCGAGCCCGGGAAGATGTTCATGCCCCAGGTGAAGCCGAACGTCTGGAACTCCAAGAAGCCCGGTAGCAGGCGAAGTGCACCGTCGGCGAATCCCATGTACCAGTCAGGCTGGGAGCCCGCCGTGATCGGCGAGGGGTCGTAGGGTCCGTAGCCCCAGATCGGGTTGATCGTAACGACAGCCGAGACGAGAGCGATGATGCCGAAGACGATGAAGAAGAAGCCGCCGGCCTTGGCCATGTACACCGGCATCAGCGGGTAGCCGACGACGTTGTTGTTGGTGCGTCCGGGCCCAGGGAACTGGGTGTGCTTGTGGATCACGACGAAGAGAATGTGGGCCGTGAAGACACCGACGAGCACCGCTGGCAGGAGCAGCACGTGCACCGAGTAGAGACGCGGGATGATCGCCTCACCGGGGAAGGCCCCGCCGAAGATGAAGTACGAGACATAGCTGCCGACGACCGGAATCGACTGGACGAAGCCATTCATGGCACGGATGCCAGTGCCGGAGAGCAGGTCGTCGGGAAGTGAGTAACCGGCGAAGCCCTCGATGCAGGCCAGCATGGACAGCAGGGTCCCGAGCACCCAGTTGATCTCACGGGGCTTGCGGAACGCTCCGGTGAAGAAGACTCGCGTCATGTGCACGAAGACCGACACGACGAAGATGAGGGCACCCCAGTGGTGAATCTGCCGGATCAGCAGCCCCCCGCGGATGTCGAAGGAGATGTTGAGGGTCGAGCGGTAAGCGTCGGAGACCGTCACGCCCTGCAAGGGCACGTATGACCCGTCGTAGACGACCTGCGTCATGCTCGGCACGTACCAGAAGGTCAGGAACACCCCAGTCAGCAGGCAGATGATCATCGAGTACATCGCGATCTCGCCCAGCATGAACGACCAGTGGTCGGGGAACACCTTCTTCAGGAAGTGCGAGGTCGATTTGGCCCCGCCCGTGCGGTCGTCGAGCCAGCCGGCGATTCCGCCGAGCGGCTTGACGTCGGCCCGCTCCCGCTCGACGTCGGGGTCGCCGTCGCGCAGCGCCTCGGCCGGCCGCGTGTCGTTGATGGTGCTCATCGTGAACGCTCCCAGAAACTCGGTCCCACGGGCTCCATGAAGCCCTGGGGGGCGACGAGGTATCCCGCGTCGTCGACGGTGATCTTGAGTTGCGGCAGCGGCCGCTTGGCCGGGCCGAAGATGACGTTGCAGTCGTCAGGCAGGTCAAAGGTGGACTGGTGACAGGGGCAGAGCAGGTGGTGGGTGGTCTGCTCGTAGAGGCCCACGGCGCAGCCGACGTGGGTGCAGATCTTCGAGTAGGCGACGACCCCGTCGACCCCCCAGTCCTTCTGCTTCTGCACCTTGATGAGGTCAGGCTCGAGTCGGATCAGGATCACCGCGGCCTTTGCCTTTGCCTCGAGCACTCCGTGGTTCTCGTCAATGTTCTTCTGCAGGGTCTCGGGCATGACGTGGAACACCGAGCCGTTGGTGACATCGGCGAGCTTGATCGGAGTCATCTCGGGGTCGCGCATGAGTCGGATCGGCTTGCCGTCGTTGTTCTTGAGGTCCCAGATGTTCTCTTTGAGCTCTTCCGGCGCATTGACAGGGCCGAGCGAGCCCGCGACCTGGAGTACGAACGGAAGGGCGAACAGGCCCAGGGCCCCCGTGAGGGAGTAGAGGATGAGCGGCCGGCGACCGAGCTGGGCGTTGGCACCGCCGTCGAGCACGGTGGCGACGGCAGCAGCCCGACTGCGGTCATCGGAGCGCTGCGGGTGTCGTTCCTCGACGATCTCCTCGTCGGACATCAGCGTCTTGGCCCAGTGCACTGCTCCGATGCCGATGAAGAAGAGCGCAAAGCCCATCGAGAGGCCGAGCACGACGTTCTGGGTCTTGGACAGGCCCACACCAGGCAGGTAGAACGTCGACTCGTCGGGGATGGCGAAGTAGGCGACCATGAAGACCAGAGTGGCGAGCATCGAGAGACCGAAGAGCGTGGCCACCTGCTTCTCAGCCCGCTTGCCGGCGGCGGGGTCATCGTCAGCGGCACGATGGATGTGCGGCGGGAGGCCCGGGTTCTCGAAACGGTCGAGACCCTGCTCTTGGTGGTGTGCCAGTTCGGAGCCCGACTCGGGCCGGGTGGTGTCGATGTCGCTCATGCTGCCTTCTTTCCGAGCCAGACGGCCGAGGCGATCATCAGGCCGAGCAGGAAGATCCAGGCGAAGAGACCTTCCGAGACCGGCCCGAGGTTCCCCAGGGTCATGCCTCCGACGTTCGTCTGGTTGTCGATGGCGTTCAGGTAGGAGATGACCTCCTGCTTGCCGGCAGGGGAGATGTTCGTGTCGTTGAAGACCGGCATCGACTGGGGGCCGGTGATCATGGCCTCGTACACGTGGGTCGGGGTGACTCCGGTAAGGGCAGGAGCGTACTTTCCTCGGGTCAGGGCGCCGCCGGCGCCGGCGAAGTTGTGGCACATCGCGCAGTTGACCCGGAAGATCTCACCGCCGCGGGCGATGCGTTCGCTGTTGGTCAGGCTCTGACCGGCGACTTTCTCATCACCAGGGACGATGGGAGTGGTGTACTCGCCGTCGGGAACTGCCGGGCCGGGCGCGAGAGAGGCGACGTAGGCGGCCAGGTCGGAGATCTGTTGTTCGTCGAACTTCACCTTGTTCTTGGGCGCCTGCACGGCGGGTCCGGCGAGCGGCATCCGACCGGTTCCGACCTGGAAGTCGACGGAGGCGGCCCCGACGCCGACCAGCGACGGGCCCGACCCGGTGCCCTGCGCGTTGAGACCGTGACAGGACGCGCAGTTGCCGATGAAGAGCTTCTTGCCCTGCGCGACAGAGTCGGCCGTGACCGTGGTGGCCTGGGCCTGCTTCGGGGCGAGGAAGGAATAAGCTCCACCTGTTACGAGCAGGCCGAGCAGGATCAGCACGGCGATGGCTGCGGGGTGTCGGCGGCGAGCGGCCAAGGCTTTCACTGAAGTCGTCCTGTCGTCCATGCGGGTTTCGGTGCGGGTCTGCGGGCGTCGGTGGCGAGGTTGGGTGTCACTTGAGGATGTAGATCGTGATGAAGAGGGCGATCCAGACCACGTCGACGAAGTGCCAGTAGTAGGAGGTGACGACCGCACCGGTGGCGTTGGCGTGCGTATAACGCTTGGTCGTGAAGGTGCGCGCGATGATCAGCAGGAAGGCGATGAGCCCACCGGTGACGTGGATGCCGTGCAGGCCGGTCGCCATGTAGAAGATCGACCCGTAGGCGTCGGAGCTCAAGGTGACGGCCTCGTGGGTGAGCTCGGCGTACTCCATGACCTGGCCGGCGATGAAGAAGGAACCGAAGAGGTAGGTGAGCACGTACCACTCGCGCATGCCCCAGTTCTTGAGGTCAAGCAGACTGCCGGTGCGCGCTTTC
Source organism: Terracoccus sp. (assembly GCA_040007275.1). GTDB lineage: Bacteria > Actinomycetota > Actinomycetes > Actinomycetales > Dermatophilaceae > DSM-29435. The sequence goes on from JBDTVJ010000095.1 coordinate 3,399, forward strand.
TGGCCCCGCTCGGCCTTCCAGACCCCGAGCTGGCACCACACCGAGGAGATCACCAGCACGGTCGCGTTGATGGCCGCGAACGTGACGTTGAGCTTTGCCGTCTGCTCGGCCCACAGGTCAGCGCGCACCGAGCGCAGCTGGAAGTAGACAGCGAACACGCCGGCGAAGAACATCAACTCGCTCGAGAGCCAGACGATGGTGCCAACGGCAACCATGTTGGGGCGAGTGGCCGGCCCGTGGGCGGGCGCGCTCACGACTGCGCTGGGGGAAACCGTGGATGCTGTCGACACGCTTCCTATTATGGCCACATTCGCCCAGCGGTGCGCGACTGACCCCCCGGTCAGTGCGTCCCTGTCGAGGTTTCGTGATGATTCCGACACGCGTTCTTGCACGCGCGGCCCGTCGACCCGGTGGCGGCCGGCCTCCCGGTAGCATCGCCGCATGACCGACTCGAACGTCAGCGCCGCCGCCGGCCCCTCCACCGAGCTCACCACGGCGACCACTGCCGGGCCTGCGCACCGCGTGTCGATCCTGCTCTACAGCGACGACTACACGACCCGCGACGCCGTGCGTGCCGCGGCGGGGCGACGCCCGGCGCGCGATGTCGAGATCGTCCGCTGGCACGAGTGCGCGACGGCCGATGCGGTCATCGACGCCGCTGACCACGACCACTTCGACATCCTCGTGCTCGACGGAGAGGCGGCCAAGGTCGGCGGTCTCGGCCTGGCCAAGCAGCTCAAGAACGAGATCTTCGACTGCCCGGCCATCATCGTGCTGACGGGTCGCCCGCAGGACAGCTGGCTCGCCGCGTGGTCGCAGGCCGACCTCGCCGTTCCGCACCCGATCGACCCGATCGCGCTCACGTCTGCCATCGCGACGCTCGCGCGCACGGCCGCGCCCACGGGCTGACCCGTGGGCACGCCCGACCAGATCACCTGGCCCACTTTGCTCTCTGACCTCATTGACGGCCACGACCTGGGCCGTGAGACGAGTGAATGGGCGATGGCGCAGATTATGGCGGGGGAGGCGACTCCCGCCCAGGTGGCCGGCTTCCTCATCGGGCTGCGGGCCAAGGGGGAGCGCGTCGAGGAGATGCATGGTCTGGCCGAGCAGATGCTCGCTCATGCGAACCGCATCGAGGTGCAGGAGCCGAGCCTCGACATCGTCGGTACCGGGGGTGACCGCGCGCACACCGTCAACATCTCCACGATGGCCTCGATGGTGGCCGCGGCCGCTGGTATCCGGGTGGTCAAGCACGGCAACCGGGCGGCGTCGTCGAGCTCGGGCTCTGCCGACGTGCTCGAGTCGTTGGGGGTCGACCTGGCACTCTCACCCGAGCGGGTGGCAGAGGTGGTGCGCGAGGCCGGCATCACCTTTTGTTTCGCGCAGACCTTTCACCCCGGGTTCCGGCACACCGCCGTTCCCCGCCGAGACCTCGGTATCGGCACCGCCTTCAACTTTCTCGGCCCACTGACCAATCCTGCTCAGCCGACGTTCGCCGCTGTCGGCTGTGCCGACGCGCGCATGGCCCCCCTGTTGGCGGGGGTCTTCGCAAGCAGGGGCAAGGATGCCGCGGTGTTCCGTGGCGACGACGGGCTCGACGAGGTCACCGTCTCGACCACGACGCACGTCTGGTGGGTGCGCGACGGCCAGGTCACCGAGCGCGAGGTCGACCCGACACGGGTGGGCCTTGCGCTGCATCCGGTCGAAGAGCTGCGAGGCGGCGACGCGGCGCACAACGCCGACGTGGTGCTGCGGGTGTTCGCTGGTGAGCGGGGCACGGTGCGAGACGCGGTGGTGCTCAATGCGGGCATCGCGGTAGCGCTCACCCGCGCCGACTCGGGGCCCTCGGTGGCCGACTTCGACCGCGACCTGGCCGCCGGCATGCGGGTGGCGGAACAGGCCATCGACAGCGGCGCTGCCACACAGCTGGTGCACCGCTGGGTCGCAGCGACGCGCCGCTGACGCGCCGCTGAAGCCCGAGGTTCAGGCGCCCGAGGTTCAGGCGCCCTCGAGCCCGAGGCTGAACGCCGCCTCGAGATCGTGCGATGAGTAGGTTCGAAAGGCGATGTGCGTCGAGGTTCCGACGACGCCCTCTACCTTGTTGAGGTGGTCGGCGATCACGTCGGCGAACTCGTCATGTGCGCGTACCCGCACCATCGCGATCAGGTCGGCGTCGCCGGTGACCGAGTAGACCTCGGAGACCTGCGGAATGTTCGCGATGGCCTCCGCGACCTCAGGAATGCGGTCGACCTCGCAGCTGATCATGACGATGGCGGTGATCACCAGCTCACCCTACCGGGCCGGTGTGCGTGAGCGACCCGGCACGGCGGCGGTCCGACGGGCCGTCACCCAGCGGCCCGCCAGCCCGCGCGATGACCGGTGACCGATGCTCGCTCACCGTCGAAGCCGACAACCTCGGCCGCCGCATCGGAGGCGGCCGCAATGGCGGGCTCGAGCTCGTGGCGCACCGAGCCGGCTCCGCCGATCGGGCAGGTCCAGGCGCCGTCGATGTCGACGATGCGCACTCCCGGCTGCTCGAGCCAACGCAGCAACAGCTCGGTCTCCTCAGTCAGGGCCGCCGGGTCAGCGCGCGAGGAGACAGCCACGACCTCGGCCGTAGCCTGCATCGTGGCGACGTAGACCATCGGGTCGGCGCCACGCGGGCTCACGACGGTTCCGGCGAGGCGTCCGTAGCGAATGCTGACGAGCTCCCAGCCGCCCTCGAGCCGGGCCCGGGCCGCGACGAGCTCGGCAGCGTGCAGCAAGGGGTCGAGCCGTTGGGCCCTGGCCGCTCCTCGGACGAGCTGGACGAACCGGTCTCGCACCTTGGCGGCGTCTTCGAACCGTTCCTGGGACGCCAGGGCCTCGAGCCGGGCCCGCAGCAGATGAGCGCCGGGCCTCGCGTCGCCGGTGAACAGCGCCGAAGCGCGCTCTGCGACGACGGCGTACTCACGCTCGGACTGTGCCCCGGTGCAAGGAGCCCCGCACCGACCCAGATCGGCGAGCGCGCACGGGGACTGGTTGCCGGACAACCGCTGGGTGCACTGCCGCAGCGGGATCACTTCGTGTACCGCGTCGATGGCCGCCTGTGCGGTGACTCTTGAGCGGAACGGGCCGATGTAGTGGCCGCCGTCGTCGCGAACCTGGCGCACGAGCGACAGCCGTGGAAACCGTTCGCGGGTGAGCTTGACCCAGCACGCCTTGCGGTTGTGCTTTGAGCGACGGTTGAACCGAGGCTGGTGCTCGTCGATGAGTCGCAGCTCACGCACCTGAGCCTCGAGGGGCGTCTGGCATACGACGGCCTCCACGGCGTGGGACAGGCGCACCATATCGGCCATCCGGGAGCGGGTCTCGGATGCGGTGAAGTACGTACGCACTCGGGTGCGTACGTCACGGCTGGTTCCGACGTAGAGCACTCGACGCTCGGCGTCCTTGAACAGGTAGACGCCGGGTGCGTGCGGCAACGACTCTGCGAGGAACCGCTTGCGGCGCTGGTCAGGGGTTACCCGCGAGGTGTAGCTCGCGAGCTCTTCGAGGGTGTGGACACCGAGGTTGCCGACCCGCTCGATGAGCCCGTGGAGCACGTCGACGGTGGCCCTCGCGTCGTGCAGGGCTCGGTGGTCGGGGGTGGTCGCGGCGCTGAAGACGTGGGCGAGCGAGCCCAGCTTGTGGTTCGGGGACTCGTCGCGGCCCACGAGGTGTCGAGCCAGGTGCAGGGTGTCAAGCACCCGGAAGTTCGGCCACGGCGCCCCGACGCGTCGCGCGGCCGCCTTGAGGAAGCCGATGTCGAAGCCCGCGTTGTGCGCCACGAGCACGGCGCCCGCCGCGAACTCCAGAAAGGCCGGCACCGCGGTGTCTATGCGGGGGGACTGCGCCACCATGGTGTCGGTGATGCCGGTAAGTACCGAGATGAAGGCCGGGATCGGCTCGGCGGGGTTGACGAGCGTCTGGAACTCACCCTGCACCACCCCCCCGCGCACCTTGACGGCCCCGATCTCGGTGATGCCGCAGTGGTCGGGGCTGCCGCCGGTGGTCTCGAGGTCGACCACGACGAACGTGACGTCGGCCAATGCAGTGCCGAGGTCGTCGAACGTCGACTGGATCGCCTTCATGCTCAGACCGTAGGACGCACCGGCGACAACGCCGTGCAGGCGCGGCCGTTTTCACCGGGCATCCGTGACCCAAGCAGCCCTGCTGCACCACGGGCACCCTCCCGGGCGGGGTGACGGTGATGGGGAGCGTTGTCGTGGGTGAAGGAGGCGACTTGAGGTATCTCTTGGTGCAACGGGTCCGCCACTCAGGTCGGGTGCCCGACCAGCGGTGGCGGGCGGTTGTCAGTGGTGGCTCGTAGCGTCTGCCAGAACAGATCAAGGCAAGATCAGAGAGGACGTGAACCACCATGATGCTCGTCGACTGCCACACCTGCCCGGTACGAGAGCTCCACTGCGCTGAATGCGTCGTGACTGCCCTGACCCAGCTTCCGTTCCCGACGAGGAACGAGTATGCGCAGCGCCACCCTCTCGGGGTCGCGGCGTCTCGCGGCACTCCCGTCAACCGTGCCATCCCGGGACTCGAGCCGTCCCCGCACGCTGTGCTGAACCCGCCTGACTCGGTCGCCCTCGACCGCGCTGAGCGGCGAGCCGTGGCCATCCTCGCCGCCGTCGGCCTGGTTGACCCCGACACCGCGAACCGAGCGCGCGCAGTTCTTGAGACCGGTCGGCGATTGGCTTCCGTGGCCGCCGCCGACGGCCAGCGTCGGGCGATCTGAGTCGATCAGTTCTTCAATCTCCACCTCACTGTTAAGGTTTGCGGTTACTCGAGTTCTCGCCGTCGTGCCACGATGACCCGGTGCCTTCCCGTCGCCGCTTCCCGTGCTCACGTGGAGCCGCGCTGCTGGTGGTAGGTGGCCTCATCCTCGGAGTCATCCCGGGTTGCACGTCGGCCCGGCCGGAGGTGTCCCATCGTGTCGGTGCGGGCACCGCAGCCTCGCTGGACGCGAGCGACCGGGCGGCGGGGCCGACACCGCTGACGCCTCCTCTGTCGGGTGAGTCGCCCTTCGACGCTGGGGAACGGATGCTGCGTTCGCGGGCCGCGGCCGTGAACGCCCGGGCTCGCGACGGCTGGCTGGCCAGGGTGAGCGGCCTGTCGCTGCGGGGGCAGCAGGGGCAGATGTTCGACCGGATGCTCTCGATGGGCGTCATCGGTCTGCGACTCGTCTCCCTGACCGGGCTGAGCCCGGCGAGGGCCCCCACCTCGACGCTGACGCCGTCAACGGGCCCCGGTGCGTCAACGGTCCGGGCCGGAGCCCGGTTCGCGTACCGGCTGGCCGGCTTCGACACGGCTGACAGAACCTTCGACGTCGACCTGAGCCTTCGGTTTGCACCGAGTGTCGACGCCCAACCGCAGGTCGTGGCGTGGGCCCCCCACGATCGTCCCCAGCCCTGGGACCTGTCCCAGCTGACGGTGCGCCGGTCGGCCACGAGTCTCGTGCTCGCCAGTAGCCCGGAGCTCGCTGCAGACCTGCTCGCCCGGGCCGAGACGGCGCAGTCGAACGTGGCCACCGTCTGGGGACACGCCCGACCAGCAGTATGGGTGGCCCCAACGACCGACACCGAGGCGGCCCGGCTGCTCGGGCGCGAACCGGTGGCATTGCGTGATGTGGCCGCCGTGACGGATGGTCCCCTCGTCTTGGGCCGGCCGGCCGGAGCCGATCGCGTCGTCATCGTTCCGGGGGCTTGGAGCTCCCTGGCCGGCGGGGGCCGCGACGTCGTGGCGACCCACGAGCTGACGCATGTCGTCGTGCGTGGTTCGACGACCGGTGCGGTTCCGCTCTGGCTGTCGGAGGGTTTTGCCGAGCTCGTGGCCTACCGCACGGTGGCGCTGCCGGAGCGTGACATCGTGCGCCCCGCCCTGGAGGTCGCGCGCCGCAGCGGCCTGCCCACGGCTCTGCCCTCTGCGTCGGAGTTCGACCCGGCTGCCGGTGGCGTCCCGGCGGCCTACGGACTCTCTCTACTCGTGGTGCGCACTCTCGCCGAGCGCGATGGGGTCGCTGCGGTGGTGCGCTTCTACCGGGAGGTGGCTGACCCTTCCGGAGGGTCTCGTTCCAACACTGTGCCCACCCCCGACGGTAGTGACCAGCAGCACGCCGTCGACCAGGCCCTGGCCTCCGCCCTGCAGACGAATCGGGCCGCGCTGGTGCGGGCCTGGAGGGCCAGGGTCGAGCGACTGGTCAGTTGAACAGCTTCTCCACCTCGTCGGCGTAGTCCTTCATCACGACGTTGCGCTTGAGCTTGAGCGACGGGGTGAGGTAGCCGTTGCCCTCGGTGAAGTCGCCCGGCAGCACAGCGAACTTGCGGATCGACTCGGCTTTGGACACTGCAGCGTTGGCCTGGTCGACGGCCTGCTGCAGCGCCTCGAGCACCAGCGGATGGGTTCGGGCCGCCTCGAGAGTGACGTTCTCGAGGCCGTGGTTCTTCGACCAGAGCGGCCACATCTCATCGTCGAGGGTGATCAGCGCCGCGATGAAGGGCTTCTGGTCTCCGACCACGATGCACTGCGATACGAGCGGGTGAGCGCGCAGCCGGTCTTCCAGCACGGCGGGTGCGACGTTCTTGCCTCCCGCCGTCACGAGGATCTCCTTCTTTCGTCCGGTGATCCGCAGGAAGCCCTCCTCGTCGAGGTCGCCGATGTCGCCGGTGTGGAACCAGCCGTCGACGATCGCCTCGGAGGTCGCCGTCTCGTTGGCGTGGTAGGAGGTGAACACACCGACGCCCTGGAGCAGGATCTCTCCGTCGTCGGCGATGCGCACGCCGCTGCCCGGCAGCGGACGGCCGACGGTGCCGACCTTGACCCGGTCGGGGGTGTTCACGCAGACCGGGGCCGTTGTCTCGGTCAGGCCATAACCCTCGAGGATGATCAGGCCGATGCCGCGGTAGAAGTGGCCCAGGCGGCTGCCCAGTGGCGCGCCTCCCGACACGGCATAGCGCACGTGGCCCCCCATGGCCTGGCGCAGCCTGGCGTAGACCAGGCGGTCGAACACGGTGTGGCGCAGCTTGAGCGCGAGGCTCGGGCCGTCGCCGTCGAGGGCCTGGCTGTAGGCGATGGCCGTTGCCGTGGCGCGCGTGAAGATCAGGCCCTTGGCCTTCCCGGCAGACGACGCCTTCGCCTCCGCCGAGTTGTAGATCTTCTCGAAGACCCGAGGCACTGCGAGAATGAAGGTCGGCCGAAAGCCCGCGAAGTCCTCGAGCAGGGTCCGGATGTCGGCAGAGTGCCCCATCCGGACCCGGGCGGTGACACACAGCACCTCGATGAACCGGGCGAAAACGTGCGCGAGTGGAAGGAAGAGCAGGGTCGACGCGTCGGCGGGGCGCACGATCTCGCTCATCTTTGCGATGGCGTTCTCGGTGAGGTCGAGGAAGTTGCCGTGCGAGAGTGCACACCCCTTGGGTCGGCCGGTCGTACCCGAGGTGTAGATGATCGACGCGATCGAGGACCGGTCAAGAGCAGCACGACGCTGACGAAGCACATCGTCGGCGATGTCAGTTCCCTGCTGGCGCAGCTCCGCGAGGCCGCCTCCGTCGATCTGGATGACCGAGACCGACTCCGACAGCGCCTCCTTGGCCTGGTTGACCGTGGCGAGGTGCTGGTCGTTCTCGACGAAGACGGCTCGGGCCCCCGAGTTGTCGAGGATCCACTGCACCTGTTCGGCGGAGGAGGTCTCGTAGATCGGCACCACGACGGCGCCGGCACTCCAGATGGCGAAGTCGATAAGGGTCCACTCGTAGCGGGTGCGGCACATCAGACCCACCCGGTCACCGCTGCCGACCCCCGCAGCGACCAGGCCCTTGGCGACCGAGTCGACGTCGACGGCGAACTGAGCCCACGTGACCGACGACCACGACTGCGACGTGACCTTGCGCGAGAAGGCGACACCGCTGGGATCGGCATCCGCGTTGCGGGGCGGCAGGTCGGCCAGGCTTCCGGTCGTGGTGACCTCGGCCAGGGGCGGGACGATGTGGTCCTTCACGCTAACTCCTCCATCGGAACGGCGCCGGTTCGGGCACATCCTTTCACGGGTCGCGCTCGACCGTGCTTGGAAGGGGACCCGGGCCCGCACGGCCGCGGAGGCGGTAACGTTCGGCGCATGGCCGATCGCACCGAGTCCTCCATCGTCGTCGATGCCGCCCCGGGAGAGGTGCTCGACGTCATCGCCGACTTCGAGGCGTACCCAGAATGGGCGGCGGAGATGAAGAAGGTGACGGTGCTCGCCGAGGACGGTGACGGCTGGGCCGACCAGGTGCAGTTCACCCTTGACGCAGGACCGATCAAGGACACCTACGTGCTCGACTACGACTGGGACGTTGTCGAGGACGGCACCGGCGTGGTCTCCTGGTCGCTGGTCTCCGCCACCGTGCTCAAGGTGCTGAACGGCTCCTATACGCTGACGGGCCAAGGCGACTCGACGAAGGTCACCTACCGGCTGTCGGTTGATGTGAAGATCCCGATGATCGGCCTGCTCAAGCGCAAGGCCGAGAAGGTGATCATCG
>JBDTVJ010000096.1:0-11835 GCA_040007275.1 Terracoccus sp.
GACAGCTGGGTGGACCGTGCGACCTCGAGCTGCGGGCCGAGACGGCCGATGAGGTTATCAAGGCGCAGGACCGCCACCTGAAGGAATCCGTCAAAGATGGTGATGCCAGCCACGAGCCGGCCAGTAAGGAGATGCGGGGGCGCTGGAAGCATCCCAAGCGGGCGCTGGGCTGGTACTCCACCGCCAAGAAGGCCTTCGCCGACCTTCCCGAGGACTGAGACCGGGCCCACCCAGGGCCACCAGCCACCACACAGGAACGAGACAGAGATGGCGAACAGCGCGAAGCCGCAGACCTTCTCGACCGAAGAGAAGTCGGCGATGAAGGAGCGGGCCGCCGAGGTCAAGGCGGCGGCGAACGGCGGGGACGGCGAGGCGGCGGTGCTGACGAAAATCGCCGCCATGTCCACCGACGACCGAGCATTGGCGTCGAGGTTCCACGAGCTCGTTCGTGAGGTGGCCCCCGACCTGGTCCCGCGGACCTGGTACGGCATGCCGGCCTACGCCACACCCGGCAAGAGCGGCAAGGTGATCTGCTTCTTTCAGGATGCCGGGAAGTTCAAGGCCCGGTACGCCACCGTCGGCTTCAGCGACACCGCCGCCCTGGACGAAGGGTCGATGTGGGCCACGGCGTTCGCGGTGAAGGAGTGGACCGACACCACCGCGACGCGCTTGCGCTCCCTGGTGATGAAGTCAGTCGCTTCTGGCTGACCGCGAACAGGCGGTGTACCGGAACGTCGGGCGAGGGCCGTGGGTCACAGCCAGGAGATCGAACGCTGTCGGTTCTGGTACGCGCTGGTCATCAGGCGCAGCAGAGCATCACGGTCCACCTCGATGCGCACCCCGCCAGCGACGTCGGTGACGTTGGCGGTGCCGGCAGACACTTCAGCGGAGCCGATCACGGCGATGAGATGGTCTCGCCGCACCCGCGCCCGCCGGATGCGTGCTCCGAGGGCGCCGTCGTGGTCGGTCCGAACGCGCAGGCCACAGGCTCGGGCCTGATCGACGAACTCCGCCACTGCGACATCCTGCTCCGGGTCAACCGGCAGCACCACGACCTGGGTGGGGGCCAGCCAGAACGGCAGACGGCCGTCGTAGTGCTCGAGCAGGGCCGCGGTGACCCGCTCCATCGACCCCACGGTGCCCCGGTGGATCATCACCACCCGTTGGGAGGTGTTGTCGGCGGCTACGTAGGTCAGGTCGAACCGCTCGGGCTGGTTGAAGTCCAGTTGCACGGTGGCGATGGTCTCCTCGTGGCCGCGCCCGTCAGCGACCTGAAGGTCCAGCTTGGGGCCGTAGAAGGCCGCCTCACCGGCTGCTTCGACCAACTCGAGCGGGATGCCGTCGAGCGCCCGTGCGGCGGCGTGGCGCAGAGCGTCCTGCGCCCCATCCCACTCCTCGCGGGTCCCGAGCCAGCCCTCGCCGTCGTCCCGCAGCGAGAGGCGCACGTGGTCGACCGGCAGACCGAGGATCTGTTGAGCCCTGATGGCGGTCCGCAGGCCGAGCGCCGCTTCGGCGACCATCTGGTCGGGACGGCAGAAGACGTGGGTGTCGTCGAGGCTGATCTGCCGAACCCGGCTCAGCCCGGAGAGAACCCCGGACCGTTCGGCCCGGAACATCGACCCCAGCTCGTTGAGCCGGATGGGCAGCTCGCGGTAGGAGTGCTGGCTGGAGGCATAGATCAAGGCGTGGTGCGGGCAGTTGGCCGGGCGCAGCATGACGATGTCGTCGTCGCCCAAGGCAAGGGAGGGGAACATGTCCCGGCTGAACTTGGTCAGGTGGCCCGAGCGTTCGTACAGGGCCCGCTTGCCCAGCACCGGCGAGTACACGTCGACGCACCCGTCGACGTGGGCAAGCTCCTTGGCCAGACGTTGCAACTCGTCGCGAATGGCCGCGCCGGCCGGCAGCCAGAGCGGTAGACCGGCCCCGGCCAGCGGGTGGGTGGTGAACAGGTGCATGTCATGGTTCAGGTCGCGGTGGTCTGGATCCATCGGGCTCATCCTCGTTTCGGTGCAGGAGCCCGAAGCAGACCGTGGGGATGCAAACAGCCCCGGAGTCGTACTCCGGGGCTCGAGGTGGCTGGTACGTCAGTCGGTCACGAGAACGCCGAAGAAATCCGGCGTCGTCGTCAGCTGCGAACCACGTTGCATAGCAGCAGGCTACCGGCGGCCCGCGGCCGGCCGCATCTGGATATCGTGCTCGCTCCCAGCCTGCTCTGGAGGTTGTGGGGGTCGAAGGCGAAGTCGTAGACCTTCTCCTGCCATAGTGTCGGCACGCCCACGCAGAGGCCGCCGTGGTGTTGGTGTGGTGTTCACGGGACGGCTGCCGAACCAGGGCTCGACGGCCGATCCGGACGGCTGGACTGACCCCTGGCCCGCGGTCTGTGGGTCGCCACTCTCTTTCACGGAGGAAGCATGTCTCACCCCACTCGACGCGGGCGCCGGCTCCTGGCCCTCGTGCCGGTCACGGCCCTGGCCGCTGCGACGATCGTCGCCGTACCCGTCATCGCGGGCAGCACCTCGACCGACAACACCCCTGCGGCACGAAAGGCCATCACCGGTGGCCAGGCACGGAGCGTCATCCTGCTCATCGGCGACGGCATGGGCGACAGCGAGATCACGATCGCTCGCAACTACCAGGTCGGTGCCGCCGGCCGCCTCGCGATGGACAAGCTGCCCCTCACCGGTGCCTACACCACGTACGCCGTGACGCAGGGCGACCCGAAGAAGCCTGACTACGTGACGGACTCAGCGGCATCCGGCACCGGTTGGGCAACGGGCACCAAGACGTACAACGGCGCCGTCTCCGTCAACGCGTACGGCAAGCCTGTACGCACTGTGCTCGAAAGAGCCAAGGCGGCGGGCTATCGCACCGGTAACGTCACCACGGCCGAACTGCAGGACGCCACCCCGGCTGTGCTCGGAGCACACGTCGTGAGCCGTGACTGCAAGGGCCCGAGCTCGATGGCGGCGTGCCCCACCAACGACATCGTCAACGGCGGCGCCGGCTCCATCGCCGAGCAGCTCGTGCAGACCCACGCCGACCTCATGCTCGGCGGCGGCTCGACGTACTTCGACCAGACCGTCAAGGCCGGCCGGTTCGCCGGGCTCACCGTCGCCCAGCAGGCCCAGGTGGGCGGCTACCAGGTCGTGCGAAACGCCGAGCAGCTCTCAGCAGCAGACAACAGGAGGCCGATCCTCGGCACGTTCGCGACGGGCAACATGGACCTGGAGTGGGTCGGCCCCACGCCGACGGCGGACAACACCCCCGCCCAGGAGTGCGCTGTCAACACGGCCCGCAGCGAGGCCCAGCCGCACCTGGCCGACATGGCATCCACGGCGATCGCAGCGCTCGACCGGCAGAGCAGAGGCCAGCAGAGGGGCTTCTTCCTTCAGATCGAAGGGGCTTCGATCGACAAGCAGGACCATGCCGCGAACCCCTGCGGCCAGATCGGTGAGACCGTCGAGTTCGACAAGGCGGTGAAGGCAGCCCTCGCCTATCAGCGGCGCCACCCCGACACGCTCGTGGTCGTCACCGCCGACCACGGCCACACCAGCCAGATCGTCGAGGCCGGCACGACGACGACCGGGGTGACTGCCACCCTGACCACCCACGACGGGGCGCCGATGACCATCAGCTACGCCACCACGCCCGTGCCGGGGTCACAGCAGCACACCGGCACCGAGGTGCGAATCGCGGCCGGCGGCCCCCAGGCCGCGAACGTGCTCGGCGTCACGAACCAGACCGACCTCAACACCACCATGCGCCGGGCCCTCGGACTGCTCTGACCCCTCGGCTCCAACCAGGCCGCTGGATCTGACCGTCCTCGGCTCAGCAGTCGAACACCGACCAGCAGATGTCGTTGCGCAGACGCTGGTCGTCGCGCACGAGCTCTCGGATCGCCATGGGCAGCTGGACACGCTGCCAGTGGCATTCGAGGCGTCCCGCGGTCTCGGACTCACGGTCCGGGGCCGCGGCGCGCACCGCCTTGATCGCGTACGCAGCCGCGCCGAGGTCGTGGGCGGCGACGTGAGCGACGCACGCGGCCTGACCGGCGGAGTAGGCGGCCCACCGTGCGGCGCCGCCCAGGGCCCTGGCCGCGCCCATGGCATGGCCGCCCGCCGCCCGGGCCCGCATCATCCCCACGTCGCCGGACGCCCAGGTGCGGGCGTGCTCGATGGCCTCGCGCGGTCGAGGGTCCCGAGGATGCGCCGACTCGAAGAGGTGGAGAACGTGCTCCGCGCACGCTGCCGCCCACAGAGCCAGGAGGTGGTGGTCCGCATCCGTGAGGGTCCCGCCGCGGCGGATGGTCACGAGGCGCGGATCCCGGCGCTGCGGAAGAATCACGCTTCATTGTGCCTCGCGCTCACCGGTGGCTCGTGAGAGCGACGCCGCCTCGGGGTGAGGGGGCAGCAGCGTGAGGGCTTGACCTTGACGCAGGGTCAGGGCTGCAACCTTGTTCAATGACCACCAAGCCTGCCATCGAGATCGCCGGACTCGCCAAGTCCTACGGTGACCAGACGGTGCTGAGGGGCGTCGATCTGAACATCCCCGTGGGCACGATCGTGGCCCTGCTCGGCTCCAACGGAGCAGGAAAGACGACCGTGGTGAAGATCCTGTCCACACTGCTCCGGGCCGATGCCGGGGCCGCCACCGTCAACGGGTACGACGTCGCCACCGCGCCCGCGCAGGTGCGCGAGTCGATCAGCCTCACCGGGCAGTTCGCCGCCGTCGACGAGGTCCTCACCGGCCGGGAGAACCTGGTGCTTATCGCCCAGCTAAGACGTCTTAGGGGGCCAGGCCGAATCGCGGACGACCTGCTCACCCGGTTCGCGCTGACCGACGCGGCCGACCGGAGAGCGGCGACCTACTCCGGCGGCATGCGGCGCCGCCTCGACATCGCCATGAGCCTGATCGGCAACCCACCCGTGCTCTTCCTCGACGAACCGACGACCGGGCTCGATCCCCAGTCGCGGAACGAGGTCTGGAAGACCGTCCAAGAACTCGCCGGCCAAGGCACCACCGTGCTGCTCACCACGCAGTACCTCGACGAGGCCGAGCACCTCGCCGATCGGATCGCGGTTCTTCACCAGGGCCGGATCATCGCGAACGGCACCCTCGCCGAGCTGCGGAAGCTGCTCCCGCCGGCCGAGGTCGAGTACGTCCCGAAGCAGCCGACCCTTCAAGACGTCTTCCTCGCGATCGTCGGCTCCGACAGCGCCGTCACCTAAGGAGCCACCCATGACCACCTACGTCGTCCACGACACCACCGTGCTGCTCAAGCGGTCGCTGCGTCACATCCTGCGCAGCCCGGACACGATCATCACGACCGCCGTCACGCCGATCGCGATGCTGCTGTTGTTCGTCTACGTCTTCGGTGGTGCGATCAACGTCGGCGGCGCCAGCTACGTCAACTACCTGCTGCCCGGCATCCTGCTCATCACGGTCGCCTCCGGCATCGCCTACACCGCCTTTCGCCTCTTCACCGACGTCTCGAGCGGCATCTTTGAACGGTTCCAGTCGATGCCGATCACCCGGTCGGCCGTGTTGTGGAGCCACGTGCTCACCTCGGTCGTGGCCAACCTCACCTCGCTCGTGCTCGTCGTGCTCGTCGCGGTCGCGATGGGGTTCCGTTCCGGCGCCGGAGTGCTCGCCTGGCTCGCGGTGCTCGGGATCATGGTGCTGTTCACCCTGGCGCTGACCTGGCTGGCCGTGATTCCCGGGCTCACCGCAAAAACGGTCGACGGGGTGAGCGGCTTCTCCTACCCGTTGATCTTCCTGCCGTTCATCAGCTCGGCGTTCGTGCCCACCTCCGGGATGCCGGGGCCGGTGCGGTGGTTCGCCGAGCACCAGCCGGTCACCTCGATCGTGAACACCATCCGCCACCTGTATGCCGTGCAGCCAGTCGGCCATGAGGGCGCGATCGCCCTCGCCTGGTGCGTCGGTCTGCTGCTCGTGGCGTATGCCCTCGCCATGCGCACCTACCGCCGCAAGATCGCCTGAGGACGACTCGACGCACAATAGGGCCATGCTGACGATCGGCCAGCTCGCGTCGTACGCCGGTGTGACGGTGCGCGCGGTGCGCCACTACCACGCCAAGGGCCTCTTGCCCGAGCCCGAGCGCGACCAGTCCGGCTACCGACGCTACGACGCGGCCGCCGTCGTCGAGCTGGTCAGGATTCGCGTCCTCGCCGACGCCGGCGTGCCGCTGTCTCGGGTGCGCGAGCTGCTGTCCGCCGGTGACCCCGAGTTCGCCGCGGCCATCGCGGGCATCGACCGTCGACTTCGAGCCGAGATCCGTGAACGGCGGCGCCACCGCGAGCGCATCGCCCATCTCGCGGCCGGAGAGAGCCTTGCCCTGCCGCCGGCGGCGGTCGACTACCTCAACCGGATGCGCGAGCTCGGCTTCGGGGAGCGGCTGGTCGATATCGAGAGAGACAGCTGGATCCTCATAGCGGCTCAGATCCCCGACGAGGTGGCGACGTTCATGGCCATCAAGCACGCCCAGATCGAGCACGAGCCGCTGCGACGGCTCTACCTCGATATCGAGGCCATGGCCGACTGCACCCACGACGACCCCCGGCTTCCCGAGCTGGCCGACCGGGTCGTCGTCTTCATCGAGGCTTCCTCCGTCGTGGCTCAGGAGCTCGAGACCGGGGTGCCGGAGGACTACCTGGTGAGCGACGCGCTGGCCCATCTGCTGGACTCGGCGTTCTGTGAGACCTTCCCGTGGGCCACTCGTCTGCTCGAGCTGCTCGAAGAGCGCGGCTGGACGGGCTGGACCAACATCCGTCGCACGGTCCCCCAGACGTGACCTTGGCCTAGGTACATCGTTGCGCAACCTGTGGTCGTCCAGCACCGGCTCGTCACCCGCGTCTGCGATCTGACCGCCACCGGTCCTCGCCTCGCGCCGTCGCACGGGCCAAAGGTGTTTGATCGCCGCTGTCCGTACCCCACAGGATGGACGCGTGACGAACTTCCCAACTGAAACCGAGGCGCGCACCGCTCTCGACGCTCTGCCCGGCATCCGGTGGCGTCCCTTCACGCGTGAGGATCTGCCTGCGGTCGCCGAGTTCTACCAGGTCTGCGAGGCCCACGACGAGAACCCCGAACGCACGTCGCTTCCCGGTCTCGAAGAGTTCTGGGACTCCCCTCGCTCCGTGCCCGAGCACGACACGTTGTCCGGGTTCGACGCGGGCGGCAACATCGTGGCGACGGCGTGGTCGGGATGCAACCGGTCGGTCACCGAGAAGCGCGGGGTGCACCTCGGGGGCGCCGTGCACCCGAGTCGGCGCGGCGTAGGCATCGGCCGGGCCGTGCTGCGCTGGGAGCTGGGCCATGGCAACGAATGGGACCGAACCACACGGCATCCCGGTTACGGTCCGCTCGTCATGCGGTTGGGCGCGCCGACCGCCCAAGCTGACGTACGCGACCTTGCCGTTAGGTACGGGCTCGCGGCCGAACGGTACTTCTTCGAGATGTCGCAGCGTCTGACCGCGGCTCCGGACGTGGCCCAGGTCGACGGCATCCGCCTGCTCGACTGGGACCCCGAGCGATCCGCCGAGGTGCACGCGGTGGTCAACGCGGCGTTCCGCGACCACTGGGGACACACCGACTCGACCACCGAGATGTGGCAGGAGCACCTTGCCTCACACGCCTTCCGTCCGACCTGGTCGGTGATCGCCATGGACGAGGTCACCGACGAGGTCGTCGGAGTCGCGTTGAACGTTGCGTGCGAGCAGGACTGGGCCCCTCAGGGTTACACCGAGGGCTACACCGATGTGCTCGCGGTGCTGCGCGGCCACCGCGGCCGAGGGGTCGCGACCGCGCTGCTGCTCGACTCGATGCGACGGTTCTCCGCCGACGGGCTGGAGGCCGCTGGGCTGGGCGTCGACGCCGCCAACCCCTCGGGAGCCCTGCGCCTCTACGAAGCGCTCGGCTACCGGCAGACGGCCAGCACCTGCATCCATCAACTCACCCAGGACTGACGGCCGCGGATACGAAGCACCTACGGAACGCGACACCCCGTGCTCGCGGCAGCAGCTTCGGCACGTCCGTACGGGCGACCCCGATCGTGGCTCTGGCCCGATCGCGGTGTCTGTCGATAGTGTCGGAGACGGCGATGGATCCCGCTTGGTCGTGACAACCCCACCCCGAACTGCCAGCTTCGGCTGATGGTTCCTGACTCGTCGTGGAGGGCCAGGATCTGGCGCTCGTCCGCAACTGCCGGGAGCACACCGATGGCCCACCACACTCCACCGCAACCGCACACGTCACGTCTGACCGACTTCGCTGGTCACCCCCTCGTCGTTTCGGTTACCCCCGGAGAGCCTGACCTCGTCGCTGCCGCAGCAGCATCCCTCGGCCGCGCCATCGGAGCTCCCACCCTGTATTTCGCCTACGTCGACCCCTCCCGCTACACCGTCGAGGAGTTCGCCGACGGCACCGTGCGCCACGCCTCCATCGACCCCGACGCCGACGACGACTGGGAAGACGTGGCGGCCGCTCTCACCAGGGCAGTCGCAACCTCGATGCACGGACAAGACCAACCCTGGGAGTTTCGCTACCTGGCCGGCCGCGTCGACCGCTCCCTCACGCACTTGGCCCGCGCCGTCGACGCCGCCGCCTTCGTTGTCGCGACCCATCCCGGTCACCACCACATCCGTGACTTCGTCAGAGAGTCGATCTCCGTCCAGCTCGCCCATCACCAGCACCGACCCGTGCTCGTGGTGCCAGTCGAAGTGGTCGACTGGGAAGGCCAAGCCCCCTGGGAGTGAACGTCATCGATGACGACCCGCCCACCCTGATCCGGCTCCTACCTACCTCACTGCTCTCTCAACGCCGTAGCCACCTCGCGGCGCACGACCTTGCCCATCGCGTTGACGGGCAGCAGCTCGACGGCGATGAAACGACGTGGAACCTTGTAGGCCGTCAGTGACCTGCGTGCGTAGGAGTGGAGATCGTCGGGGACGAGATCCAGGCCCGCGGCGAGCACCACGGCTGCGACGACCTCCTCGCTGCCACTCACCTGCGGCAGGCCGACGACCGCCACATCGAGCACGGCGTCGTGCGAGCGCAGCACGGCCTCGACCTCGGACGGGTAGACGTTGAACCCGCCGGTGATGATCATCTCCTTGATGCGGTCGACGATGGTGAGAAACCCGTGCTCGTCCATGGTCACGATGTCGCCGGTACGAAACCACCCGTCGTGGAAGGCCACTGCGGTTTCCTCCGGCATCCCGCGGTAGCCGTCGAACACCTGCGGCCCGCGCACGAGCAGCTCGCCCCGCTCGCCGAGCGCGACCTCGCGGTCGAGGTCGTCCGGGTGGGCGACGCGCACCTCGACATCAGGGAACGGCACACCGATCGACCCGGGCCGGCGGTCGTGCGTCATCGGGTTTCCCACGATCACGGGGGAGGTCTCGGTGAGCCCGTAGCCCTCGACGAGCAACCCTCCGGTCGCCGCCTCCCAGCGCTCGACGAGCTCGGCCGGCAGCGGCATCGCGCCCGACAACGAGTAGCGGATGCCGTGGACGGACACACCGCGCCGCTTCGCTTCGGTCACGATCCGCTCGTAGAGGGGCGGCACGGCCGGCACGAAGGAGGGGACCTGCCGTTCGATGGCCTCCATGAGCAGGCCGATCTCCGGTTTCGGCAGGAGCACGAGGGTGGCGCCGAGACTGGTGCCGAGCAACATCCCGACCGTGACGCCGTAGGCGTGGAAGAGGGGCAGAGCGAGCAGGAAGGTCTCGCGGCCCTCCTCGAGGCCAGGCACCCAGGCCCGGCCCTGCTCGACGTTCGCGACGAGGTTGCGGTGGCGCAGGGGGACGCCCTTGGGCACCCCCGTGGTGCCGGACGTGTACAGCAGGAGAGCGACGTCACCGGCATCCGGCCGCGGGTGCGAAGCATCGAGAGGGGTCGACGCGACCAGGTCTCGCCATCGCATCGCACCCGGCGCCGGAGAGGTCAGCTGCGCGCGGGCGGCGCGGGCCTTCGCGACCGGAGCTCGCAGTGCGAGACGTTTGTGCAGCGGCAGCTCGGTGGTGAGGTCGACCGCCACGATGTGCTCGACGCTGGAGGAGTCGCGAAGCTCTTCGACGGTTGGCACGACCTTGTCCCAGACGATGGCGACCTTGGCCGCATGGTCGACGAACGGGTAGCGCAGCTCACCGGCGGTGTAGAGGGGGTTGTGCTCCACGACCGTGGCGCCCAGGCGCAGCACCGCGAAGAAGGCGATGACGTTCTGCGGGCAGTTCGGCATGATGAGGGCGACGCTGTCGCCGGCACCGACACCGAGCCGGCGCAGGCCCTCGGCCACCCGGTTCACCTGCTCGCCGACCACGGCCCAGGTTGTGCCCGCGCCGAGGAAGTCCAGGGCCCGGCGGTCGGGCCAGCGTGCCACCGTGGCCTCGAGATGGTCGGTCAGGGTTGCGTTGCCGTGGTCGAGATGAAGGGGCACCCCGGGCCCGTACGACGAAGCCCACACAGGGTGCTGAACCGGCATGACTGACACTTCCTCACTGCCGTGGACACGGCGGAATCACGGATGGGGTCAACGTACCGCCGTGCCACCGTCACCGACGAGCACCGCCAGGACTTCGCCCACGGTCGTGGATCGGACGACAGTGCCGGGCAGGGGGAGGTGCCCTTGAACCTCGTAGCGGTTCCGGCGACCGTCCTTCTCCTTCACCACGTAGCCGTCGTTGGTCAGGTCGTTGACGATGGCGTAGGCACGGCGCTCGGTGATGCCCAGCGCCGCCGCGACATCGATCAGCCGCGACCCTGGATCATGGGCGATGCAGAGCAACGCTTGAGCGTGGTTCGTCAGGAAGCTCCACTCCGCCATGACTCACATCCTACACTCAGGATTCTAGAAATACATTGCTAGTTATCTGCGACCAGCGTAGCGTCAGAGATGAACGACGCGAGAGGCTCGGCGGTCACCCGACCGTCCGACACGAGGGAGCGCCAGCCGCCACTCAACCTGGCGGCAACGATGTCCCTGGTGCCGAGCCGCCTGGCTGGACGTTCGCTATCGAAGGATGTCCCGTGATGGCCACTTCCACCGTTCCAACCGTTCCCGACCACGGGGAACGCGCACTACCTCACCCCGAGCCCCGGATGCCGGCAGGCGAGTCCTCGGCCCCGAGCGGCACACGCGTGGGGCGGGTCGCCCTCAACCTCCTGCGGCTCGCGTTGGGGGTCGAGTTCGTGTGGGCCTTCCTCGACAAGACGTTCGGCCTCGGATACTCCACTCCCACGGCGAAGGCCTGGATCCACGGCGGATCACCGACCAAGGGCTTCCTGTCCGGTGTCGCGGCCGGCCCGCTCCAGAGCTTCTTCAACGCCATCGCCGGCGCGACAGCGATCAACTGGCTCTTCATGCTCGGCTTGCTGAGCATCGGCTCGGCGCTGCTTCTCGGCGTCGGCCTACGCATCGCCGCCACGTCAGGAGCGGTCCTGCTGATTCTGATGTGGCTGGCCAGCTGGCCCCCCGCCACCATCGCCGCTGGGCAGCCCACGGGGTCGACCAACCCTCTGGTCGATGACCACATCATCGCCGCGCTGGCCATCCTGGTGGTCGGCGCCTATGCCGCCCAGAGTTCTGGCTACCTGGGCCGCTGGTGGTCGAACCAGCCGCTCGTTCGCCGCTCCCCCTGGCTGCGTTGATCATCATGAGTACCGTACTCAGCATCGTGGTCGTGGTCGTGGTCGTCCTGCTCTCGGCATCGTTACTGGCCGTCAAGATCGTCAAGCAGTACGAGCAGGGGGTGCTGTTCCGGTTCGGCAAGGTGATCGGTGTCCGCCAGCCCGGTTTCCGGCTGATCATCCCGGCGG
>JBDTVJ010000097.1:0-11581 GCA_040007275.1 Terracoccus sp.
AGCCCGGCGCCTACCGGGTCGAGTTCTGGTCGCTCTACACCAACACCGTTCTGGTCACGCCGTACCGGGGAGCAGGTCGGCCGCAGGGATGCTTCGCGATGGAGCGCACCATGGACGCCATTGCCGACCGGCTCGGCCTCGACCGGGCGCAGGTGCGGGCCCGCAACTTCATCCTGCCGCACGAGATGCCCTACGACCACGGCCTGCTCTTTCAGGACGGGCGCCCACTGAGGTACGACTCCGGAGACTTCCCGGCCACGCTGAACAAGCTCAAGGCGCTCGTGGGCTGGGACGACTTCGCGACCGAACGTGCGGCGGCCGTGGCCCAGGGCCGCAAGGTCGGGCTCGGGATCGGTTGCTACGTCGAGGGAACCGGCGTCGGGCCCTACGAGGGCAGCCATGTTCAGGTCGAGACGAGCGGCCGCGTGAACGTGGCGATCGGGCTGACCTCACAGGGCCAGGGGCACGAGACGGTGTTCGCCCAGATCGTCGCCGACGAGCTCGGGGTGCGCATGGAGGACGTGTTCGTCACGACCGGCGACACCCGCAAGATGGCGTATGCCGTGGGCACCTTCGCGTCGCGGGCCGCGGTGATGAGCGGCAGCGCCGTCGCCCTGGCCGCTCGCCGGGTGCGGGCCAAGGCCCTGCGCATCGCGGCCGACGCGCTCGAGGTGTCGCCCGATGACCTTGAGATCGTCGAGGGCACCGTGCGGGTCAAGGGTGCGCCGGCCACCTCGATGACGCTCGGCACGGTGTCAGTGCTCAGCAACCCGCTGCGTTACGCCTTCGACGAGGCGGCCCAGGCCGCAACCCAGTTCGTCGGCACCTTCGACCCCACCCGACCGCCCGTCGCAGAGGGCGACGAGCCCGGGCTCGAGGGGAAGGACTTCTACTCCCCCACCCAGGCCACCTTCGCCAACGGCATGCACGCCGCGATCGTCGAGACCGACCCGGTCACGGCCGAGATCCGCATCCTGCGCTACTGCGTCGTGCACGACTGCGGGCCGATGATCAACCCGCTGATCGTGGAGGGCCAGGTGCACGGCGGCGTGGCTCAGGGGGTCGGCGGCGCGCTGTACGAGCGCATGGTCTACGACGAGTCGGGGCAGCTGCTCAACGCCTCGTTCATGGACTTCCTGATGCCCTACGCGTCAGAGGTGCCGACCGTCGAGACCGACCACCTCGAGACCCCGTCACCCCTGAACCCGCTGGGAATCAAGGGGGCTGGCGAAGCGGGCTGCATCCCGGTGAGCGCCGTCATCGCCTCGGCGATCTCCGATGCCGAGGGGTTTCCGATCACCCGGATGCCGGTCTCCCCCTCCGAGCTCTGGGCGCTGCGTCATCGGTTCGCGGCCGGAGAGATCACGCCACTGCGCCGCGCGAGCCAAGAGTGATGAGTGATGAACCTGCTGCCCGAGCCGAGGAGCCCACGCCATGAAGAGCCCGTCATGAGGATCACGAGATGAAGTCGCAGCGATGAAGATCACCGGCACCGCCACCCTGACCGCCGACCCCGGCCAGGTGTGGGACGCCTTCCACGACCCGGCCGTGCTGGCCCGGTGCCTGCCCGGGTGCGAGCAGCTCAGTGAGGTGTCGCCCGACCACTACGCGATGACCGTGACCGCGGGGGTGGCCGCCATCAAAGGCACCTACGACGGCGAGGTCGCTCTGCGCGAACCGCAACGGCCCGGCTCTTTCACCCTGAAGGCGTCGGGGTCGGGGGCGCCGGGCACCGTCGACGCCACGGTCGTCGTGCGGCTCTCCCCGACGCCCAACGGTGGCACCGACCTGATCTACGACGCCGACGCCTCGGTCGGTGGCGCCATCGGGGGTGTCGGTCAGCGGATGCTGTCGGGCGTGACCCGAAAGCTGGCCGGCCAGTTCTTCAGCGCGGTCGACGCCGACCTGACGGGCGACCACTCGGCCGAGGTGGTCGTCAACCCGGCCGACGAAATGCAGGCCGCGGGGGTGGCCGGCGGACAACCTGCCCCGCTCGGTGCGATTCACCCGTCGGCGGGGCGCCCAGCGGCATCCGCCATGGTCGCGCACGACTCACGCGCTGCTCTCGACTTCGCACTGGGGGTCATCACCGGCGCGGCCGTCGCCCTGGTCGGCGTCGTTCTCGGCTGGCGGCTGCGCGGGCGAGCCTGACGTGCGTGCTGTGCCCGCGCCTTGGCTCATCAGCACCGGCCACCCATGACGACGCCGAGCAGCTCGCGCGGTCGGCGGCGCACGACCACCATGCTTCGCGTCCTGACCGGTGTGGCGGTCGCCATGGTCGTCACCGGGTTCGTGACGAGAACGTGGTTCCCGGTGTTCTATGGCGCGATGCTGCTGGTGCAGTGGCTCTGGGTGCTTCCCCGTTGGCGCGAGCGCGGGCCTGGCGACGGGCCACCCGATCCCACCCGTGACGGGGGCAACCTCGTTCAGGAGCCAGGCCCGCTGCCCCGGGCGTGGGCACGCTGGCGATCCCGGTTGCGCCAGGGCGCTGCTCATCGGAGGGAGTCGCGGCACCGTGCCGGCGAGGAGGTGAAGGTACCCGTGCTGTGGCTCGACCTGTTCGGGCGAGAGCTGACCGAGGTGCCGGAGCTGACGTCGGGGCAGTTCACCGTCTGCGTTCGAGGGGACGAGCTGCGAAGGCACAGTGGGCAGCCCCTGATTCTCGGGGGCTTTCACGACTTCTGGTCGAACTGCCTGCGCCAGGCGGGAGCCGGCACCCTGCCGACCGTGGCTGACGACGAGGACATCGCCCTGGCGGCCGAGATGCCCTTTCCGAAGGGAGCCAGGGCCGCGATCGTCATGACGAGGAGCGACTGGGACCTGGTGCGACAGGCGCACGCCTGCCGCGACGGTGAGGGGTAGGTCACCGCCACGACCCGTGTGGAGGATCGGCACCTGCGGGCGTGGGCGATCCTCCACGTACCGGGCCGCTGGTGCGACAGGCGCCCCCCCCGCCGCGACGGCGAGGGGTAGGTCACCGACGCCACACCACGGTGACGTACTGTGCGTGCACTGCCGTACGAGATGAGGGATCCGATGAGCGACGTTGACCAGACCACCCGCGCTCTCGGCGGCCTCGATGCCGCTCGCCCCGAGAACCGCCCCGCCACCTCTCGTCCCGGGCTACCTCCCGGGTTGCCCCCCGGGTTGCCCCCGGGCCTGCCCCCTGGTGCCGAGGTGCCACCCCCGGTGCCTGACCACGACCTCGAAGCAGACCCCGCCCCGCCTCGACGCACCGCCGCACCACTGCGGCTGGCGGCCGCGATCACAGCCGTGGCGGTGCTCGGTGCCCTCGTCATCGGCGTGTCGGGCCGGTCTGCCATCGGTGAGACACCTCCCCAGCGGCCCGGGGTGGGCGGGCAGGTCGTCGCGGCCGAGCGGGCTCAGGCGAACGTTCCCACCCGCGGTCAGGGCCAGGCCGGCGCACCCGACTCCCTCACCACCATCGTGGTCGAGCTCGACGGGTCGGGTGAGGCCGAGCTCGTCGTGGGTTCCGCCCTCGGGGTCGAGACGCTGCAGGTCTCGTTGCCGTACCGGGGCAACCTGCCGGCATCCAGTGACTCGGCTGCGGCCACCCAGACCGTTGCGGTCACGGCGACGGCGCGCACCCCCGGCTCCCAGCTGCGTTGTCGACTGCTCGTGGGCAACCGCCTGGTCAAGACGGCCAGCGCACCCGGACGGGTCGACTGCAGCATCCGCAGATCGTGATCGGCGAGGGTTGACCGAGCCCCCCGCCCGGGTTGGCAGGTTGTGCCAGCGCTGTGGCCGAGGGTGCACGGGTTGAATCGGGTCATGACCTCGTCGCCCTCCCGTCCCTGGTGAGCTCGGTGAACACGCAGCGCCGCATCCGTGTCGGTATCGACACCGGCGGCACCTTCACCGACGTCGTGGCGCTCGACGAGCACACCGGCGAGCTTGTGACCACCAAGACCCCGTCGACACCGGGCAACCCCGCCGACGGCTTCATGACCGGGGTGCACAAGGTGCTGGCCATCATGGGCGCCGCCAGCGATGACATCACCTCCGTCTCGCACGGCACGACGGTCGCGACGAACCAGTTGCTCGAGGGCAAGATCGGGTCGCTCGGCTTCATCACGACGGAGGGTTACGAGTTCATCCTCGAGATCGCCCGCCAGTCCGTGCCCGACGGCTACGGCAACTCCTACTTCTGGGTCAAACCGCCCCGCATCGTCGCCGCCGACCACGTCAGAACCGTGGGCGGCCGTCTCGACTTCGAGGGCCACGAGATCCGCCCGTTCGACGAGGCCGGCGCCGTTGCCGCGGCGCGGTGGTTCCGCGACCGAGACATCACGACGATCGGCGTCTGCCTGCTGCATTCCTACGCCGACGACCGCCACGAGGTCGCCCTCCGGGAGGTGCTGCGCCGCGAGCACCCCTCGGCGGTCGTGTCGATCAGCTCCGAGGTGCTGCGCGAGTACCGCGAGTACGAACGCTCCATGACGACTCTGCTCGACGCGGCGGTCAAGCCCACCGTGTCGCGGTACGTCGCCACCATCGCCGAGCGACTCCGCGCGATGTCGAACGACGACGGTGCGGGCACCGCTCACAGACGTGCCCCGTCCGTGAGCCCCCGTGGGTCGTTCCACATCATGAAGTCCAACGGCGGTGTGCTGTCGGCCGACGAGGTCGTGCACCAGCCGATCACCACCGTGCTGTCCGGTCCCGCCGCGGGCGCTCTGGGCGCCGGCCTCATCGCCAGCCGGGCCGGGTACGACCGGGTGCTGACCTGCGACGGTGGCGGCACCTCGACCGACGTCTCGGTCGTCCTCGGTGGCGAGCCGAGCCTGACGACCGAGGGGTCGATCGGGGCCTACCCCAGCAAGATTGCGATGATCGACGTCGTCACCGTCGGCGCCGGTGGCGGGTCGATCGCGTGGGTCTCACCCCAGGGTTCGCTCAAGGTCGGGCCGCATTCAGCCGGGGCCGAGCCGGGGCCCCTCTGCTACGGCAAGGGTGGCGGTGAACCCACGATCACCGACGCCCACCTGCTGCTGGGCCGCATCCCGTCACACCTGCTCGGGGGCGAGATCGCGCTCGACGTCGAGGCCGCGCGGCACGGCATCCAACACCTGGCCGAGCGCCTCGGGCTCGAGGCTGCGCACTGCGCGGCCGGCATCCTCGAGATCTCGGCCTGGAACCAGGCCAACGCGCTGCGCCAGGTGAGCGTCAAGCGCGGACTCGACGTGCGCGACTTCATGCTCACCACGTTCGGCGGCTCCGGCTCGCTGCTCGCCTGCCGCCTGGTCGACATCCTCGGCCTGGCCGGGGTGCTGGTCCCGCTCGACCCCGGCAACGTGTCGGCGTTCGGGCTGCTCACCGTAGACGTCAAGAGCGACTACGTGCAGACGTCGGTCGCTCGTCACGACTCGCTCGACCACACGTCGGTGCAGAGATCGTTCGACGAACTCACCGCACAGGCCGCGAGGGCCCTTGATGCGGAAGGGTTCGCGCGGACTGCCCAGCGCTACGTGCGAACCGCTGACCTGCGCTACTTCGGGCAGGCCTACGAGGTGCCGGTCGCTGCCCCCGACGGCGACATCGACGCGGAGTATGCCGACGACATCGCCATGCGCTTCCACGACGAGCACCGCGCCCTCTACGGGTACGACTTCCGCTCCGACCCCACCCAACAGGTCGAGTGGGTCAACCTTCGTGTGTCCGGAGTCGGGCCGATCAGCCGGCCCGAGCCGCGACCACTCGAACGGGCCGGCTCCGACGACGCCGCCACCGTGCGCGAGCGCGCCCACCGCAGCGCTCGCCCGGTGTGTTTCGACGTGGCGGCAGGTTACGTCGACACGGACGTGTGGTGGCGTCCAGCTCTGCTGTCCGGTGATGCGATCACCGGCCCGGCCGTCATCGAGGAGTTCGGTTCGACCGTACCGGTCCACCCGGGCTTCGTGGTGCGGGTCGACAACCTCGGCAACCTCGTCATCACCAAGGAGGTCGGCCATCGAAGCGCACTCTGAGCCGGGTGGAACTTCGGTCAACCCGGCCGGGCTGCCGACCACCTACGAGCACGGCAACCGGCTCACGCCCGAAGGCAGCGCGGTCGACCCGATCCTCGTCGAGATCGTCGAGGGCACGCTGGCGAGCGTCGAGCTGGAGGTGGAGACCGCCATCGGCCGCACGTCACGCTCACCGATGATCCGCGACGCCCACGACTTCCGGGCCGGCATCCACGACCGACAGCTGCGCAAGCTGACGGGCCGCTCCTACAGCGCGCTCGTGCACCCGGTCGCGCGCGACTTCCCCATCGCCGAGATGGCCGAGGGCGACGTGTTCTTCCACAACGACGTCTACGCCTCCGAGGGCGGTATCGGTCACCTGCCTGACCTCTGCGTCACGGTTCCCGTCTTCTGCGACGGTGCGGTCGTCGCCTTCGTGCAGGCCTTCGGCCACCACGACGATATCGGCGGCGCGGTGCCCGGCTCGATGCCGAGTCACGCCCGGTCGGTCTTCGAGGAGGGCCTCATGGTTCCGCCGATCAAACTGTGGGACAGGGGGGTTCCCAACCGCGCCGCCCTTGCGATCATGACCCGCAACAGCCGGATGCCGGAGAGCCTGGCGGCCGATCTCGATGCCGAGTGCTCGGCCTGCCTGATGGGAGCACGCCGCCTCGCCGAGCTCTTCGAACGCTACGGGCGAGCCGCGGTCGAGGCCTCGTTCGACGAGATTCTCGACCGGACGACCGAGACCTACCGCCGCGAGATCCTCTCGAAGATCCCCGACGGCACCTACGTGTGGGAGGACTACGCCGAACACGACGGAGTCGACGAGCCGCGGCTGCATACCCAGCGAATCAGCCTGACCAAGACCTCCACCGGCGGGCCGGGCCACCCCGACCGCTATCCCGACGGCGGGCCGAGGATCATCATCGACTTCACCGGCACGTCACCGCAGGCCAAGGGCCCGATCAACCACTGCGGTGACTATGTCGGCGGCAACTTCCTCAAGAAGTGGTTGGCGCCGATCCTGCGCAACCTCGCCGACTCCCCGGAGCGGATGGCGCAGCTCGACGTCAACGAGGGCGTCGTTCCGCTCATCGAGATGCGCTTCCCCGTGAAGGGCACGTTGCTCACCCCCATCTACCCCGCTCCCACCAACGCGCGCACCTTCGTCATCCTGCGGCTGCTGGGCGTGCTGGCCGGCGTCGTCGCCAAGGCGGTCGACGGTCAGATGCCGGCCGACCAGGAGACGATCCGCTACACCGGCGTCTACGGCAAGGACCGTGACGGCCACGACTACCTCATGCGCGAGGTGCTCGGCGGCGGGTCCGGGGGCCGCCCCTACGCCGACGGCGAGGACACGATCCACGTGGTGCCCGACAGTCGCAACCTGCCGACCGAGTTCACCGAGAGCCGCTTCCCCTTCCTCGTCGAACGACTCGGTCTCGCCGTCGACTCAGGAGGGCCCGGTCGACACCGCGGTGGGCTCGGTTACGAGAAGCACATCCGGATGCTGCGCGACGCCCACTTCATGTCGATCGCCGACCGGTCGATCCTCGCCTGTTGGGGAGTCAGGGGCGGCCGGGCCGGTCGCTCTTTCGAGGTGACCATCGACCCGGGGGGCTCCGGCGAGCACGTCGTCGACGCCCTGGCCGATGCCGAACCGGTGCTGGCCGGTCAGGTCATCCGCATCCGAACGACGGGTGGCGGCGGCTGGGGCGACCCGCTCGACCGGCCCTACGAGGAGGTCGAGCGCGACCTGCGCTGGGGCAAGGTGAGCTTCGGCGGCGCCCAGCGAGACTACGGCGTGCTCGCCACCGGCGAGCGTGACCACCCCGTCGTCGACCGCGCCGCTTCCGATCGCCTGCGGGACGAGCTGCGGGCCGCCCGACCCGAGCGCCAGCCGTTCTTCGACCGCGGCCCCGGCTACGTCAGACTGTCGGGCGGGCGGGAGTCGGCCGAGGTCGACTGGCTCCCGACCGACGCTGAACGGCATCCTGGCCCGCCACCGGCCGACCTGTGACTTCTGCCAACTCGCAGGTTCCGGTTGGGCAGCACGTGACAACGCCTGACGAAGCCCGGGTGCCTAGGCTCGCGTCATGACCTGCGAACCCGGGCTGCGCCGATGCGGCCCATGACACGCGTTTCGCCCACCTCGGTGAGGGCGACATGAGGGTGGTGGTCGCCCTCGGCGGCAACGCCATGATCGGGCCCGACGGCAACGCCACCCCGATGGCCCAGGGTGAGGCGATCGCGGCCGCCATGGCCCCGGTCGCCGACCTCGTCGCGGCGGGCCACGAGGTCGTACTCACCCACGGCAACGGCCCCCAGGTGGGCAACATCCTCGTCAAGAACGAGGTGGCGGCAAGCGTCGTGCCACCGGTTCCGCTGGACTGGTGTGGAGCCCAGACCCAGGCCACGATCGGCTTCACCATGCTCAACACCCTGGAGGCCGCCCTGGCTGAGCGTGGCCTGACGACGCCTGTGGCCGCCATCGTGACCCGCACCCTCGTGGGCGCCGACGACCGCGGCTTCACCCACCCGACCAAACCGATCGGGCGCTACCTGCCCCGCGACCAGGCCCAGACCCTGATCGACCACGGCGAGCAGTGGGAAGACCGTGGCGAGCAGGGCTGGCGCCGGGTGGTCGCCTCCCCCGAACCGGTCGAGATGCTCGAGACGCACACGCTGCTCACCCTGCTGGCCGCGGGCTACGTCGTGGTGGCGGCCGGGGGTGGCGGCATCCCGGTGGTCCGCTCGGCGAACGGTGTTCTGCACGGCGTCGAGGCCGTCATCGACAAGGACCTCACGGCCGCCCTTCTCGCCCGGGCGGTCGCGGCCGAGGTGCTCGTGATCGCCACCGACGTGCCGAACGCCGTCCTCGACTGGGCCACCCCGAATGCCACGCCGATCAGGCGCGTCACTCTTGAGCAGGCGCAGACGTACGCCTCCCAGGGCCAGTTCGCGTCGGGGTCGATGGGCCCCAAGGTCGAGGCGGCGATGCGCTTCGTGCGCGCCGGCGGATCGAGGTCGGTCATCACCTCGCTCGACCAGATCGCGGCAGCCATCGACGGTGAGGTCGGCACGATCATCGAAAGACGCTGTGCTCCTTGACTGACCAGCCTCCTGACTGGCCAACTTCCTTACAGGCTCTGTCTGCAACGCCCGTAACCTCCACTCCCGAAAGGTGATCCCGTGCCCGAAGCCATCGAGGTCCGCAAGGTCGTGCTCGACTCCGTCAGCGACGCGTCCGGGTTGGCCCGGCTCATCGACGACGGAGTGATGGAAGCCTCGCGCGTCGTCGCGGTCATCGGCAAGACCGAGGGCAACGGAGGTGTCAACGACTACACGCGCATCATCGCCGACCGTGCCTTCCGGGAGGTGCTGATCGCCAAGGGGGCCCCAGCCGAGCAGGTCAGCCAGGTGCCCATCGTCTGGTCGGGCGGCACCGACGGGGTGATCAGCCCGCACGCCACGATCTTTGCGACCGTGCCCGCCGAGCGGGCCGAGCCGAGCGACGAACCCCGGCTCACCGTCGGATTCGCCATGAGCGAGCCCCTCAAGCCGGAGGAGATCGGCTACGTGGCCATGGTGACGAAGGTGGCGGATGCCGTGCGGGTGGCCATGGAGCGGGCCGGCATCACCGACCCCGCCGACGTCCACTACGTGCAGACCAAGACTCCGCTGCTCACCATCCATACGATCCGCGACGCGAAGGCCCGCGGACACCAGGTCTGGACCGAGCACACCCACGAGTCGATGGACCTCTCGAACGGCACGACCGGCCTCGGCGTCGCCGTCGCACTCGGCGAGATCGAGATGCCCACCGACGCCGACATCATGCACGACCGGTCGTTGTTCTCGGCGGTCGCCTCGTGCAGCTCGGGGGTCGAGCTCGACCAGGCTCAGGTGGTCGTGGTCGGCAACGCCCGCGGCATCGGTGGGCGCTACCGCATCGGCCACTCCGTGATGCGCGATGCCCTCGACGCCGACGGCATCTGGGACGCGATCCGCGATGCCGGTCTCGACCTGCCCGAGCGCGCCCACCCGAGCGACATCGCAGGCCGGTTGGTCAACGTCTTCCTCAAGTGCGAGGTCAGCGTCGACGGGCAGGTGCGCGGTCGGCGCAACGCCATGCTCGATGACTCCGACGTGCACTGGCACCGCCAGATCAAGGCGTGTGTCGGTGGTGTCACGGCTTCCGTGACGGGCGACCCGGCCTGTTTCGTGTCGGTCTCGGCCGCGCACCAGGGTCCCGATGGCGGTGGCCCGGTGGCGGCCATCGTCGACCTCGGTGCGGGCGAGCCCACCGGCTACACCTGGCGTCCCTGACCGAACAAGACTCCCCCGCAGCCTCCCCCGCTTCTCGAACCGTCGAGAGGACGTTTCGTGTCGCACGAATTGCCCTCTCGACGGCGCAGTCGGGTATCGTGTGACGCATGGTACCGGGCGACGAACGCATCCTGACGCATCTGCGTCGTGGTGCCGTCGAGTACTGCGTGCTCGCGATGATCGCCCACGCCCCCGCCTACGGTCTCGACCTCGCCCGCCGTCTCACGCGTGACGGCATCCTGATGTCGGGTGAAGGCACCCTCTACCCCCTGCTATCGCGACTGCGCACCGCGGGCCACGTCGAGACGACCTGGCAGGAGTCGACCGAGGGCCCGCCGCGTCGGTACTACGCCATCACCCCCGCCGGACGAACATCGCTCGACGCCTTTCGAGCCGTCTGGATGCCGTTTCGTGAAGCGGTCAGCGACGCCGTCGATGCTGTCGATGTCGACCCCCAGAGGAGTCAGCCATGAACAGGACCCACCCCTTGGTCGATGCGTATCTCGACCGCCTCAGCCGGCTGCTCGACGGCGCCTCGCGCGAGACGCGGTCCGAGGTCATGGCCGGCGTCCGCGAGCACCTCGACGTACGCCTGCCCGCTGATGCCAGCCTCGAGCAGGTGCGCTCGGTGCTGAGCGAGCTCGGCACCCCCGAGCAGATCGCCGACGAGGCGTGGGCCGCTGCACCTGATCGCGGTTCGACGCCGATCAGCCCCCGCCTGATGGAGCGGGCCTGGGTGCCGGTGATCGTCATGTTCGTGTCGCTGCTCTGGCTCGTGGCGCCCGCTGTGATCGTTGTCGGGTCGAGCGGCGACTCGGCCCTGGCCCTGCACCCCGCCGAGCTGCTCGCTCTGTTGTTCGTGCCTCCGGCCTGGCCGGTCGTGGCGCTCTTCGTGGGCATCTCCCGGCTGTGGATCACGAGCGAGAAGGTGGTGCTGATCGCCGCCCTCCCCGCGCTGGCCGGATGGCTCCTGATCCTCACCCCCCTTCCCAACGTGCTGCGAACCGTGGCAGGTCTGCTCGGTGTGTTGATCGTGGCCTGGGTCGTGGTGCGAGCCGGTCGCAAAGGCCTTGCCCGCGCCCGCTGACCCCACCCGCCCTTGCCGTCGAGACGACTCCCTTGCCTGTCTTCGCCACCTTCGCTACCCTCCGCCCGCTGAGGACGGCCAGCGGCCCTATCCGGCTGCGTTGCCCGCTACGCGCCACAGCAGCTCCCGCTGACCCGCTGGCCCACTGACCCGCTGACCCGCTGACCCGCTGACCCGCGCTGCGCGCTCCCGGTCA
>JBDTVJ010000098.1:0-11514 GCA_040007275.1 Terracoccus sp.
TGAAGACGAGCATCGGCAGCCGCGGCCGCACGCGCGCCATCCGCTGCGCCGAGTCACCGGTCTCGCTGAAGACGATGAGGAACTTCGCCCCAATGGTCTCGCCGACCTCGACCGCGGCCTTGGTGACGGCGCCGCCGACCGTGGAGGGCTTGGCCGTGAGGCGGGCGATGAGGTCGTAGCCGTGCTCCTCGGTGCTCTCGATGATGCGGGCCATCGTCTGCACCGTCTGGATCGGCCAGGCCCCCACCGAGGTCTCTCCCGAGAGCATCAGCGCGTCGGCGCCGTCGAGAACCGCGTTGGCGGCATCCGAGGCCTCGGCGCGGGTGGGCCTCGCGTTCTCGATCATCGACTCGAGCACCTGGGTGGCCACGATGACCGGTTTGGCGTTGCGACGGGCCATCTCGATGGCCCGCTTCTGCACGAGCGGGACCTCCTCGAGCGGCATCTCGACGCCGAGGTCGCCGCGGGCCACCATGATGCCGTCGAAGGCCAGCACGATCTCGAGGAGGTTGGCGACGGCCTGCGGCTTCTCGATCTTGGCGATGACCGGGACCCGGGTGCCGAACTCGTCCATGATCGCGTGCACGTCGTCGATGTCGGCCGCGTTGCGCACGAACGACAACGCGATCATGTCGGCGCCGAGCTTCATGGCGAAACGCAGGTCGTCGATGTCCTTCTCGGACAGGGCGGGCACGCTCACCGCGACCCCGGGGAGGTTGATGCCCTTGTTGTTGGACACGACGCCGCCGATGACGGTCTCGGTGACGACGTCGGTCTCGGTCACGTCGACGGCACGCAACATCACCTTGCCGTCGTCGATGAGCAGCACGTCTCCGGGGCGGACGTCACCGGGCAGACCGGAATAGGTGGTGCCGACCTCGGTCTCGTCTCCGTCGACCTCGCGGGTCGTGATGATGAACCGTTGCCCGGCAGCGAGCGTGACCGGCCCGCCCCGAAACCGCGCGGTGCGAATCTTCGGCCCCTGCAGGTCGACGAGGATGCCGACCGCGCGACCCGACTCGTCACTCGCACGCCGCACGTCGTTGTAGACCTGCTCGTGAACGGAGTGCTCGCCGTGCGAGAGGTTGAGACGAGCCACATCCATGCCCGCTTCGACCAGCCCCTTCAGCTGTTCGTAGGAGGAGGTCTGGGGTCCGATCGTGCAGACGATCTTGGCTCGACGCATGCTTCAACCTTAGGTCTCGTGTGATGGCAGTCACCCACCGGCCTCGGCCCGTTCAGCAGGCTTCGGTCGTGGGCGGGCTCAGACGGTGAGCGGGCGGTCGGTGGGGCTGATCGGCCGCGGCAGCGAGCTCGAGCCGGTGAGCCACGCGTCGACTCCGGCCGCTGCGGCGCGGCCTTCGGCGATCGCCCAGACGATCAGCGACTGACCCCGGCCCACGTCGCCGGCAACGAACACTCCGGGCACGCTCGACATGAAGCTCTGGTCGCGCCGGACGTTGCTGCGCTCGTCGAGCTCGACCCCGAGCTGCTCGACGACTCCCGGGCCCTCCGGCCCGAGGAAGCCCATGGCGAAGAGCACGAGCTGAGCGGGGATGACCCGTTCGGTGCCCTCCTTGCCGCTCGGTCGTCCGTCGACGAGCTCGACCTCGGTGATGCGCAGGGCCGCCACGTGGCCGTCGTCGTCGCTGACGAACTCGGTCGTGCTCACGGCGTAGAGCCGCTCGCCACCTTCCTCGTGGGCGCTGGCGACGCGGTAGAGCATCGGGTAGGTGGGCCACGGCTGGCTCCCCGGGCGGTCCTCCCCCGGCTGCGGCATGATCTCGAGGCTGGTCACCGAGAGGGCACCCTGGCGGTGCGAGGTGCCGATGCAGTCGGCTCCCGTGTCACCGCCGCCGATGACCACGACGTGCTTGCCCGTGGCGAGGATCTGGTTCTGCACCTCCTGCCCGAGGGCAGCCCGGTTGCCCTGCGGCAAGAACTCCATGGCCTGGTGGATGCCGCCCAGCTCGCGACCGGGGGCCGCGAGGTCGCGAGGCACGGTGGAGCCGAGCGCCAGCACCACCGCGTCGTAGCGGTCGCGCAGCGCTCGCCCGGTGATGTCGGCGCCGACGTTGACACCGGTGCGGAAGCGGGTGCCCTCCGCCTTCATCTGGTCGAGCCGGCGGTCGAGCACGGCCTTCTCCATCTTGAACTCGGGGATGCCGTAGCGCAGCAGCCCGCCGGGTCGGTCGGCCCGCTCGAAGACGGCGACGGTGTGCCCGGCGCGGGTCAGCTGCTGAGCCGCCGCCAGGCCGGCCGGACCGGACCCGACGACGGCCACCGTCTTGCCCGAGAGCCGTTCGGGTGGAAGGGGTTTGACGAGGCCGTTCGCGAAAGCCCGGTCGATGGTCGTGACCTCGATCTGCTTGATCGTGACGGCCGGCTGGTTGATGCCGAGCACGCACGCGGTCTCACACGGGGCCGGGCACAGCCGGCCGGTGAACTCCGGGAAGTTGTTCGTGGCGTGCAACCGCTCGATGGCGTCCTCCCAGTCGCCCTTCCAGGCGTGGGTGTTCCATTCGGGGATGAGGTTACCGAGGGGGCAGCCGGCGTGGCAGAACGGGATGCCGCAGTCCATGCATCGGCCCGCCTGGCGCTGCAGCTCGGTGACCTGCTGCTCCTCGTACACTTCTTTCCAGTCCCTGATGCGTACGGGTACCGGTCTGCGCGCTGGGAGCTCGCGCTGCCGGGTGTTGAGAAAGCCTTGGGGATCAGCCACGGGAAGCCTCCATGATCCGGTTCCACACCTCGGTGCCGTCGGGGTCGAGCCCCTCCTGCTCTGCCTGAGCCCGCACGTCGAGCACCCGCTGGTAGATGCGGGGCAGCACGAGCGTGAACCGTTCGCGAGCAGCGTCCCAGTCGGCCAGCAGGGCCTGCGCCACCGACGAGTCGGTCCAACGGACATGCTGTTCGAGCAGCTGCCGCAGGGCGGTCTCGTCGTCGGGGCGCAACCTCGACAGGTCGACCATCTCGGTGTTGACGCGCTCGGGGCGCAGGTCGAGCACGTAGGCGACTCCCCCCGACATCCCGGCGGCGAAGTTGCGGCCGACGGGGCCGAGCACCACGGCCGTGCCGCCGGTCATGTACTCGCAACCGTGGTCGCCGACCCCTTCGACGACAGCGCTGGCACCGGAGTTGCGCACGCAGAACCGTTCCCCGACCAGGCCGCGCAGGAACAGCTCGCCCGCCGTGGCGCCGTAGCCGATGACGTTGCCGGCAATGACGTTCTTCTCCGCCACGAGGCGGGCCAGCCGGTGTGGGCGCACCGCGATGCGTCCGCCGGAGAGGCCCTTGCCAACGTAGTCGTTCGCGTCGCCCTCGAGCCGGATCGTGATACCGGCGGGGAGGAAAGCGCCGAACGACTGGCCGCCCGAGCCGGTCATCATCAGCTCGATGGTGTTGTCGGCCAGTCCGTCGGGGTGGGACCTGGTGACGTGGTGCCCGAGCATGGTGCCGACGGTGCGGTTGACGTTGCGCACGGCGATCTCGGTGCGCACGAGCTCGCCACTCTCGATGGCCGGCAGCGCCCGGATGAGCAGCTCGTTGTCGAGGGCTTTCTCGAGCGCGTGGTCCTGGCCGGTCGACTGGTAGAGCGTGCCCCCGGTCGGGTTGTCGGCCACGGTGAGGATGGGCGACAGGTCCAGGCCCGACGCCTTCCAGTGCGCCACGGCCTTCTCGAGGTCGAGGCTGTCGACCTGGCCGACGGCTTCCTTGATCGAGCGGAACCCGAGAACGGCCAGGTGCTCACGCACCTCCTGCGCGATGTACTCGAAGAAGGTCTCGACGAACTCGGGCCGGCCGGAGAACCGGGCCCTCAGCTCGGGGTTCTGGGTGGCGACACCGACGGGGCAGGTGTCGAGGTGACAGACCCGCATCATGATGCAGCCCGACACCACGAGGGGGGCGGTGGCGAAGCCGAACTCCTCGGCGCCGAGCAGCGCGGCCACGACGACGTCACGCCCGGTCTTCAGCTGGCCGTCGACCTGCACCACGATGCGGTCGCGCAGGCCGTTGAGCACGAGGGTCTGCTGCGCCTCGGCCAGCCCGAGCTCCCACGGCGCTCCGGCGTGCTTGAGGGAGGTCAGCGGCGACGCCCCGGTACCGCCGTCGTGCCCCGAGATGAGCACGACGTCGGCGTGCGCCTTGGACACCCCGGCCGCCACGGTGCCGACCCCGATCTCGGAGACGAGCTTGACGTGGATGCGAGCAGCGGGGTTGGCGTTCTTCAGGTCGTGGATCAGCTGGGCGAGGTCTTCGATGGAGTAGATGTCGTGGTGCGGGGGCGGCGAGATGAGCCCGACCCCGGGTGTCGAGTGACGCGTCTTGGCCACCCAGGGGTAGACCTTGTGACCCGGCAGCTGGCCGCCTTCGCCGGGCTTGGCCCCCTGCGCCATCTTGATCTGGATGTCGTCGGCGTGGGTGAGGTAGAGGCTGGTCACACCGAAGCGACCCG
Source organism: Terracoccus sp. (assembly GCA_040007275.1). Classification (GTDB taxonomy): domain Bacteria; phylum Actinomycetota; class Actinomycetes; order Actinomycetales; family Dermatophilaceae; genus DSM-29435. The sequence continues at coordinate 4,457 of JBDTVJ010000098.1, forward strand.
AGGCGACCTGCTTGACGGCAGAGCGCCGCTCGGGATCGAGCAGTCGGCCGCGATCCTCGCCGCCCTCGCCGGTGTTCGAACGGGCGCCGAGATGGTTCATGGCGATGGCGAGCGTCTCGTGGGCCTCCTGGGAGATGGAGCCGTAGCTCATCGCTCCCGTGCTGAAGCGCCGGACGATCTCGCTCACCGGTTCGACTTCCTCGATCGGCACCGGAAGCCTGCCGGTCACGCCGGTCGCCTTGAAGCCCATCAGCCCCCGCAGCGTCATCAGACGCGAGGTCTGGTCGTCGACGCGCCCGGTGTACTGCTTGAAGATGTCGTAGCGGCGCGCCCGGGTCGAGTGCTGCAGACGGAAGACCGTGTCGGGGTCGAACAGGTGCGGCTCGCCCTCGCGGCGCCACTGGTACTCACCGCCGACCTCGAGCACCCGGTGCGGCTGCTGCACTCCCTCGGGCGGGTAGGCCCTGGCGTGCCGCTCGGACGTCTCCCGGGCGATGACGTCGAGGCCGATTCCCCCGAGCTGCGAGACCGTGCCCGTGAAGTAGGTGTCGACGAGGTTCTGGGAGAGCCCGATCGCCTCGAACACCTGAGCCCCACGGTAGGAGGCGACGGTGGAGATGCCCATCTTCGACATCACCTTCAGCACCCCCTTGCCGAGGGCCTTGATGAGGTTGGCCACGGCCTTCTCGGGCTCGATCCCTTCGATCTGCCCCGACCGGACGAGGTCTTCGACGCTCTCCATGGCCAGGTAGGGGTTGACCGCGGCAGCACCGAAGCCGATGAGCAGGGCCACGTGGTGCACCTCCCGTACGTCGCCGGCCTCGACGAGCAGGCCCACCTGGGTGCGGGTCTTCTCGCGGATGAGGTGGTGGTGCACGGCGGCCGTGAGCAGCAGCGACGGGATGGGGGCGAGGTCGCGCCCCGAGTCGCGGTCGGAGAGCACGACGAAGCGCGCGCCGCGCCGGATGGCCTGGCTCACCTCCGCGAAGATCTCGTCGAGCCGGGTGCGCATGGCCGCCGCGCCGCCGGTGACGTCGTAGAGGCCGCGCACGACGTGCGTGGCGTAGCCGGGCAGGTCGCCGTCGGCGTTGATGTGCACGATCTTGGCCAGCTCGTCGTTGTCGAGCACCGGGAAGTCGAGCACGAGCTGGCGGGCGTGCGCCGGTGAGGCCGAGAGCACGTTGCCCTCGGGCCCCATGAAGGTGCCGAGCGAGGTGACCAGCTCTTCGCGAATGGCATCGAGCGGGGGGTTGGTCACCTGCGCGAACAGCTGGGTGAAGTAGTCGAAGAGCAGCCGCGGCCGCGAGGAGAGCACGGCGATGGGGGTGTCGGTGCCCATCGAGCCGAGCGCCTCGGCCCCCGCCTTCGCCATCGGCGTCAACAGGATGCGCAGGTCTTCGGTGGTGTAGCCGAACGTCTGCTGGCGGCGCACCACCGACGAGGCGGTGTGCACGATGTGTTCACGCTCGGGCAGGTTGTCGAGCTGGATCAGGCCCGCGTGGAGCCAGTCGCCGTAGGGCTTGGCGGCCGCGAGCTGGGTCTTGATCTCCTCGTCGCTGACGATGCGCCCGTGCTCGGTGTCGACGAGGAACATCTTGCCGGGCTGGAGACGCCCACGCTGCACCACGGATGCCGGGTCGAGCTCGAGCACACCTGACTCGGACGCCAGCACCACCAGCCCGTCGTCGGTCACCGAGTACCGCCCGGGACGCAGGCCGTTGCGGTCGAGCACCGCGCCGACGAGGGTGCCGTCGGTGAACACGACGTTCGCCGGGCCGTCCCAGGGCTCCATGAAGGTGGAGTGGAACTCGTAGAACGCCCGCCGGGCGGGGTCCATCGTCTCGTGGTTCTCCCAGGCCTCGGGAATCATCATGAGTACGGCGTGGGGCAGCGAGCGACCGCCGAGGTGCAGCAGCTCGAGCACCTCGTCGAAGCTCGCGGAGTCGCTCGCGTCGGGGGTGCAGATGGGGAAGAGCCGCTCGAGGTCGCCGGGGATGATGTCGGAGGTGATCAGGCTCTCGCGGGCGCTCATCCAGTTGCGGTTGCCCTTGACCGTGTTGATCTCGCCGTTGTGCGCGATCAGGCGGTACGGGTGCGCGAGCGGCCACGACGGGAAGGTGTTCGTGGAGAAGCGGGAGTGCACGAGGGCGAGCTCGGTGGAATAGAGCGGGTCGGACAGATCGGGGAAGAAGGGCTCGAGCTGCCCCGTCGTCAGCATCCCCTTGTAGACGATGGTGCGCGAGCTGAGCGAGGCGAAGTAGACCTCGGCCTCCCGCTCGGCCCGCTTGCGCAGGCAGAAGGCCAACCGGTCGAGGCCGAGCGCGACCTGGCGGCCGATGGCACTTCTGACGAAGAGCTGCTCGAACGCGGGCATGCAGGCCCTGGCAGCAGCGCCGACGAGCTCACCGTCGACGGGCACCTCGCGCCAGCCGAGCACCTTGAGGTTCTCGGAGACGGCGATCGCCTCGATGCGGGCCTTGGCGGCGGCCCGCTCGTCGGGATCGGTCGGCAGGAAGGCGATACCGGCCGCGTACGCTCCGCTGTTCGGTAGGGCGAACGGCACGTTGGCCGCGAAGAACTCGTCGGGGATCTGGGTGAGGATGCCGGCTCCGTCACCGACGAGGGGGTCAGCTCCCGTGGCACCCCGGTGGTCGAGGTTGCGCAGCGCGGTCAGGGCGTGGTCGACGATGTCGTGGCCGGCCGTGCCCCGCATCGTGGCGATGAGGGCGACCCCGCAGGCGTCGTGCTCGAACTCTCGACGATAGAGGCCGGAGTTCTCCGGATGGGCGCTGAATCGGGTGTGCGGCGACATCTTCACCGTCCTTGCTGATGGGGCCGGGGGCTCCCTGACGAAGGGCGTGTGGGCAGCACTGACCACAGGCGTTGCTCTCATTTTATCCGCAGGGCGGCCTCGCCCTACGTGCTGCTACTTCGGATTCCGGGATGTGAGACGCCGCGCTCAGATGGCGGGCATCGTCGAGCCCCTGAGCGCTAGGAGCTGGACGCCCGCTCCGGGTGGGCGGAGGGGCCTGCCGAGGGTTCGTCGGTGGGTTGGGCGGGTTGGGTGTGCTCGGCGCCGTCGGAAGGGGTGCTGGCGTCGGGGTCGTGTTCCTCGTCGGGCTCGGCCGCTCCTTGGGCGGCATCCGGGTGCGGGCGATCTTCGAGGGCAGGGACCGGCACCGGGGAGGGCGCCATCCGGGCGAAGCGGAACCACATCCACACCCCGAGGAGAAAGACCAGCACCGAGACCCACGTGTTGACCCGTTGGCCGAGGATGTAGTTCGCCGAGTCGCTGCGCATGTTCTCGATGACGATGCGCCCGATCGGGTAGCCCATGACGTACCCGGCGAAGACCTGACCCGGTTTGAGGGTGAACCGGCGCCCGAGCCAGAGCAGCACGGCCGCGAGCACGAGGCACCACAGTGCCTCGTAGAGAAAGGTGGGGTGGAAGTAGCCCTTGATGACGGGGTTGCCGCCACCGTCGAGCACGGCGCGCCCGACGGAGGGGTCCCAGTCGTAGATCCGCAGCTTCCAGGGGAGGTCGGTGGGCGCGCCGTAGATCTCGTTGTTGAACCAGTTGCCGAATCGGCCCATCGCCTGGGCGATGGCGAGGCCGGGGGCGGCCGCATCGACGAAGTCGCGAAAGCTCACGTCGTTCTTGCGGCAGCCGATCCACGCGCCCAGCGCGCCGAGCATGACGGCGCCCCAGATGCCGAGACCGCCCTCGTAGATGGCGAAGGCCCGCCAGGGGTGGCCCCCCTCGCCGAAGTAGGGCTGCGGCGTGGTGATCAGATGGTAGATGCGCCCGCCGACGATGCCGAACGGGACGGCCCAGGCGGAGATGTCGATGGCGATGCCGGGTCGGTAGCCCCGGCGGGTGAGCCGGCGCCCGGTGAGCCAGACGGCGACGACGATGCCGGCGAGGATGCACAGCGCGTAGCCGCGGATCGGTAGCGGGCCCAGGTGCCACACGCCCACCGATGGCGACGGGATCTCGGCGGGTAGCGCAGCCGTCAGGTTCGACAGCGCAGACGACAGCGGGATGCCGCTGAGCCCGGTCACGTCCGGCCTCGACGGACCCCTGCGGCGAGGTCACCAGCCAGCACCGCCAGGGCCGCCAGCCCCTCCTCGGGGCTCGACGCCTCGGTGAGGCAGCGCACCAGCGCCGACCCGACGATGACGCCGTCGGCGAAGCGCCCGACCTCGGCGGCCTGCTCACCGGTCGAGACGCCCAGCCCGACGCAGACCGGAAGGGCGGTGTGCTCGCGGGTGCGTGAGACCAGAGCGTTGGCCGCCTCTCCCACGCTCGCGCGGGCGCCGGTGACCCCCATCACGGCCGTGGCGTAGACGAAACCCCGGCACTGCGCCGTGACGGCCGCCAGCCGTTCGGTCGTCGAGCTGGGCGCGACGAGGAAGACCTTGTCGAGGTCGTGGTCGTCGGCGGCCGCGATCCACTCACCGGCCTCGTCGGGGATCAGGTCGGGGGTGATCAGACCGGCGCCTCCGGCCGCGGCGAGGTCGGCGGCGAACCGCTCGACGCCGTAGCGCAGCACCGGGTTCCAGTAGGTCATGACGAGGGCGCCCGCCCCCGCGCCGGAGACCGCCTCGGCGGCCGTGAAGATGTCGGACAGGTGCACGCCACCCGCGAGCGCCCGCACTGCGGCATCCTGGATCACCGGGCCGTCCATCACGGGATCGCTGTAGGGCACGCCGATCTCGACGATGTCGACGCCGGCGTCGATGAGTACGCGCATGGCTGCGATCGAGCCCTCGACGCTCGGGAAGCCGACGGGCAGGTAGCCGATGAGGGCGGCGCGGCCCTCCTCCCGGCACTTCGCCAGAACCGGGGCCACGCTCACTGCTGCTCCCCCGCGCCGTCGGCGCCGGAATGGTCCGGCAACCGGCTGGCGCCTGCGCCCGTGCCACCGCCGTGGGTGCTGTCGATGTCGTGGGTGCTGTCGATGTCGTGGGTGCTGTCGATGTGGTGGCTGCTGTCGATGAGCCCGAACCACTCGGCGGCGGTGTGCACGTCCTTGTCACCTCGACCCGAGAGGTTGACGAGGATGACGGCCTCAGGCCCGAGCTCGCGGCCGAGCTTCATGGCCCCCGCGAGCGCGTGGGCGCTCTCGATGGCGGGCAGGATGCCCTCGGTGCGCGAGAGCAGCGAGAAGGCCTCCATCGCCTCGACGTCGGTGATGGGCCGGTACTCGGCCCGGCCCGACTCGAGCAGGAAAGCGTGCTCGGGGCCGACGCTCGGGTAGTCGAGCCCGGCGGACACGCTGTGCGAGTCGATGGTCTGACCGTCGGTGTCCTGCATGACATAGGTGAACGCGCCGTGCAGCACCCCCGGGATCCCGGTGGCGAAGCGGGCGGCGTGCTCGCCGGTGTCGACCCCCGCTCCCCCGGCCTCGAAGCCGACGAGGCGAACCGACGTGTCGTCGAGGAAGCGGTGGAAGATGCCCATGGCGTTGGACCCTCCCCCGACGCACGCACACACGACGTCGGGCAGGCGCCCGACGAGGTCGAGCACCTGAGCGCGAGCCTCGACCCCGATGATGCGGTGGAAGTCGCGGACCATCTCGGGGAAGGGATGCGGGCCGGTCACCGTGCCCAGCACGTAGTGGGTGGTTCCGACGTTCGCGACCCAGTCGCGGAAGGCCTCGTTGACGGCATCCTTGAGCGTCTTGCTGCCGTGGTCGACGGGCACCACCTCGGCGCCGAGCAACCGCATCCGCGCCACGTTGAGCGCCTGGCGCTCGGTGTCCTTGCGGCCCATGTAGACGACGCAGTCGAGGCCGAGCAGGGCGGCGGCGGTGGCGGTGGCCACGCCGTGCTGGCCGGCGCCCGTCTCGGCGATGACCCGGTTCTTGCCCATGCGCTTGGCGAGCAGGGCCTGCCCCAGCACGTTGTTGATCTTGTGCGATCCGGTGTGGTTGAGGTCTTCGCGCTTGAGGATGATGCGGGCCCCGCCACAGTGCTCGGCGAAGCGCGGCACCTCGGTGATGATGCTCGGGCGTCCTGTGTACGTCTTGTGCAGCCGTTCGAGCTCGCCGATGAACTCGGGGTCGACGCAGGCCTTGCGCCAGACCTCCTCGAGCTGTTCGAGAGCGGGGATGAGCGCTTCGGGCACGTAGCGGCCGCCGAAGGCGCCGAACCGCCCACGCGGCAGGTCGGGGCCACCCGCCGAGGTGGCGGGCAGCGGCGTGGGGGCAGGGGTCTGGCGGGGTTTCGCGGTCATGCTCGGGCAGCTCCGGATGTGGTGCGGGTGACGGCGGCCGCAGCCGCGATGAACGATCGGATGGCAGCAGCGGGGTCGCCGTGCCGAACCAGGGCCTCGCCGACGAGCACCGCACCGGCACCCGCGTCGACGTAGGACGCAACATCGGCCGGGCCCGTGACTCCCGACTCGGCGACGGCGACCACCTCGGCGGGCACCCGGGGCAGCAGGTCGGTGACGGTGCGGGGGTCGACCTCCAAGGTCTTGAGGTTGCGCGCGTTGATGCCGACCAGCCGGGGCCCCAGAGCGAGGGCGCGCTCGAGCTCGGCCGCATCATGCACCTCCACGAGGCACGTCATGCCCAGGTCGGTGGCCTGGTCGTGCAGGTCACGGAGCTGGGCGTCGCCCAGCGCTGCCACGATGAGAAGTACGAGATCGGCGCCGTGCACCCGGGCCTCGGTCAGCTGGTAGCCGTCGACGATGAAGTCCTTGCGCAGCACGGGAACTCCGACCGCCGCCCGCACCGTGTCGAGGTCGGCGAGACTGCCGCCGAAGCGGCGCTGCTCGGTCAGCACGCTGATAGCCGCCGCTCCCCCGTCGGCGTAGGCGCGAGCCAGGTCGCCCGGTGACGGGATGGCGGCCAGGGCGCCCTTGCTCGGGCTCGACCGCTTGACCTCGGCGATCACGGCAACGCCTTCGGCGTACCGGATGCCGGGCATCGGGTCGAGCGCCGGGGGCGCCTGGGAGAGTTGCGACTCCAGGGCGGGAGCGGGCGTGGCGGCACGGCGAACCGCGAGATCCTCGCGAACGCCGCCGATGATCCCGTCGAGAACCGTGGCCA
>JBDTVJ010000099.1:0-11276 GCA_040007275.1 Terracoccus sp.
GCGGTGTCTTCCGCCGGCTCGCCCGCTCCGACGAGCCGGTCTACGTGCCGGCCGATGGTGACCTCAAGCCGCGACTCGTGATCCCGGTTCGAGCCGGCAACGAGTGGCTCGGGTCGATCTGGATCGTCGTCGAGTCGCGACCGGATGCGGCCTTGGTGCGGTCGCTGCGCCAGACGGCATCCGTCGTGGCTCTGCACCTGCTGCGGTTGCGCTCGCAGACCGACCTGTCTCGGCGGGTGGCGGCCGACCGACTCCGCGCGGCCCTCACCGGCCTGACCGAGGGGGTGGAGGCGTGGTTGCCAGCCGGTCCCTGGCGGGTCGTCGTGCTCGACGGCGGCCCGACCGCGACCACCGTGCCCACCGTGTCCACTGTGTCCACCCGAGGCGACTCGCCCGGCGACGGGGTCGAGACCCGCATCGACCTCTGGGAGTCGGCGGCCCGCCGCCGCTCGTGGCGCCAGCCACTGCTCGCCGTGCACGACGGGGTGGTGCTGGCGCTCGTTACCGACGCCCCCGCCACGCCGACGTCGCCCGGAACGTGGGGCTGGCTTCGGGAGGTCGTCGACGAGGTGGCCGCAGCCACCACCGCTGGGAACGCCCCCGCGACAGCCAGTGCCGGCGCTCTCGCGATGCGGCCCGTCGAGTTGGACCGGTCTCGCCGGGAAGCCCTCGAGGTGCACCGTCTGCGCGACTGCGGGCGGGTGAGCGCAACCACCCGTACCCTCGAGCAGTCCTGGGCCGCGGTCACCACCGCGCGCTGCGTTGCCGCCCTGCAGGTCGAACAGCTGGTCGGCCCGGTGCAGGAGGTCGCCGCCCACGACGCCGCGCATGACACTGCGTACGCCGAGACCATCGCGGCCTGGCTCGACCACCCGGGCGACCCGCGTTCGGCGGCGGCCGGCATCCATGTGCACCCCAACACCCTGCGGTACCGACTGCAGCGCCTGGGCGAGATCGTCGAGCTCGACCTGCACGACCCGGAGACTCGGCTGGCCGTGCGCCTGCAGCTGCGGGCGCTGGGCCACTAAACTCACAAAAATGAGAGAAGGGCGCCCCCAAGCGCCCTTCTCGCAAGAACTGCTGTGCCGAGGGTGGTCCTACTGATCCCCGGCGAGGAGCGCACGGACCTCGTTCTCACGATAGCGCCGGTGTCCACCCAGGGTTCTGATCGAAGTCAGCTTCCCTGCCTTGGCCCACCGAGTCACCGTTTTAGGGTCGACGCGGAAGAGCGCTGCCACCTCGGCAGGAGTCAACAGCTTCTCCGCCTCGGGTCGATCCTGAGTCATCGTCAATTTCCCCACCGCCTTGTCACATGTGCTGCGACACGCATGGTCCCCGGAAGGAAGACCTTAAACAGATAGTAAAGTCCGTGGCCCCATTGTGGGGGCAAACCGTCGGAAAGTCTCAAAAAATCGGCGTGTCGCACCCGGTTGTGGGCCACCGACCTGCCACCGCAAGATCTGAACATCCTCCGCGTGCACAACTGCCGTCCGGCTCATGTAGCGTTAGGCCCACGAGATCACACACATTCCCGGGGCCGCTACGCGGACATCGAAGAGCTATGGTTCTTCGACCAGCGATGCCGCGCCGGCACGACGCATGAGGGGGTCACGCCATGGGGCGCGGCCGAGCCAAAGCCAAGCAGACCAAAGTCGCACGGCAGCTCAAGTACTACACACCTGATACGGACTTGAGCGCGTTGGAGCGAGAGCTTCACAACCCGTCGAACGGTCCGTTGATCACGCCGCCATCGCGTGCCCGTGACAGCACCACGTCACGGTCGGTCGATGACGACGAATACGACGAATACGGTAAGTGGGCCTCGGGCGAGCGGTGAGCTCGCTCTGACTCACACCGCTCTCCCTGTGCGCCGAGTGTTCCGAGTGTTCACACCCGGTCGGTATTTCTGGTTGCGCTGATCAGCCCTCAGGGGTGCTCGCCGACGACCTGCACCGAGCCGCCATCGACGCCCTTGGCGCCGTGGATGACTTCGGTGTCGGTCGCCACGAGGCCTGCGTCGTGAGCGTGCTGCACCGTAGTGACCTCGCCCAGCAGCCAGGCCGGGATGCCGTGCGTCCCGGCCTGTTCCAGAGCGCGTTCGGCCTGCGCGGCGGGGAGCACGACGACGAAGCCGATGCCCTGGTTCAAGGTGCGCTCGAGGTCGCCGCGGGGTACCTGGCCAAGCTCCGCTACGGTGCGGAAGACAGCGGGGGGTGACCAGGTGGCCCGGTCGAGTCGCGCGAACATGCCCGACGGGAGCACCCGGGCCAGGTTGGCTGCCAGTCCTCCGCCGGTCACGTGGCTCAGGGCGTGCACGTCGATGCCCGGGGTGGAGATCAGGTCGAGCAACGGCCTCGTGTAGAGGCGGGTCGGCTCGAGCAGCTCCTCGCCGAGGGTGCGGCCGAAGTCGTCGACGTGTCGGTCGAACGACCAGCCCACCGTTTCGACCACCCGCCGCACCAGGCTGTAGCCGTTGCTGTGCAACCCGCTGCTCGCGAGGGCAACCACGACGTCGCCGTCGGCCACTCGGTGCGGACCGAGCACCGCGGCGTACTCGACGACTCCGGTGGCAGCGCCGGCCACGTCGTACTCACCCGGCTCGAGCAACCCGGGGTGCTCGGCCGTCTCGCCGCCCACGAGCGCCACACCGACCTCCTCGCACGCTCGGGCGATACCGCCGACGATGGCGGCGATCCGCTCGGGCACCACCTTGCCGGTGGCGATGTAGTCGGTCATGAAGAGCGGTTCGGCCCCACAGACGACGATGTCGTCGACAACCATGCCGACGAGGTCGAAACCGATCGTGTCGTGCTTGTCGAGGGCTTGGGCGATGGCAACCTTGGTACCGACGCCGTCGGTGGAGGTGGCCAGCACGGGGCGGGTCATCCGGGCGAGCGCGCTGGCGTCGAACAGGCCGGCAAAGCCGCCCAGGCCCCCGATGACCTCCGGACGGGTGGCCCGGCGCACCGAGGCCTTCATCAGCTCGACCGCCTTGTCACCGGCCTCGACGTCGACCCCGGCAGCGGCATAGGTGATCGGCTGGTTCGTCACGGGCCAACCCTACCGGCGCCCGAGACCCTCTCAGCCCTCCCCTGTTTGTCCACAACCGCGAATCTCACTGGTCATCTCAAGGCGGCACGAGTCCTGGCATGAAGCACGTCGACTGCAGCTGGCTTGCGAGAGGCGGCCGACCAAGGCGGGGTGGTCTCACGCCGGCAGCTGGCCAGGGCCGGAATCAGCGAGATCCGTGTGCGTCGCAACGACCAGGTCCACCTCTCTGCCCAGCACAACCACAACACCGATCCGTCACCCGGGGTGATCCACAAGGTCATCCGGCGAGTACCAGGGGAGGTCATCGCAGCAGACTCGAACTGGGCGCGTCTTCAGCAGGAGCCTCGCCAAGGACATCGCCCCTGGGGTCGAGACCCTCGGTGAGCACGGCTCCAGCGGTCTGTGCCGCCGTCGCGGGCTACCGCAGCCCAGCCGGGCCGGTCGTACGCCGGGGCGCAAGAGGGAGGACATCCCTGGACGTGCGGTCAGCCTGCTCCGGTCGATGTACGGCACGGTCGACGACGACACTGACATTCATCGAACCGGTCAAACATCAGGGGTGGTCGAGGGCTCCGGCGCCGCCCGTACCGACCCCGATCGTGACCCCGTCGACGTCGACCGACCGGTCGTGGCCGGTGCGCACCGTCAGCGGCAGGGTCTCGAGCAGGTGCTTGCCCATCCGCCCGTCCTCGGGAAGCTCGATCGGGTAGGTGCCGGTGAAGCAGGCCGAGCAGAGCCGGTCGGCGCCCTGGTTCGTCGCCCCGATCATGCCGGCCTCGGAGATGTAGCCGAGCGAGTCGGCACCGATGGAGGCCCGAATCTCCTCGACCCCCAGTCCGTTCGCGACGAGCTCGGCCCGGGTGGCGAAGTCGATGCCGTAGAAGCACGGCCACTTCACGGGCGGGCTGCTGATGCGAACGTGGATCTCGGCGGCCCCGGCCTCACGCAGCATCCTGATCTGCGCCCGCTGGGTGTTGCCCCGCACGATCGAGTCGTCGACGACGACGAGCCGCTTGCCGCGAATCGTGTGCTCGAGCGCGTTGAGCTTGAGCCGGATGCCGAGCTGCCGCAGCGTCTGCGAGGGCTGGATGAAGGTGCGGCCGACGTACGCGTTCTTGACGAAACCCTGCCCGAACGGGATGCCGGAAGCTTGCGAGTAGCCCACGGCCGCAGGTACGCCCGACTCGGGAACCCCGATGACGAGGTCGGCGTCGACCGGGTGCTCACGGGCCAGCACCGCCCCCATCTCGACGCGCGCCTCGTGCACGACGCGGCCGCCGATGACGGCATCCGGTCGGGCCAGGTAGACGTACTCGAACACACACCCCTTGGGCTGGGGCTCGGCGAACTTGTGGCTTCGCAGGCCGTTCTCGTCGATGACGATGAGCTCCCCGGGCTCGACCTCACGGATCACCGCTGCCCCGATCGTCTGGAGCGCGGCCGTCTCGGAGGCCACCACCCAGCCCCGCTCGAGACGCCCGAGCGCCAGGGGTCGAACACCCCAGGGATCACGGGCGGCGTACAGGGTGTTCTCGTCCATGAAGACGAACGAGAAGGCGCCCCGCAGCTTCGGGAACAGCTCGAGCGCCGCCTGCTCGGGAGTCTTGTCGGGGTCGGCCGAGAGCAGCGTCGTGACCAACGCCGTGTCGGAGGTGTTGCCGCGGGCCAGCTCACCGGTGACCCGGGTGCCACCGAAGTGCTCGTCGACCATCTCCTTGAGCTCGGCTGCGTTGGTGAGGTTGCCGTTGTGGGCCAGTGCGAGGGTGCCGTGCTCGCTGCCGCCGAGGGTGGGTTGCGCGTTCTCCCACGTCGAGCCGCCCGTGGTGGAGTAGCGCGTGTGCCCGATCGCCAGATGACCCCGCAGTGAGCTGAGCGCCCGCTCGTTGAACACCTGCGAGACCAGACCCATGTCCTTGTAGACGAGGATCTTCTCGCCGTCGCCGGTGGCGATGCCCGCCGACTCCTGGCCTCGGTGCTGCAGCGCGTAGAGCCCGAAGTAGGTCAGCTTCGCGACCTCTTCACCGGGAGCCCAGACACCGAAGACACCGCAGGCGTCCTGGGGGCCCTTCTCGCCGGGAAGGAGGTCATGGTTCAGTCGGCCGTCGCCAGGTAGCACGCTGCGAGTCTCGCACACGAACCCGTACGGCCTCGACGAGCGTGGGTCGCCGGTCCCGGCATCCGGGCGCCCGCCGCTCACCCCAGCGGCACTTCAGCCAGCACTTCGTAGCGTGGGCGCCGCCCACGGCCCTCACTGAGGTGCGACTCGACGATGCTGACGTGCTCGGTCCGCCACTGCGGCCCCTGGTAGGGCTCGAGCGCACGGATCCAGCGGGTGGCCTCGGCGGGGCGGCCGAAGCGCGCCAGGGTCACGTGCGGGCGCAGCCGGGTGCCGTCAGGGGTGGCCCCCACCGAGTTGCACGCCGTGCGGATGCCGCTCGCCACCGTGTCGAGGTCGCCCTGGACGGTCTCCACTCCGGCCCAGAGCACGCGCGCAGCGTACGGGTTGGGAAAGGCCCCCGCGCCTGCCACCCGCAACAGCTGCGGCTCGCGACGACCGGCCGAGGCTTCGATCGCCTCGGTGACCTCGTCGAGGCGGCGATCGCTCACGGCCCCGAGGAAGGCGAGGGTGACGTGCCACTGGTCGCGGTCGGCCCAGAGCAGGTCGGGGCCGGCCTCGACCCGCGGCGCCAGATGCTCGGCGAGGTGCTCGACCACCTCCTCGGGCGGCACGATGGCCACGAAGAGACGCATCAGGCCTGCACCGCTCCCCCCGACGCGAGCAACGCGTCGACGTCGGCGATGCCCCACGCCTCGAGGGCCACCCGCGTGTCGGCTCCGGGGGCCAGCGGTGGTGGTGTGCTCAGTGCGGACGGTGTGCGCGAGAACCGCGGCGCGGGGGCCGGCTGCACGACCCCGTGGTTCTCGACGTAGGTGCCGCGGGCGGCGAGGTGCGGGTGCTGGGGCGCCTCGGCATAGGACAGCACGGGTGACACGCACGCGTCGGTTCCCTCGAACAGGGCGGCCCAGTCGTCACGGGTGCGCCCGTGGAAGGCCTCGGCCAACAGCCGTCGCAGTAGCGGCCACTGACGCGGGTCGAGATGGTCGACCGGTGCGCGGTCGGCGATCCCGAGCCGGTCGACCAGCTCGGCGTAGAAGGTCTGCTCGAGGGGGCCGACCGCCATCCAGCCCCCGTCGGCCGTCTCGTAGACGTCGTAGAACGGGGCTCCGGTGTCGAGCAGGTTCGTGCCACGGGCCTGCGACCAGAGCCCCGTCGAGACCAGGCCGACCAGGAGCGTGGAGAGGTGGGCGGTGCCGTCGACGATCGCGGCGTCGACGACCTGCCCCTGACCGCTGGTGCGAGCTTCGAGCAGCGCGGCGAGCACCCCGACGACGAGGTAGAGCGCTCCTCCCCCGAAGTCGCCGACCAGGTTGAGCGGAACCTGGGGCGGCCCGCCCGACCGCCCGATGGCGCCCAGCGCACCGGTGATCGCCACGTAGTTGATGTCGTGACCGGCAGACTGCGACAGCGGCCCGTGCTGGCCCCACCCGGTCATCCGCCCGTACACGAGCCGCGGGTTCGCGGCCAGGCACTCGTCGGGCCCGAGGCCCAGCCGTTCAGCCACCCCCGGCCGAAAGCCTTCGATGAGCACGTCGGCCCGGGCGATGAGCGCCGCAGCCGTGGCGATTCCATCGGGGTGTTTGAGGTCCAGGGCCACCGACGGACGTCCGCGACGCAGGAGGTCGGCCCCGGGCGGCATCGGCACGGGAAGCGAGCTAGTGCCGGGGCGGTCGACGCGCACCACGTCGGCGCCCAGGTCGGCGAGCAGCATCGCGGCGAACGGGCCCGGCCCGAGACCCGCGAGCTCGACGACCCGTATCCCACGCAGCGGGCCCGGTCGGCTCGCCTCAGTACCTGGTGACGTCACCCGCTCAGGGTAACGACGGGCATTCACCGTCGGTGGTCACCGCCGGTCAGCGGTCGGCGCGCCCGTCGATGAGGTCAATGTGCTCACCGACCTCGCTGGCCTCGCTGGCCTCGCTGGCCTCAACGATGTGACTGGCTGGCCTCAACGATGTGACTGGCTCCGACGACCCGACCAGTCGAGCGTGATGCCGAGCAGTGCGGCGAGGGCCAGGCCGAACATGGCCCCGAGGGCCCCGAGGTAGAGGGCCGCGCTCGTCTCGGAGTAGCCCTGAGCCTCGTCTCCGAGGGCGCTGACGATCACCCCGATGACGATGCCGATGATCGCTCCGCCGATCAGCAGGCGCTTGAAGTTGGGGACACGGGGCAGGTCTGGACTCACGAACCAATCCTAAGCGATAGGAGCGGAATGAGTCCGTCGAGGTGTGCGCGCTGCCCGCTGGCCCGCACCCGGGCGTCGGCCACCGCCTGCTCCCACGCCAGCTCACCCGTGACCAGTTCGAGCCACGTCACGGCATCCGTCTCGATGACGTTCGGCGGCGTGCCACGAGTGTGCACCGGCCCCGCGATGCACTGCACGGCCCCGTACGGCGGCACCCGCACCTCGACCGTTCGACCCGGAGCCACCGTGGCAAGCTCTTCGAGGGTGAACCGGACCGCCGTACCCGTGGTGGACCGGTCGGCCGACCATGCGGCGTGTCGGCAGGCCTCAAGGGCGACGAGTCCGTCGGCGACCGGTGTGCGTCTGCGGGGCGGCATCCCGTCAGGTTAGCGGGGGCGCCAGAACCCCCGCCCGGGTCGCACCGGCCGAGCGACCCGGTCAGGTGCTGCGCCACCGCGGCAACACGTCGCTGACCACGGTGTCGAGCACCGCTCGGCTGCCGGCGAACGGGGCCTCGGCTCGCGGCCAAGGTGCGATCACGTCGGTGAAGCCGAGCTCGGCGGCCCGCCCGACGGCATCCTCGAAGGCCCCGACGCTACTGAGCGAGAAGGTGGGGGCCGAGTCGAGGTTGAGGTAGCGGGCGAAGCCTGGCTGCTGCCGCTGCGGGCCAGCTGCTCCGAGAGCATCGGTCATCGCGTCGCTGAGACCGCTGACGAGCCGCCACCAGTCGGCGTCGGTGTCGGCGCGACCGCCGATGGTCAGCCACGCGTCGCCTCGCTCGGCTGCGAGCCGGATCGACCTCGGGCCGTTGGCGGCGATGATGAGCGGCACCCGGGGGGCGCCCGACGTGCCGCGCACCGGGCCGGGGAGAGTTCGCACGTCGCGGGCAGCGTAGAAGCGGCCGTCGTGATCGACATGGTCGCTCGAGAGCAACCGGTCGAGCAGGTCGGTGAACTCGTGGAAGCGGGCGACACGGTCCTTGAGCGAGAGGTCCTCACCCGTGACGCGCGCGTCGAGGTCGCCTCCCGTGCCGATACCGAGCAGGAACCGGCCACCCGAGATGTCGTCGAGGGCGAGCACCTCACGCATGAACTGCACCGGGTGGTGGTTGTTCGGTGACGACACGAAGGTCCCGAGCTGGATCCGCTTCGTGACCGCGGCCGCCGCCGCCAGGGTGGGAACGGCCGCGAACCAGGGTGACTCGGGGAGCCCACCCCACGTGACGTGGTCGAAGGTCCAGCCGTGGTCAAAGCCCATGTCCTCGGCCGCACGCCAGATCGGCGCGGCCACCGACCACGCGTGCTCGGGCAGGATCGTGAGTCCGAATCGCATGGCATCGACCGTAGCCTGTTCCCGTGACACGCAACTGGGACGCCGCGGCGGTGCTCGCCGCCTCGAACGACTGGGTGTGGGTGCCCGACGCCGCGCCGGTCGTTCGCACCGACGAGTACGTCGTCGTGGCCTACCCCGAGTGGTGCCTCCAGACGACCTCCGCCCGCGTGTTCGGTTCTGACCGGGACGCCGTCGAGCTCGTCGACGAGATCGGGAAGGCGGCGCTTCGCCTGGGCCGAGAGCGGCTGTGGTGGCGGGTGTCAGACCAGACCCAACCGTGCGGCCTCGAGACCGAGCTGGTCGCTCGTGGTGCGGTGCTGACCGACCGCACGGACGTGCTGGCTCTGCCCCTCACGCCCGGGTGGCCTGACTTCCGGGTGCCTGATGACGTCACGGTGCGCCGGGTGCTCGACAAGCCGTCGCTGCGCGATGTGCACGTCGTCGACCGCGACGCCTTCGGCGGATCGGAGCCGACGGCGCGACAGATCGCCGACGGACTGCGCGAGCTGGAGGGCGGCCGCGACGACGACTCGATCGGGCGGTTCGTGGCGTACATCGAGGGCTCTCCCGCCGGGGCAGGAGGATGGGGCATCGTCGACGGGGTGTGCCGTCTCTGGGGTGGCTGCACGCACTCGTCGTGGCGCGGTCGAGGCGCCTACCGCGCGGTGGTGGAGGCGCGGCTCACCACGGCCGCCGCCGCCGGGGCCACCGTCGGACTCACCCACGGCGTCGTCGACACGTCGTCACCGATCCTGCGTCGGCTCGGCTTCGAACGCCACGGGGAGGAACGGGTGCTCCGGTCCGAGGTCGCACCGCGGGGGCCTCGGTGACCGACCGCATCCGGTTCGACCACGACGACCGCGGCGGCATCACGGTCGTCATGGACGGCTCGCCGCAGTCGTACGTGCAGCCGGACGACCCCACCCTGCTCGTCTTCGAGTACGTGCAGCACCTCGCCCTCGCCGTCGACGCCCTGCCCCCCGGGCCGCTCGGCGTCACCCACGTCGGCGGGGCCGGCCTCACCCTGCCCCGCTACGTCGAGGCGACCCGGCCCGGCTCGACCCAGATCGTGCTCGAGCCCGACGCCGTGTTGACGGCCCTGGTGCGCAAGGAGATTCCCCTCCCCCGTCGCCACCGCATCAGGGTGCGGGAGGTCGACGGCCGCATCGGCGTGGCGGCTCTGGCTGACGCGTCCGCCGACGTCGTCGTCACCGACGCCTACGCCGGTGGGCGCGTTCCGGCGGAGCTGGGCGGGGCGGCGTACCTGCTCGATGTCGCCCGAGTGCTGCGCGACACCGGGCTCGCGCTCTGGAACCTCGCCGACGAACCTGGGATGCGTTATGTGGCCAGGGTGCTCGCGACCGCCCGGATCCACCTGCCGCACCTCGCGCTGATCGCCACGCACGAGGTGCTCAAGGGCAAACGGTTCGGCAACTCCGTCGTGGTCGCCAGCCGGTCACCGCTTCCGCTCGAGCGGTTGCGTCGCGACGTCGCCCGGGCCAACCTCCCGACCGGGCTCCGAGAGGGAGCGACCCTGGAGCGGTTGGTCGCCGGCGCCAAGCCGTTCGTCGACGACACAGCCCCGAGCCCTGTCCCGCCGGATGCCGGCCGCTGGCGGGTCCGCTGAGAGGTCGACGGTCCTGCGCACCCATGGACCGGTCAGACCAGACTCAAACCCAGGAGCTGCGCCCGCCGAACCAATCGCGGTGGCCAGGGCCGAAGGCCCCGGCCGAGGTCGGGCCGCGCGATCCGAGGTAGCTGCCCACCACCGCAGCCCCGAGGTCGTCGAGCTCAGGCGCCACCACGCGCCCCTCGACCCGGTGCGCGAGCTGGTCGATGAAGCGAGCCAGACCCGGGTCGTCGCCGAGTCGGAAGAACGAGGTCTTGGCCCCGAGGCGGTGCGACGCGTCGAGCTCGCGGATGGTGTGGGCGATCGTCAACGGGTGCGGCGGGTAGTCGAACCAGGTCTCGCCGTCGGGCTCGAGGTGGGAGGTCGGCTCGCCGTCGGTGACGATGAGCAGCACAGGTTGGGCATTGGGGTACTTGCGGAAGTGCCGGTTCGCGAGCAGCAGGGCGTGGTGGAGGTTGGTCCCCTTCTCGTACTGCGCGTCGAGCGCGGTGAGCTCCTCGATGTCCATGACCTGGGCGTTACGGCCGAAGCCGATCAACTGCAGATGGTCCCCACGGAACCGTGACCGGATCAGGTGGTGCAGCGCCAGGGCCGTGCGCTTCATCGGCACCCAGCGGCCGTCCATCGCCATCGAGAACGAGGTGTCGGCGAGCAGCGCGACGACGGCCTGGGTGCGTGCCTCGGTCTCCGTCACCTCGACGTCGCGGATGTCGAGGCGCACGCCACGGGCCGGGTTGCCGCCTTCACCCACAGTGCGCAGCACCGCGTTCGTCACGGTTCGGGTGACGTCCCAGGGTTCGGTGTCGCCGAACGCCCACTCCCGGGTGGCACCGCTGAGCTCACCGGCCGCGCCGGCCTGGCGCTGGTCGCGCTGACCTGCCCGGCCCGACAGCCGCTCGGCCACGTCGCGCAGCAGCGCCTTGCCGAGCTGGCGCATCGCCTTGGGCGAGAGCTTGAGC
>JBDTVJ010000100.1:0-11028 GCA_040007275.1 Terracoccus sp.
CTTTCGGCAGGGAAGGCAAGGGGGATGTCCGGAGACTTCAGGGTGTCCCGGGCCGGCGGGACATCTCTCACGGCGGATCCGGGACCATGTCTGGTGACGGGGGACGCGGGACACGACCACGCTGTGAAGTGCGGGCGGATGCGCCGCCCCTGTTCTCAGGAGGTTGTCATGGCTGCGGTCTCACAGGTGGGGTCCACCCGTACAGGTGGCGGGGGCTGGACCACGTCCACCGGCTTGGTCCGGACAGGCGCAGGGGCCGCAATCCTTGCCGGGATGGTCATGGGGGTGCACGAATGGTGGGACGACCGGGTGCCGGGCATCCAGGTGGGTGTTGTGCCCTCGGCGCTGCATTCGACGTGGGTGGGGCTGATGTTTATAGGGTTCCTGGGGTTGAGCGCGCTGCAGCGGAAGGCGTTCGGCCGGTTCGGGCGGCTCGCCTCGGGCCTGGCGGTGGTGGGTTCGGGATCGTTGTTCGTGCTTGCCCTGATCGAGACGTGGGGTTTCGTCCGCTCCGATGGGGCACCCCAGGAAGACCCGCCCCTTCCCGTTCTGGTGGTCCTGTTCGCGGTGTTCGGGTGCTACGTGGCTGGCCTGTTGCTTTTCGCTTTGGCCACGATCCGGGCCGGGGTGTTGCCCCGCGCGGCCGGGGTCTTCCTGATGGTGAGCGTGCTGCTGAAGATGTTTGCCTCCGAGGTGCTGCCCGGGACGCTCGCCCTGTTGGGTGCGGCGTTCGCGACGATGGGCCTGACCGCGCTGCGTGCAGTTCGCTCAGCACGCGCCGACGCATGAGCCCTTTGTGTCGTGCCTCTGGGCAATGACGTGGCCGTCAGCGCCGGAGAAGGGGCAGACTGTGATCGTGTTCGTCCCGCGTCGTGCCGGCCCGGCACGCCGACCAGGCATCTGAAGGTGATCCTCTCCGATCGCCGGGAGTCCAGCACGGCGCTGGCCGTGACTGTGCTGGTTGTGGCGACCGTTCTGCTCGAGGCGGCGGCCGCCGCTGCCACCGTCCGGGCGGACCTTCTGGGCTCGTCGTGGGGGCTGCTGACCTCGACATCGGTGATCGCACTGGTGGGGGCCCTCCTGGCGGGCCGGGCGCCGCGTCATCCCGTTGGCTGGTTGCTGCTGGCGACCGGGGTGCCCTTCCTGGTGGGTCAGGCGGCCGAGGGCGTGGCCCACCTGGGTCTTACCTATCCGCCCGCGGGCCCGGGCGCGGAGGCCGCGTTGTGGGTGGCGAACTGGATATATCCTCCGGCGCTGGTGCCGCTGTTCGTGCTCGTGGCGCTGACGTTCCCCGACGGTCACCTGCCCTCCCGGCGGTGGCAGGGGCTGGTTGTTCTTGCGGCCGGTGTGGCGGTGGTTTCGGCGGTGTTCGGGGCCGTGGCCCAGCCCACCCTGGTGCTGGGTGGGACCACGATGCCCAACCCGCACGCGGTGGCCGCCCTGACCGGGATCGGTCCTGCGGTGATGACGTGGGCCGGGCTGGTGCTGCTGGGGTGTTCGCTGGCCGCCACGGTCAGTCTGGTGTTGCGTTGGCGGGGCGCGTCCAGGCAGGTACAGCGGCAGATCATGTGGGTGGTCCTGGCGTTGGTGCTGCTCGCGGCTGCCTTCGGTGCGGACGCTGCGGTGGCCCTCCTGGCGCCCTCGCTGTATCCGGGGGTCTTCCCGATCTTTCAGCTGGCGCCCGTCGTGGTGCCGTTGGCCATCGCGGTGGCGGTCCTAAAACATCAGCTGTTCGACATTGAGGCGCTGGTCAGCCGAGCCCTGCTGTACGTGCTGCTGACGTTGCTGCTCGTCGGAGGGTACGCGCTGGCCGCGACCTGGGCCGGCGCGGTCCTTCCGGGGTCGGCCGGGGCCTTGGCCCGGATGCTGGCCACCGCCGTCGTCGCGGTGGCCTTCGCACCGTTGCGCGATGGGCTGCAACGGTTCATCGGCCGCCGGTTCTATGGGGACCGGGCCCGCCCGTATGCCGCGATGACCAGGCTCGCCCGGCAGCTGCAACAACAGCCGTCGGCGCCCGATCAGGTGCTAGCCACCCTGGTGGCCTCCGCCGCCGGCGCGCTCCGTTCCCCGTACGCCGCGATCGAGCTGGGCGATCAGCCCGACCCGGTCACCGAGCACGGCATCCGGCCGGCGGACGGCGCCCGCCTGGCATCGGTTGAGCTGACCCACGCCGGGCTCTCTCTGGGCCGTCTGGTGGTTGCCGGGCGAGGACGCGACGCGCTGGCCCCGGTGGATCTGCGGCTGCTGGCCGACCTGGCCCTGCCCATCGGCGCCGCGGTCCACGCCGTCGGCCTGTCCGTGGACCTGCACCGCTCCCGCGAACGGTTGGTCCTGTCGATGGAGGAGGAACGTCGACGGGTGGGCCGCGACCTGCACGATGACCTCGGGCCTCGTCTGGCCGCGATCAGCATGCAGGTCGAGCTGGCCCGTGACCTCACCCTCAGCAACCCAGCCCGGGCCCACGCGCTGCTCGGCGACCTGTTGGACCAGACCGAGATCGCCGTGCGAGAGACCCGCCGGGTCGCCCACGCCCACCGGCCGCCGGCCCTGGACAGTCTGGGCCTGATCCCAGCACTGGAGTCCCACGTCGCGCATGTGGCCGCCGTCCCGGTGCGCTTCGAGGTACCGCGTGCCCTCCCCGTGTTGCCGGCCGCGGTGGAGGTGGCGGCCTACCGCATCGCGCTGGAAGCGATCCAGAACGTCGCGAACCACGCCCAGGCCCAATTCTGCGTCCTGCACTTGAGCCACGACGAACAGGGTCTGACCCTGCAGGTCGCCGATAACGGGTGTGGTATCCCGTCTTTCCATCCGATCGGCCTCGGGCTGCAGTCGATGACCGAACGGGCGAACGAGTTGGGCGGCACACTCACCGTGCAGCCGCGCCCGCACGGCCCGGGGACGCTGGTCAGGGCCGTATTGCCCTGTCGAGCCCGCCGAGCGCCAAACCCTGCCGGCGCGGACACGGACCCCGGCGCCGCACAACCCGGCGGGGGGTCACGGTGAACGCCTTGAACGTGCTCATCTGCGATGATCACGCAGGCTTCAGAGCCAGCCTGTCGGCGCTCCTGAGCGGCAGCGACGGGGTCGTCGTCGTCGGGGAGGCAGCCGACGGAGCACATGCCGTCCGGGCGACGCTGGCCCTGCAGCCCGACGTCGTGCTGATGGACCTGGCCATGCCCGGCATGGGCGGGGTCGAAGCCACCCGCGCCATCATCAACAGCGCGCCCCACATCGGGGTCATCGTGCTGACCATGGTCGAGGACGACGACGCCGTTTTCGCCGCGATCCGGGCCGGGGCGCGCGGGTACTTGCTCAAAGGCGCGCGGCGCGCCGAGATCATCCGCGCTCTGCGCGCCGTCGCCGACGGCGACGCCGTGTTCGGCGGCGCCATCGCCGGCCGCCTCATCCGGTACTTCGAGCCGCCCGCCGCGCCCGCACCATTGGTTGTCTTCCCCGACCTGACCCCCCGAGAGGTGCAGGTCCTGACCCTGATGGCCCACCATCTGGCCAACCCCGCAATAGCCCACCAGCTGGGGATCAGCGAGAAGACGGTGCGCAACAACGTCTCGGCCATCCTGGTCAAGCTGCGCGTCGCCGACCGGGCCCAGGCCATCCTCGCCGCCCACGATGCCGGCATTGGCCCGGAAAAGCACCAGCCAGAGAACGGACACTGAACTTCGATCCACATGCGCGACAGGGCGCCGACCTCAGTGGAAAGTAGGAGCGGCCGGGAGCGGCCCGGACACGCGGGACGCGCGCTGAATCCGCCGAACAACTCATCGCCCAACCGGCCCCAGAACGCCTGGCACCGCAGGTGCTCCCTCGTACCTCCGCACTGCCGGGGCCCACTACCGTCCCCTCGTCAGCACCGAGACGATGCCGCCGGCCCAGCCGCGCGCGCGGCGCCTCGCACCCTGACCGGGGAGGTCTTGGCGTGCCGTGCCGCCGTTCCGTGATCGTTCTCTGTCGCTCGTCTCGCGTTGATCTCTCGCACGCCCGACTGAAGTCGACGACCCCCCAACCGTCGCCGCTCAGGTGGTGTTAAGTGGTGCTCCGGACGGTACCGTTTCGTATCGCATGGCGCACGTAGATCACACCATTGCCGAACCTTCGATGGTCCAGCAGCTCGAGGTCGAGTCGTACGCCCCGGGGCAGCGCCGGCTTGCCGCCGCCCACGAGCACGGGGCACAGGAGCAGCACGCACTCGTCGACCAACCCGTGCCGGAACGCCTCCGCCGCGAGGGCCGCGCCGCCGATGCTCAGGTCCGAGCTGGACGTCTCCTTGAGCTGTCGTACCGTCTCGGGCTCGAACTGCCGCTCGATCCTCGTACGCGCCGTCGACACCCCTTCGAGCGTCGAGGAGTAGACGACTTTGTCGGCGTCGCGCCAGACCTCGGCGTACTCGCGGACGACCGCCGGCTCGGTCGTCAACCAGTCGTCGTTCTCCCAGACGCGCATCGTCTCGTACATGCGGCGGCCGTAGAGCGATGTGCCGATGTGCCGCTCGTGCTCGTTCCAGAACGCGTGCACTTCCTCGTCAGGCACGGACCAGTCGAACGAGCCGCTCTCGTCCTCGAGGTAGCCGTCGAGCGAGGTGTTGGCCGCGTAGATCAGCTTGCCCATGGGTGCCTCCGGTCAAACGGGTGGCTACATACTGCAGCGTCAGGGCGCCGCCGGCAAGAGCATTCACCGTGAGACTCGGGTAGGCGAGCACTTTGACACCTCGCAGGATTCGTTCCTCGTTGACGTTGCCACGGCCGAGCCCAAACCGGTTCCGCAGCGGCGCTCGACCCTCGGTCAATCCGCTTCGAACGTCTGGCACGTGGTCCCAGATGTCCATCGGTCACCGGACCCGGTTTCTCATCCGGGTCGTGTGCGGTCGCGTCGCGTTCGCGTCTATCGGCGAGGCGCTGGGCCTGCCCTGTGTGCATGTCGTTGACCCACTCCCAGCCGGGCTGGGCCGATGGGCCGATGGGCGTCTGCGGTGCGGTGTTCAGCGCAGCAGGTCGACCAGGTCGGTGAGGGACTCGGTCCGCAGGTCAGGGGACTTGAAGTATTCCGGATAAGGGCCGCCGTCTCGGCTGACCCAAGCGGCGGCAACGCCAGCGCGCAGGGCGCCGTCAATGTCCCACGGGTGTACCGCGACGAGCATTGCGTCCTTGGGCCCGACACCGCACTGGTCGAGGGCGTAGACGTACGCACCCGGGGCGGGCTTCCAGATGCCCGCGTCCTCGACCGTCAGGAGGCGTTCGAAGAAGTGACGGATGCCGGCGCGCTCAAACAGCCCTTCGGCCACGGCGGTGGACCCGTTGCTGAGGGTCACCAGCCGGAGGCCGAGGTCACTCAGGGCGCGGATGCCATCCGAGACATCGGGATGTACCTGCAGGGCGCGGAACCCGTCCATGATGTGTTCGACCGCGTCCTCGGTGGCGCGGTTCAGCGACAGACCGTGAAGGCTCACCCGTAGGTTCTCGGCTGCGATGCGGGCAAAGGCGACGCTGGCGTCCACAGCGGTAAGGGCGAAGCCATCCCGCAAAAGTCCAGCGAACCAGGTCGTAGCCAGGTGCGCGGGCGCGCCGACGTCCTCGAATCGCCCTGCCATTGGTGCCATGTCCGACAGGGTCTCGTTGACATCGAAGATCAGGACCAGCGGCGTCCGCGGGAGATCGGGGCTGCCGGACTGGACCCGCCTCGCAGGATCGTTGTTCACCGTTGGACTGTAGCGGCGTTGGCGACACTGGCCCACCCCTCACGACCGAGGGACCGCCGTGTCAGGTCAGCCTGTCATTGCCGGGCAAGCCACGACCGTCCCGGCCGAGAACGGGGCACGTGCGGCCGGATGGACGGACTGGCCCGCGCCTTCGAAGAGGACCGTGGCGCACTTCCGTATCGACGCGATCAAACACCTACCGCCGAGACCAGTTGCCCACCTGGGCCGCCGCCCGACCATAGCCAGCGTGAGCTCAGCGTGAGCCGCGGACAGGGGCTCTTGGCTCTCGAGATACGCTGGCTCATGGTGGATAGAGCGGCCTGGAGTCCACAGAGAGGCGATCTCGGCGGTGGTGAGCCCGCCGACCAGACGTAGCGTGAACGCGGCCGGGGACTCGGCCGCTAGGGCCGGATGGCAGGCCAAGAAGCAGAGCCACAGGACGTCGTCCTTGATGTCGTCAACCTGCGGTCGAGGGCGGGTATCACCACCTTCTCCCCACCACGCGTGTTCGATGTCCGTGGTCTTGCGGCGGAGGTTGTCGGCGCCGGAAGTGGTCGATACCGCGCTGCTTCGCGGTGGTCAGCAGCCACGAGATGGGGTTCTGAGAGGTACCGGTCGGCCACCGCTTCAGCTCGGCCACGAGTTCGTCCTGCGCGAGGTCCTCAGCGAGCTCCAGATCCCGCGTCATCCGTGTGAGAGCGCAGACATGGTGGGCCGATTCGGCCTGCCACGCCTCGACGATGGCCTCGTTCGAGTCATCCGGGCGGGTCTCTGCCGACAGGCTGCCAGCGTCGTGAGCCCAGGTCAGTCGGCGGGGGCGTCCGGACCGGTCGAGATCTGCCGCAGGGTCGAGATCACCGTGACCTCGGGCCAGTACTTCGCGTGGAGCTCGGCGAACTCCCGCTGGTCGGCCACGGCCTCCTCGAGGCTGTCGTACTGCAGGATGGACCAGCCGCCGACGACCTCCTCGGCTTCGGCGTAGGGTCCGTCGACCCGGCTGATCTCGCCCTGATGGACCACGAAGTTCACGGCCTCTTCGGTTCCGTACAGACCGCCTCCGTCGAGGACCACACCCTTGGCGGCCCGCTCTCCGATGTGGGCATCCATCGCGTCGACCAGCGCTTGGGGCGGCGTGCCGGCACCCCCTTCCATCCTCACCATCGGGTAGACCGGCACGCTCAACAGGGCCAAGTCGTCGGCATGCCACTCGTGCGCCTCGTACGCCCTGAGCTCAGTGGAGCTAGCCAGTGCGTTGGCCAGGCCCATCTTCTCGAACCGGGAGCGAAACAGGACAGGGAAGACGAACCACGGAATGTGCATGCCGGTGTTGGCACCGACCACGTCGTTGAGAAGCAGTCGCACCACGGCTTTGCGGTCACCCCTGGCCGCGGCCGCCTCGAGCTTCTGCCACCAGGCTGGCGAGACCCGCTTGGCGTTGAAGTCGGGTGGCTCCCACAGCACGACCCGTGACACCGGCGCGAGGGCCGCGGCGGCCAGGGCGATGTGACACCCCGCAGAGTGCGCGACGAGCTCGACCACCTCACCCAGGTCCTCGAAAACGTGCTGGCCGAACCCCACCAGGTCGGCCACGTCGTCGGCGAACGAATGCGGACCGTCGTAGGGCGAGCTCGCACCCGTGTCCGCGTCGGTCGGGACCGAACGCGGTACGCGAGGACGCCAGTTCCTGGATCAGGCCCGTCATCGAACTGCCGTGGATGAACCCCCCGTGCACCAGGATCGTGCCCGGGCCCTGGCCCTCTCGGAGGTCGAGGACATCCGTCCATCCTCGCGCAGAGCGGAAGCGGAGGTTGCCCTTGCTCCTTTGCAGCGTTTCGGGCGGCTCGATCCGTCGTGAGTGATAACACCGGTGAAAGGGTGATCGGGTGCAGTTCGAGGCGTTCGTCAACCAGCACGGCCAGTCGCTGTTGCGGTTGGCGTATGTGCTGACGGGTGACCCCCACCGGTGCCAGGACCTGACCCAGACGGCCCTGGCCAACGCCTACCGCCAGTGGGACAAGGTCGAGTCCGCACGTGCTCCTGAGGCCTATGTCCGTCGGATGCTGGTGAACGCGCACCTGGACTGGCACCGCCGACGATCCTCCACCGAGCAGCCGACGGAACTGACACCGCAGCAGCTGGTCTCAGTGTCAGACCACGCCGACGGCGTGGCATCTCGTGACCACCTCCGAGGCCTGCTGGCCACGTTGGCGCCGCGGGCGAGAACCACTCTGGTGCTGCGGTACTACCTCGACCTCACTGACGAGGCCGTTGCCGAGGCCATGGGCATCAGCGCCGGTTCGGTGCGAGCCACGGCCTCCCGTGCTTTGGCGTCTCTGCGTGAACGCCAAGCCAGCGACGGCGTGAAGGAGACCCCATGAAGGACCAGCTAGAAGACGAGCTTCGGTTGCTCCTCGCCGAAGACGCCGACCGCGCCCCGGCCTCGGTCGAGCTATTGGCCCGGGTCAAGGTCCTTGTTCGGCAGCGCCACCGCCGTGCGCGACTGAAATGGGTGGGTGCTTCTGCGGCCGCGGTAACAGCCGCTGGCCTGACGGTCGCGGTCCTCACCGGAACCCTGGACCACAGTCCGGGTGGTCGACCGGGGCTCTCGGCTGAGGTGGTATCCGGGCAGGGCGCCCTACCGGGAGATGAGCAGGGATCCTGCGCCAAGGATTACTCACCCAGCGAGGTTGGCCGGCGAGCATTCGCGTTCTCCGGGACAGTGCGCTCGATCGGGCCCAGCCGCACCAATAGCGGCGGCGTAGAGATGTACGTGGTGTCCGCCACCTTCCGTGTGGACCATTGGTTCAAAGGGGGCACCGGCCAGACGGTCACCATCGATATCGGTGATCCGAGGGGAGCCGTTCGGGCCTCGGAAGGGCCGCCCAGCTTCGGCATCGGCACCCGACTGCTCGTCAGCGGAGAGCATCGGTGGGATGTGGGTGACCCGAACGACCTCCTGGCGTGGTCGTGCGGCTTCACCCGCTACTACGACACCGCCACAGCGCAGAGCTGGCGTGCCGTGATGGACTAGGCAGCTGCCTGGGGAAAGTCGCAGCACCTCGGCACGACGGACTCTGGGCAACGTCCAATGATCGGCACGACCGCTCGGAGAGCGGCATGACCGGAAGTCGGGGAACGGGTCGCCCATACATAGTCATGTAGTTCCGTCTGCACGCGGTGAGCAGGGCGTGCTGCTCGTGCAGCCTTACAAGTCGAAGCTGCTGCCCCTCTGGCGCTTCACGAACCCAGAGGAGGCCCGTGAGAGTGCGGACGCCATCCCGCGCGCGCTTCGATGAGTGCCTCGCCGAGGGTGACCTCGTCGGCGCCGACCTGGCCCGCACGTTCCTGCAGATGGGTTTTACCCGCGCCGGCCAAGATCTTCAAGACAGCATAGGATGCCGTGGAGCAGGTCAGCGAGTACACGACGCTGCGTGACGCTCGCCGGAAGGCCTACGGCTGAGGTACTCCCGAACCAAGGTCAACCCACCCGTTCGTTCTGACGCTCGCCATCCTGCACTTTGCCGTCCGTCTCGCCGGCGGGGCCCTCTTCGCGCGAGACCGCGGCCACTGACCAACCCGACCGTGGCTCTTCGCGTTCGCCCCTCCGGGTCCTTGATGCGGCGGCCGACGGCTCACGCGCTACCGGTTTGGGTATACGAACCCACCGGCACTGCGCGATGCATGAAGTCACGAAGCACCATTTGGCAGGTGTCGCGCTCCTCGTGCTGGGGCGAGTGACCCGAGTTTTCGAAGATCACGAGTTCCGCATTCGGCACCAGGGCGGCGATCGTTTCCGACGAGCTCACCGGTGTCACCCAGTCGTGGCGCCCGACGGTGACGAGGGTCGGCGCCGTAAGGCTCCCGAGCCTGTTTTTGAGGTCATAGGCGGCCCAGTTGTGCTGAAAGCACCAGTTGTGCGCCTCGTGTCGGTAGCTTCCCGCCTCGACTGCGGCGGCGTCCCCCTCCGGGTCGTACTCATGGCTGTACAGGCCAACCATCTCGCTCCAGCACTGCTTCTGGTCGGCGTCGTCACGGATACGTCCGGCCCAGTAACGATTGAAGTTGTCCCACTGGATCTCGATGCGGTCCTGGTTTCGGGCGCTCTCGAACGCGATGTCAAGGTTGGATCCGTCGGCTGCCGTGTCGCGCAGCATGACCGCCTCGACGTGCTCGGGGTAGGCGAGGGCGTACTCCAACGAGATGAAGCCTCCGTAGGAGCCACCGGCCACTGTGACCTTCTCGGCGCCGGCCCATTCCCGGATCGCGTCGACGTCAGCTGCCCAATGCGCAGGGAGTAGGGAGGGATCGCCTCACTGACGCCACATCCTCGGGCGTCAAAGACGATGACGCGGTACTCGTCGGCGAGCGGCCCGAAGGTGTCCTTGGGCTCCTGCAACGAGCCGATCCCGCCTCCCCCATGGTGGGCGATGATCAAGGGCGCATCCCTTGGACCGAGGTCCTCAACGTTGAGGTTGCAGCCGTTGATGGTCAGTTCCATGCGTCACTCCTGCTCGAGGTGGCCCTGCTGTTGGTCCAGACAGATGTTTGAGAAGTCAGAAGAGAGAGTGCCCCCCGTCGATGGAGAGCGTCTGACCGCTCACCCATCCGGCATCCGGGGCGACGAAGAAGAGAGCGCCGCGGGCGATGTCCGCCGGTTCGCCGGTTCGGCGGGTGGCGATCCGTTCGACGAGCGTTGCCTGTCCATCGGGCCCATAGCTCTCCCACTGCGCCCGCGTCGTCGGGTTGGATAGAACAAAACCCGGCGCGATGCAGTTCACGGTGATGCCGTAGGGCCCCAGCTCCCAGGCCATCTGGCGGGTGAAACCGATCAGACCCGCCTTTGCGGACGTATACGCCTGGACACCCGTGAGGCTGACACTGCGACCGGCGCCGGAGGAGATCGTGACGATCCGGCCGAAGCCTCGAGCCTTCATGGCGGGGGCGACCGCCCGCACGCAGTTGAAGGCACTGCGCAGGTTGGCGTCCATCACCGCATCCCATTCGGCGTCGGTGACATCCTCGACGGGTGAATGGGTCTGCCCGCACACTCCCCCGGCTGCATGCACAAGGATGTCTATCGCCCCCAGGTTGCGTAGGTAGGCCGTGGCGGCGGTCGAGTCTGCGAGGTCGACGTCATGGCGGTCGATGCAGAGCACCACGGCCCCCTGAGCCTCGATCAGATCGGCGATCGAACGACCGATCCCCTGCGCTGTGCCGGTGACGACTGCTTCTCTGCCGGAGAGCACGCCCATTTCTCCTCCTTGAGGTGTCGGTGATGTCTCAACGCCCGTCAGACGAAGGTGCGACTCGACTCGCCG
>JBDTVJ010000101.1:0-10711 GCA_040007275.1 Terracoccus sp.
TTCGGCAAGGTGATCGGTGTCCGCCAGCCCGGTTTCCGGCTGATCATCCCGGCGGTCGACGTGTTGCACCGGGTCTCGCTGCGGATCGTCACGATGCCGATCCAGTCCCAGGGCATCATCACCCGCGACAACGTCAGCGTCGACGTGTCCGCCGTGGCCTACTTCAAGGTCGTCGACGCAGAAAAATCTGTCATCGCGATCGAGAACGTCTACGCCGCGATCGACCAGATCGCCCAGACCACCCTGCGCAAGGTCGTGGGCCAACACACCCTGGACGAGACGCTCTCCGAGACCGACCGGATCAACCTGGACATCCGCGAGATCCTCGACGTCAACACCATCGACTGGGGGGTGGAGGTGACCCTGGTGGAGCTCAAGGACATCCAGCTGCCCGAGAGCATGAAACGCGCCATGGCCCGTCAGGCCGAGGCCGAACGGGAGAAGCGCGCCAAGATCATCAATGCCGAAGGTGAGTCGCTGGCCGCGGCCGCCCTGGGCGAGGCCTCGGACACGATGATGGCCCACCCCCTCGCGCTGCAGCTGCGCAACCTGCAGTCCCTGGTGGAGATCGGTGTCGACAAGAACACCACTGTCGTCTTCCCCGCCCCGATCATGACCACCATCGCCGAGCTCGGCGCCTTCATCACCCGCGAACAAGCCGCTGCGAGCGAAGTCGGCACACCACCTGGTGCAGACCCGGCGACGGCACCCGCGGATGTTTCCCCGGCCCACCTGGCGGCTCCCGTCGCGGTGGCCCACGCGAACGGTTCGAGTGCCCCGTGACCGACGTGCCGCTCGGAGCGGCCCTGCCAGGTGGCTCGGGTCTGAGCCAGTGACGAGACACGCCCCGACGAACGCGAATGAAGTGGTGGCGAACCCGAGGCCGGTTTCGAGCGACTTCGCGCAACCGTCAGCGCCGGCTCGCCCGTAGCGGCTTCGGCGCTGGGGAGGCCTGCCGCTTCCTGTTGGAGCGAGCGACGGGAATCGAACCCGCGTATCCAGCTTGGGAAGCTGGCGCTCTACCATTGAGCTACGCTCGCGCGGCCACCCGTGTAGCCGGTGGGTGGCACGAGCCGAAAGTGTAACCGACGCGACGGCCCCCCGAGAGCGGCCGTCCTGGCGCCCCCGGCCGCTCGACCCGGGTCGGCGTGGTCACTCGACCAGAGGATCGGCCAACCGGATCAGCCCCGCGGGATGTAGGCGAACGAGCCACTGCCTGAGCCGCCCCCGCGGCGAGACCGCGGTGGACGCATCAGGCCGGCCCCGGCATCCGTCGGCAGGTCGTGGGAGCCGCCGTCACCGGCCCCCACCCCGAGCAGGGTGCGGGTCAGGTGTTCGGCGTCGGACAACAGGTCGTCGAGCGCGGCGGTCAGGTGCCCGTCGGCGGGGTCGGCGCCCTCGACGGCGGCCATGAGCACGGCGCGGCGCACCAGCTCCTTGGCGAACGAGGCGGTGGTGCCGGCCGAGCGCCCCGCCGCCTCCGCCATGGCGGACTCACCGAACAGGTCGCGACCGTAGAGCCGCAGCAGCGCGAGCCGACCGGCCTCGTCGGGCAGGGGGATCTCGACGGCCAGGTCGACGCGCCCGGGTCGCTGCGACAGGGCGACCTCGAGGTCGTCGACGCGGTTGGTCGTGAGCAGAAACGCCACGTCGGCATCGGAGTCGAGCCCGTCGAGCGCGTCGAGCACCTCGAAGAGCAGCGGCGAGGAGCCCATCCCGATCGAGCGGTCCTCGGCCACGAGGTCACAGTCCTCGAGCACGACGATGGCCGGCTGGTGGGCGCGGGCGATCTTGGCGGCGGCGTGGATGTACTGCAGCGCGCCGCCACTGAGCAGCACTGCGGTCGTGCCGGGCGAGGTGCTGAGCAGGTAGCGCACCGTATGCGTCTTGCCGGTGCCGGGAGGGCCGTAGAGCAGCACCCCCCGCTTGAGGTGCTGCCCGTGAGCCTGCAGCTGCGCGCGTTGCTCACCGATGCCGATGACGTGGCCCACCACCTTGTCGAGCGCGTGGCCGGGCAACACGATGTCGTCACGCGTCAGCGTCGGCCGCTCGAGAAAGCTCAACCCCGCCATGCCACGCCCGTATGGGTCGGCGCCGAAGGTGACCACCTGCCCCCGCAGGATGCTGCGTTCGTCCATCAGCGCGCGGGCCCGGCCGATGAGCGCGTCAGCGGTCTCGCGGTCGGGAGCCAGCACCTCGAGTACACCCTCCTCGCGCCCGTACTGCGGGTTCGGCGACTGCTGTCGCACCGCCACCGGGGCACCGTCGAACGTGAACATCCGGATGCCGGAGGCCACGATCTGGCGCTTGTCGTCGGCACCGGGGCCGGTGGGCACGCTCGCGTAGTCGACCTGGCCGACGCGCACGTTCACGCCCTGCGCGCCGTGCTGCAACAGGTCGCCCATTGTCATGTGGTGGCGCATGTCGCCGCCGCCGATGCCGATCACGGTCGACCCGGCATCCGGCGTCGCGCTCTCGGCGCGCGCGGCGATCTCGTCGAGGGCGATGTCAGCGTCGACGACCCGGTGCGCCGGGATCTGCTCGCTGACGATGGGGAGGCCGCCCACGTCGTGCCCGAGGTGGGCGGTCAGTCGGTCGAACAGACGCTCGCCCCCGCCGTCGGCGTCCGCGAGCATGTTGACGTGCTCCAGGAACTTCGAGAAGGCCGTGACGAAGTCGCGGGTCTGTGCGTCAATCCCCTGTGGTTCGTTCATGACGCAAACCTAGGCGCCGGGGGCGACACGAGGCAGGGTTGACGCCCATCGGGTTCGGCCCTGCCGATCTCGGGTCACGGCGCCATCCGAGGCCTGTGCGCCCGCGCCCGCGGCGCCGTTCGGCCGGGCGCGATAGCCTCGACGGCGTGCTGCTCTCAGACAAGGACATCCGCGCCGAGATCGCCGCGAAGCGCGTCGTGCTCGACCCGTGGGATCCGCAGATGGTCCAGCCGTCGAGTGTCGACGTACGGCTCGACAAGTACTTCCGGCTCTTCGACAACCACAAGTACCCCTACATCGACCCGGCCGCCGAGCAGCCCGACCTGACCCGACTGGTCGAGGTCAGCGGCGATGACGACAGCTTCGTGCTGCATCCGGGCGAGTTCGTGCTCGGTTCGTCACTCGAGGCCGTGACGCTGCCCGACGACCTCGCGGCCCGCGTCGAGGGCAAGAGCTCACTCGGCCGGCTCGGGTTGCTCACCCACGCCACGGCCGGCTTCGTCGACCCCGGGTTCTCCGGCCACGTCACGCTCGAGCTGAGCAACGTGGCGACACTGCCGATCATGCTCTATCCGGGGATGAAGATCGGTCAGCTGTGCTTCTTCCGACTCAGCTCGCCGGCCGAGAACCCCTACGGCTCGGCGGCGTACGGCTCCCACTACCAGGGCCAGCGGGGGCCGACGGCCAGTCGGTCGTTCAAGAACTTCCACCGTTCACCAGTGTGAGCGCGGCCTTCGGCATCAAGGCGGACGCCGCTACCCACCCAGGGCGGATGCCGCTGGCCTCGTTGGCCTGGGACGCCCGACCCGCGCGCGCCGGGGTCGTGGTGCTCGTGCTGCACGGAGGCGCTATCGACGGTCGCCAGCCCAACCGCGTGTGGTCGCACAACGTCATCCGGATGCTGCCGTTCGCGCGGGCCCTCGCGAAGGTGCCAGGGCCGATCGCGGTGGCCCGGCTCCGGATGCGCTACCGCGGCTGGAACGGTGACGAGGCCTCGCCGCTGCTCGACACCCGATGGGCCCTCCAACAGCTTCGCGCGGACTACCCCGGCCGGCCGATCGCGCTGGTCGGCCATTCGATGGGCGGCCGCGTCGCCCTGCACCTCGGCGACGAACCCGACGTGCGGCTCGTGCTCGGGCTCTCCCCGTGGATCGCCAAGGGCGACCCCCGTCCCGGCGCCGGCCGTCGCACGGTGCTGATCCATGGCGACCGCGACGTCATCTGCCCGCTGTGGGGCTCGCGCCACACCGTTGACGAGCTGCTGGCACAGGGGAGAGAGGCTGCGTTGATCCGGGTGGCCCGGTCAGATCACGCGATGCTGCTGCGGGCCGGACTCTGGACGAAGCTGGTGACCGAGGTGGTCCAGGTCGCGTTCGCCGACGAGCTGGGTGGCGGAGCCGGTGACGCTGGGCGAGACGGGCCTGGCCCGCACGATCCGGCAGCCACTCCTGTCGACCGGGTCGACGCCGTGGTGCAGACGGCGGTGCAGCGAGGTGGCATCCTCGATCTCTGACCGCTCGGATCAGACCGTGGGGGGATCCGGCGCCGTGATCCGGGGGCTGTCGTGTCTCTTTCGAGACCTGATCGCGGGCAGCAGACCGAGGGCGCGAGAACAGCTTTGGGTACGTTGTCACGCATGATCCGCTTCGAAGGCGTGACCAAGAAATACGGCGACGGCTCCGGCGGCGAGACGGTAGCGGTCAACCATCTCACGCTCGAGGCCCCTACTGGTCGCATCACCGTGCTCGTCGGACCATCGGGCTGCGGCAAGACGACGACCCTGCGCATGGTCAACCGGATGATCGATCCCACCTCGGGCGTCATCTCGATCGACGACCGCGACACGGCCAAGCTTCCGCTGGCTGAGCTGCGACGTGGCATCGGCTACGTCATCCAGCACGCCGGCCTCTTTCCCCACCGCACCGTGCTCGACAACGTCACCACGGTGCCTCGCCTCCTCGGCACCGACAAGAAGACCGCTCGCCTTCGGGCGATGGAGCTCATCGAACGGGTCGGGCTCGACCCCGACCTCGCCAAGCGCTACCCGGCCCAGCTGTCAGGCGGTCAGCAGCAACGGGTGGGTGTGGCGCGGGCGCTGGCCGCCGACCCGCCGGTCATGCTTATGGACGAGCCGTTCTCGGCCGTCGACCCCGTGGTGCGCGAACAGCTGCAGAACGAGTTCCTGCGCCTGCAGTCCGAGCTCGGCAAGACGATCCTGTTCGTCACCCACGACATCGACGAGGCCGTCAAGCTCGGCGACCAGGTCGCGGTGCTGCGTGTCGGTGGCACGCTCGCGCAGCTGGCCAGCCCGGCCGAGCTGCTCGCCGACCCGGTCGACGACTTCGTGGCCGGCTTCGTCGGGCGCGACCGTGGCTACCGTGCGCTCCAGTTCGCGGCGGCGCCCGAGCTCGAGCTGACGCGGGAACCGACGGTGATGTTGGGCGCGACGGCAGCCGAGGTGAGAGCCATCGGTCAGCCGTGGGTGCTCTGCGTGGGTGCCGACGGCGAGCCGATGGGCTGGGTGCGCGCCCGCGCCGTGACCGGTGAGGTCACCCGTGACCTGCTCCAACGCGGCGGCACGGTGGCCTCCTCCCAGGGGTCGCTGCGCGCAGTGCTGGATGCCGCGCTCAGCTCGCCCAGCGGTCGGGGGGTGGTGGCCGATGCCGACGGCCGGTTCGCCGGCACGATCCGCGCGTCTGAGGTGGTTCCCGTGATCGAGGCCCGGCAGCAGTCGCTGGCCGAGCGTGAGGATGCCGCTGGGTCGGCGCTGCAGGGTGAGGCGACACCGGCGTGACCTGGGCCCTCGACCACCTCGATGAGATCTTCACGCGCGCGGGCCAGCACGCCTGGCTGGCCGGACTCCCGCTGCTGATCGGCCTGGTCATCTCGGTGCCGCTGGGCTGGTTGGGCACGCGCAAGGCGTGGCTGCGCACCGGGCTGCTCACGGTGACGGGGTTGCTGTACACGATTCCCTCGCTGGCCCTGTTCATCCTGCTGCCGCCCCTGCTCGGGACCAGGGTGCTTGACCCCGCCAACGTCATCATCGCAATGAGCGTCTACACCATTGCCCTGCTCACCCGCACCGTCGCCGACGGGCTCTCCGCCGTCGACACCTCCACCCGGCAGGCGGCCGTCGCGATGGGGTACAGCACCTTCGGCCGGTTCCGGGCCGTCGACCTCCCCTTGGCGATCCCGGTGGTGGCCGCAGGGTTGCGGGTCGCTGCCGTGAGCAACGTCAGCATCGTCAGCGTCGCCTCGCTGATCGGCATCTCGCAGCTCGGCTACTTCCTCACCGACGGCTACGCCCGCTCGTTCCCGACCGAGGTCTGGGTCGGCATCATCGCTTGTCTGCTGCTCGCGCTCGTCTTCGACCTCGTCATCCAGCTGTTGGCCAGAGTGCTCACCCCCTGGACGCGGGTGACCGCATGATCACCTTCGCCACCGTCTGGGCGTGGTTCACCGACCCCGCCAACTGGCAGGGCTCCGACGGGGTGCCGACCCGAATGCTCGAACACGTCAAGTTCACGGGCATCACGCTTGCCATCGCGCTGGTCGTCGCTGTGCCCATCGGGGCGTGGGTCGGCCACACCGGTCGGATGCGGTGGCTGGTCACCGCCGCGAACGCCGCGCGGGCGATTCCCACCCTCGGTCTGCTCTTCGCCGTCTCGATGCTGGTCTCGCCGCTGTTCACCAGCGACCTGGCCTTCACCGTGCCGAGCATTGCCGTGCTCGTGTTGCTCGCCATCCCGCCGCTGCTCTCGGGTACCTACTCGGGCATCGAGAGCGTCGACCCGGCCGCCCGTGATGCGGCCCGGGGGATGGGCATGTCGGACTGGGAGGTGCTGACGCGCGTCGAGCTGCCGTGCGCCATGCCGCTGTTCCTCTCCGGCCTGCGCAGCGCCACCCTCCAGGTGATCGCGACGGCCACGATTGCGGCCTCCATCAGCCTCGGCGGCCTGGGGCGCTACCTCATCGACGGGCTGGCCTCGCAGGACTACGTGCAGATGGTGACCGGCTCGATCCTCGTGGCCCTGCTGGCCCTCGTCGCCGACCTTTTGCTGGCCCTGCTCGAACGATTCGCCGTCTCCCCGGGAATCAGCGGCAGGGGTCAGGGCGTTGCGCGCAGACGCCGTCTGCGCGCAGGCCGTGGCCGTGACTCTGCTGCAGCCGTCAAGAACAGCACCGGCGCACCCCTCAGTGCCGACCCTGCCTAGTCGACCGACCTCGGGCAGACCTTTCGAAAGGGAACGACAATGACACGCACCCGCACCATGGCCATGGGCCTTCTGCTGGCCGCAGTGGTCCCCCTCGCTGCCTGTGGCGGTGGGAGCGACCCGCTGGGCACCGCGACCCAGCCGGGCGCCGGTGGCGGCAACACGGCTGCGGCTGGAACGGTGAAAGTCGGTTCGGCCAACTTCCCCGAGGCGGCCCTGCTCGGCGAGGTCTACGCCCAGGCCCTCGAGGCCAAGGGCATGACGGTCACCCGGCAGTTCAACATCGGCACCCGCGAGACCTACCTCAAGGCGATCGGCAACAAGGAGGTCGACGTCGTTCCCGAGTACTCCGGGTCGCTGCTGACCTTCTACAACAAGGATGCCAAGGTCACCAAGCCCGACGAGGTGTACGCCGAGCTGATGAAGGCGTTGCCCCAAGGGCTCACCGTTCTCGACAAGTCGGCCGCCGAAGACAAGAACTCGATGGTCGTCACCAAGGACACCGCCAGCCAGTGGTCGCTGAAGTCGATCGCCGACCTCGCCGCCCACAACAGCGAGCTGAGCATCGGGGC
Source organism: Terracoccus sp. (assembly GCA_040007275.1). Lineage (GTDB taxonomy): Bacteria > Actinomycetota > Actinomycetes > Actinomycetales > Dermatophilaceae > DSM-29435. The sequence continues at coordinate 7,501 of JBDTVJ010000101.1, forward strand.
CCCGCCCGAGTTCAAGACCCGCCAGCAGGGCCTCGTCGGTCTGAAGTCGGCATACAACGTCGTGCCGAGCCAGTTCCGCCCGCTGCAGCCCCAGGCCACGGTCGACGCGCTGAAGAACGGCCAGGTGAAGGCCGCGAACATCTTCAGCACCGACCCGTCGATCGTCACCAACGGTTTCGTCGTGCTCGAAGACCCCAAGAGCCTCTTCGGCTCTGACAACATCGTGCCGCTCGTGCGCACGGAGAAGGCCGACGCCCTCAAGCCGGCGCTCAACGCGGTCTCGGCCAAGCTCGACACCCCGGCCCTGACCGGCCTGGTCAAGGAGGTCGTCGTCGACAGGAAGGACGCCAAGGACGTCGCCAAGGCCTGGCTCGCCAGCGTGGGCCTGGGCTGAGCTGCCGCGAGCGGCTGGCTTCACGGTCGGAGGGGAATGCACGACCCGCGAGAATCGTTCTCATGTGGGAGCGGCGCCGCCCGCCACGAGGGGAAGAACCAATGGCCAGACACACCGACCTTCGGCCGGTCATCACCCTCCGGTCAACCGCCGGAACCGGGTTCGCGTACACGACGCGCAAGAACCGTCGCACTCAGCCCGATCGGCTCGTGCTGAAGAAGTTCGACCCGATCGCCGGTCAGCACGTCGACTTCCGAGAGACCCGCTGACCCCAGCGGCGGGCTCATAGACGCCAGCGAAACACCAGAGTGGCCCCTTTCCTCGACGGGAAGGGGGCCACTCTGAGTATCTGAAGTCAGGCGTTCGACCGCAGCGAGTCGTGGGAAAGCACCTCGGTGGGCCGCGCCGGGGCCGACTCGAACTCGGCAGCCGGCATGAACGACCGGGTGACCTCGATGCAGCTGCGCAGCACCGCGACCAGTCTGGCCTCGGCGTCGGCCGTGCACGAGATCGCGATGCTCTCGACGGCCAGCGCGGAGATCTTCGGGGCCGAGCGTTCCTTGAGCGGCTGACCGATCGTGCCGGCTGACGCCATGAACGACCGGGCCCACCGTTCGGCGAGAGGTGCTTCATCGAGGGCGGCGCGTGACGCCTCGCTGAGGGGCGCCCCGTGGGCGACCTCGGGGTTGCGAGAGACCTCCGCCGCGAGGATGGCGATGGCCATCAGGTTCTGACGTTCCTCCGGGGCCACTGGCAGAGCGGATCGCGCCGCGCATAGCACGATCTCAGCGTCGACCCGAGGGTCGGTGGGGTTGAGGCCGATGACCTCGTTGATCATCGGCGTCAGCTGCTGACGGGTCGCGTCGTCGGCCAGGTCGTTGACACACCGGGCCACCGTGGCGAGCAGCGGATGCGTGCATCCGGGATGGTCGCTCCACGCCTCTCCGGCCAGGAAGGAGGCCATCTCCATGAAGCAGGCGCCCTTGCGAGCGTTGCGGTGGCGCCCTCGTGACAGGATCGGCACCCCGTCTGGCACGAAACTCGTTGCGCGTCTGAACATCGTTCCTCCCGGATTCGTCAGGACCTCAGTGCCCAGCATGCGCGCCAATCGCGCGATTGACCAGAGCTACTCACGTCGACTCGTATGGAAGTGGCCACTCGACTCGTACGGAAGTGGCCACTCGACTCGTACGGAAGTGGCCACTCGACCGAGAATCTCAGTCGAGTGGCCACTTCCGTACGGGCTGGCAGCCCGGCGTCAGGCGGGGGTGGGCGCGGGCACCGGCTCGGCGGCATCCTGCTTCGGGTCGCCGTCGCCACGACGGACGGCCGCCAGCAGCATCTGGGCGACGTCGACCACCTCGAGGTCGGCAAGGCTGCTGTCCTCGTCCTTCTTGGCGTTCAGGCCGTCGGAGAGCATCACCTTGCAGAAGGGGCAGCCGATGGCGACGCGGTCGGCGCCGGTGGCGATGGCCTCGTCGATGCGGTTGGCGTTGATGCGGGTGCCGAGCTTCTCCTCCATCCACATCCGGGCCCCGCCGGCGCCGCAGCAGAACGAGGTCTCTTTGCTGCGCTGCATCTCGGCGTACTCCACCCCAGGCAGGATCTGCAGCAGCTCACGCGGCGGGGCGTAGACCTGGTTGTGCCGGCCGAGGTAGCACGGGTCGTGGTAAGTCACCTTGGTGCCGGTCGAGGCGGCGCCGGTCAAGGTGCCGGCCGAGGCGGCCTCGCCCGGGCGGGCCACCGGGACCAGCCGCTTCTCACGCACCAGCCGGTTGAGCAGCTGGGTGTGGTGCAGCACCTCGAAGTGCCCACCGAGCTGGGGGTACTCGTTCTTGATCGTGTTGAAGCAGTGCGCGCAGGTGACCACGATCTTGGTGGCACCCGCCTCACCGAGGGTCTCGACGTTCTGCTGGGCCAGCATCTGGAAGAGGAACTCGTTGCCGGCGCGTCGCGCGGCGTCGCCGGTGCAGGCCTCGCCGTCGCCCAGCACCGCGAAGCTGACGCCCGCCGTGTGCAGCAGCTCGGCCACGGCCCGGGTCGTCTTCTTGGCCCGGTCCTCGTAGGCGCCTGCGCAGCCGACCCAGAACAGGTAGTCGACCTCGTCTGCGCTCTCCACGTCGGTGCCGACCTGCTTGACCTCGAAGGGCAGGTCCTTGGCCCAGTCCATCCGCAGCCGCGGCGCCAGACCCCACGGGTTGGCGTTCTTCTCCAGGTTCTTGAACAAGCCGTTCAGCTCGCTCGGGAAGGCCGACTCGATGAGGTTCTTGTAGCGGCGCATGTCGACGATGGCGTCGACGTGCTCGATGTCGACCGGGCACTGTTCGACACAGGCTCCGCAGGTGGTGCACGCCCACAGCACGTCGTCGTCGATGACGGCATCCGGCCCGTGCGGGTTGTAGGCCTGAAGCGGATGCCGGATGTCGTAGCCGGTCGGCCCGACCAGTGACTCGGTGGCCACCGCCGCCTGCGTTGCCTCGCTCAGGCCCTCGGCCTGCTCGATCCCGGCCGCGCGCACCTCTTCACTGGCGAGCAGCCACGGCGCCTTGGCGTTCGCGTGGTCCCGCAGTGTCATGACGAGCAGCTTGGGGCTGAGCGGTTTCTCGGTGTTCCACGCCGGGCACTGGCTCTGGCAGCGGCCGCACTCGGTGCAGGTGGAGAAGTCGAGCAGGCCCTTCCACGTGAAGTCCTCGACCTTGCCGACGCCGAGCGCGGCGTCCTCGTCGAGCTCCTCGACGTTCTCGAAGTCGAGGGGCGCTCCATCGACCATGATCGGTTGCAGCTCGGCCAGAGAGGTGCGCCCGTCGGCGTGACGCT
>JBDTVJ010000102.1:0-10709 GCA_040007275.1 Terracoccus sp.
GTAGGGACAGTAGGGACAGTAGGGACAGTAGGGACAGTAGGGACAGTAGGGACAGTAGGGACAGCGGGGGAAGCAGAGGCAGCGACGATGCCCAGGGCACGGATGCCGGCTCTGACCTCAGCACAGAGCCCTCCCTGGGCGCGGGCGAGGCTGTCGTGGAGGGTGACCCCGACGACGATGGCGAAGGTCTGCCCGGCGGACCGATCGACCCCGAGACGGGAAGGCCACGTCGGTTCGCGTACCCGCCCAGCCTCGTCGTCGTCGACGGCGGCCTGCCCCAGGTCAACGCCGCGCAGGCGGTACTCGACGAGCTCGGCATCGAGGAGGTCGCCCTTGTGGGCCTGGCCAAACGGCTCGAGGAGGTGTGGCTACCGCGTACCGAGCACCCGGTCATCCTGCCGCGCACGAGCGAGGGCCTCTACCTGCTGCAGCGGGTGCGCGACGAAGCGCACCGGTTCGCCATCACCTTCCACCGTCAGCGTCGCTCGAAGGCGATGACGACCTCGCAGCTCGACGGCATCCCCGGCCTGGGAGCAACGCGACGCAAGGCCCTGCTGCGCGCGTTCGGGTCGGTCAAGCGGCTGCGCGCGGCGTCGGCTAAGGAGATGATGGCCGTCAACGGCATCGGCCCGTCGCTTGCATCGGCGATCGTGACCCACTTGGCTGAGGGTGCCCCACCCGAGCCGGCCGTGAACCTGACGACGGGAGAAGTGCTGGAATGACCAGCGACGCTACAGCTTCTGACACCACACCCAGCCAGCAGGACCGGCTGACCCTCACCGAGGCCCCCATGGTGATCGTGAGCGGGATGAGCGGGGCCGGCCGCACCACGACGGCCAACGTCCTGGAGGACCTCGGCTGGCTGGTGGTCGACAACCTGCCTCCGCAGCTGCTCTCGAACCTTGCCGACCTGCGTGACGCCGCCCTCGTCGACAACCCCGAGGCCGCCCACCAGCACGTGGCCGTCGTCGTCGACGTGCGCTCGCGTGGCTGGTTCCGTCAGCTCGACGGCGCCATCGAAGCGGCGCGTCATCGGGGCCAGCGGCCCAGCCTGGTGTTTCTCGACGCCACCGACGAAGCGCTCGTACGTCGTTTCGAGAGCGTTCGGCGACCGCACCCCCTGCAGGGCCGGGGGCGGCTGCTCGACAGCATCCAGCTCGAGCGCGAGCGGCTCGTCGACCTCCGTTCCAGCGCCGACGTGGTCATCGACACCTCCGGCCTGAACGTGCACCAGCTGAGTGCGAAGCTCTCGTCGCTGTTCGCAGGTGACCAGCGCGCTGCCCTGCGCATCGCCGTGATGTCGTTCGGTTTCAAGTACGGTCTGCCGCTCGATGCCGACGTCGTGTTCGACATGCGCTTCCTGCCCAACCCCTTCTGGGTCCCCGAGCTGCGGGCTCTCACCGGCCGCGACCAGCCCGTTGCCGAGTTCGTGATGCGTCAGGAGGGGGCCACCGAGTTTCTCGACCGAGCGACCGACCTGCTCTCGACCATGGTGGCCGGCTACGTGCGTGAGGAACGGCGCTACGTCACGGTCGCGGTCGGGTGCACGGGGGGCAAGCACCGGTCCGTGGCGACGGCCGACGCCCTGAGCTCCCGGCTGGGTCGCATCGCGCGCATCGACACCTTCGTCGTACACCGAGACCTCGGCCGCGAGTAGCCGTGCCGACACGGTTCACTCCAGCGTCGTCGCACCGCCGCGTCGTCGCGTTGGGCGGCGGGCACGGGTTGGCGGGCGCGTTGACCGCTCTGCGGTTGCTCACCGACGAGGTCACGGCCGTCGTGACCGTCGCCGATGACGGCGGGTCGAGCGGCCGTCTTCGTGCCGAGTTCAACGTGTTGCCCCCGGGAGACCTTCGCATGGCGTTGTCGGCCCTGTGCGACGACAGCGATTGGGGGCACACGTGGCGTGACGTGCTGCAGCATCGGTTCACCGGAACGGGCGAGCTGCAGGGTCACGCTCTGGGCAACCTCATGATCGTCTCGATCTGGCAGCTGCTCGATGACACCGTGGCCGGGCTCGACCTGGTGGGTCGCCTGTTGGGGGCGCGGGGCCGGGTGCTCCCGATGGCAGCGGAGCCGCTCGAGATCGTCGCCGAGATCATCGGCCACGAGCCGGAACACCCTCTCGATCGGTGCGTCGTGCACGGGCAGCACCGCGTGGCGTCGTCGCCCGGGCGGGTGTTGACGATCGGCATCGTGCCCACCTGCCCGGTCCCGTGTGCCGAGGCGATCGAGGCGGTCGGGCGGGCTGACTGGGTGATGTTCGGCCCCGGATCGTGGTTCACCTCCGTGATGCCGCACCTGCTCGTTCCCGGCCTCGCCGACGCGCTGGTCGCCACCTCGGCACGTCGACTGCTCAACCTCAACCTCGAGGTGAACAAGGGAGAGACCCGAGACTTCCGGGCCGAAGACCATCTCAGGTCTTTCGCGGAGCACGCCCCCGACCTTCGCCTCGACATCGTGCTGGCCGACCCGTCGGTCGTGCCCGACGAGCCGGGGTTACGGGCGGCGACCCGTGAGCTCGGTGCCGAGCTGGTCGTGGCCCCCGTCGCGGCCCGCCACGAGCCGGGGGTGCACGACGCCCTGAGGTTGGCTGCGGCGCTGCGCGACGTCATCTCCTGATCGCTGGCGCCAGTCGGCCGGACGCCGGCCATCACCGGTGGTGCGACTTCTCCGGGTCCGCAGTCCTCGCTGGGGATGGCAGGATGGCGACCATGGCGATGACGGCAAAGGTCAAGGATGAGCTCTCCCGACTTGACGTCACCAAACCCTGCTGTCGCAAGGCGGAGGTCTCCACGATGCTCCGCTTCGCGGGTGGCCTGCACATCATCGGGGGCCAGATCGTGGTCGAAGCCGAGCTCGACACCGCAAACACCGCACGGCGGTTGCGGCGCAACATCGCCGAGGTCTACGGCCACAAGAGCGAGGTGCTCGTGCTCGCGGCCGGTGGCTTGCGACGCGGCTCACGCTACGTCGTCCGTGTTGTCGATGACGGCGCGACGCTGGCCCGCCAGACCGGCCTGATCGACACCCGCGGGCGTCCCGTGAGAGGCCTGCCGCCCAAGGTCGTCAGTGCCGCGTCGTGCGACTCGGAAGCGGCCTGGCGCGGCGCCTTCCTCGCCCATGGTTCGCTCACCGAACCCGGCCGGTCGTCGGCGCTGGAGGTGACCTGCCCGGGGCCGGAGGCGGCCTTGGCCCTGGTCGGAGCCGCCCGCCGGCTGGGCATCGCGGCGAAGGCCCGTGAGGTGCGCGGGGTCGACCGGGTCGTCATCCGTGACGGTGACGACATCGGGGCGATGCTGACCCGGTTGGGGGCCCACGACGCCGTCATGGCGTGGGAGGAGCGCCGTATGCGGCGTGAGGTGCGGGCCACCGCCAACCGGCTGGCGAACTTCGACGACGCGAACCTGCGCCGGTCGGCCCGGGCCGCGGTGGCCGCCGGCTCCCGTGTCGAGCGAGCGATGGAGATCCTGGGTGAGGAGATCCCCGACCACCTCAAGGAGGCGGGGGTGCTGCGGCTGGAGCACAAGCAGGCGAGCCTGGAGGAGCTGGGCCAGCTGGCGGCGCCACCGATGACCAAGGATGCCGTCGCCGGCCGCATCCGGCGGCTGCTGGCGATGGCCGACAAACGTGCCGAGGACCTCGGCCTCCCGAGCACCGAGGCGAACCTCACGCCCGACATGCTGGAGAGCTGACCGGCATCCGGATGCCGCCGGGGCCCGGTAGCCACTTCCGCACAGTCGAGTGGTCACGCGTGCTGGTGAGCGCGCGCTCACCGGACCCTGAGACCGCGGTCACACCCGTTGCCACCACGCACTAGGGTGGGCGTGATCGAGGCCGCAGCGTCGCGGCCGCGGCGACAGCCCATCACCGTCCCACCCCGAAGAGGTGCACCGCAGTGACCGTTCGCGTAGGTATCAACGGCTTCGGCCGCATCGGCCGAAACTTCTTCCGTGCCGTCAAGGCGGCCGGCGCCGACATCGAGATCGTCGCCGCCAACGACCTCATGGACAACAAGACGCTTGCCCACCTGCTCAAGTACGACTCGATCCTCGGCCGCTTCCCGGGCGAGGTCACCTACGACGACACCTCGTTGACGGTTGACGGGCAGAGCGTTCGCATCTTCGCCGAGCGCGACCCGGCCAAGATCGACTGGAAGGGTGTCGGCGCCGACGTCGTCGTGGAGTCGACGGGCTTCTTCACCGAGGCATCAGCGGCGCGGGCGCACATCGACGGCGGGGCCAAGAAGGTCATCATCTCGGCGCCGGCCAAGAACGAGGACATCACCATCGTGATGGGCGTCAACGACGACCTCTACGACCCCTCGGCGCACACGATCATCTCCAACGCCTCATGCACGACGAACTGCCTCGGGCCGCTGGCGAAGGTGCTCAACGACGAGTTCGGGATCGTGAAGGGGCTGATGACGACCATCCACGCCTACACCCAGGACCAGAACCTGCAGGACGCTCCGCACAAGGACCTGCGCCGCGCCCGCGCCGCGGCCCTGAACATCGTGCCCACCTCGACCGGCGCCGCGAAGGCCATCGGTCTGGTCATTCCCGAGCTCAAGGGCAAGCTCGACGGCTTCGCGATGCGGGTGCCGATCGCCACCGGCTCGGCCACCGACCTGACCGTCGAGCTCGGCCGTGAGACCACCGCCGAGGAGATCAACGCCGCGTACAAGGCTGCCGCCGAGGGTCCGCTCAAGGGTTACCTCGTCTACACCGAGGACCCCATCGTGTCCAAGGACATCGAGACCCACCCGGCGTCGTGCATCTTCGATGCGGGACTGACCAAGGTCATCGGCAACCAGGCCAAGGTCGTCGGTTGGTACGACAACGAGTGGGGCTACTCCAACCGCCTCGTCGACATCATCGCCCTCGTCGGCGCATCGCTCTGACCTCTCTCGAGGCGACAGGCCACCGTCCGGTCCCGTGCCGGGCGGTGGCCGCACCCGTATCCCGGACCACACCGACACTGAAGAGGCCACCCGCGTGAAGACGATCGCCGACCTCGGGGACCTGCGCGGCAAGCGCGTCCTCGTTCGCTCCGACCTGAACGTGCCGCTCGATGGCACGACCATCACCGACGACGGACGCATCCGCGCCTCGGCGCCCACCATCAAGATGCTCTCCCAGATGGGGGCTCGTGTCATCGTGTGCGCCCACCTCGGGCGGCCCAAGGGCGAACCCGATGCGAAGTACTCGCTGGCACCGGTGGCCCAGCGCCTCGGTGTCGTGCTCGAGATGCCGGTGGCCTTCGCGGAGGACACCGTCGGGGCGAGTGCGAAGGCAGCGGTCGAGTCGCTTCCCGAGGGTGGGGTGCTGCTGCTGGAGAACCTGCGCTTCAACCCCGGCGAGACAGGAAAGACGGCTGCCGACCGCGCCGAGTTCGCGGGCGAGCTCGCCGCCCTGGCCGACGTCTTCGTCTCCGATGGCTTCGGGGTGGTGCACCGCGAGCAGGCCTCGGTCTACGACGTGGCGAAGCTGCTCCCGCACGCCACGGGCGGTCTCGTCGAGGCCGAGGTGAACGTGCTGCGTCGTCTCACGACGGACGCCGAGCGGCCGTATGCCGTGGTGCTCGGTGGGGCGAAGGTCTCCGACAAGCTCGGCGTCATCGGCAACCTGCTCGGTTCGGCCGACCGCCTGCTCATCGGAGGCGGGATGGTTTTCACGTTCCTCGCCGCGCAAGGCCACGAGGTCGGCAAGAGCCTGCTCGAGGCCGACCAGGTCGACACGGTCAAGGGCTACCTCGAGCGTGCCGAGAAGGAGGGCGTCGAGATCGTGCTGCCCGTCGACATCGTCATCGCCGACTCGTTCAGTGCCGACGCCGACCATCAGGTCGTCGCCGCCGTGTCGATTCCCGCCGAGAGCATGGGCCTTGACATCGGACCGGCGTCGAGCGCGCTGTTCGCCGACAAGCTCTCCGACTGCCGAACCGTCTTCTGGAACGGCCCGATGGGCGCCTTCGAGATGAAGCCGTTCGCAGAAGGCACCCGCGCTCTTGCCCGGACCCTCGCCGACATCACGAGCAAGGGTGCCTTGACGGTCGTCGGAGGCGGGGACTCGGCGGCTGCTGTTCGTCAGCTCGGATTCGATGACTCCCAGTTCGGTCACATCTCCACCGGGGGCGGCGCGAGCCTGGAGTACCTCGAAGGCAAGTCACTACCGGGCCTCACCGTGCTCGACGACGACGGAGACGCCTGATGGCACGCGCGAAGTCCCAGTCCCGACCGGTCGGTCGGGTGCCGCTCATGGCCGGCAACTGGAAGATGAACCTCGACCATCTGCAGGCCACCCACCTCGTGCAGAAGCTCGACTGGACCCTGCGGGATGCCAAGCACGACTACGCGGCCACGGAGGTGGCGGTACTGCCGCCGTTCACCGACCTGCGCTCGGTGCAGACACTGGTCGAGGGTGACCGGCTCGAGCTTCGCTATGGGGCCCAGGACCTCTCTCCGCATCCTTCGGGGGCCTACACCGGAGACATCTCGGGGGCCTTCCTGGCCAAGCTCGGATGCACCTACGTGACCGTTGGTCACAGCGAACGACGCGAGGGCCATGGTGAGACCGACGAGATCGTGGGCGCCAAGGTGACCGCGGCCTACGCCCACGGGCTGACTCCCATCCTGTGCTGCGGCGAAGGTCTCGAGGTGCGCAAGGCGGGCGGGCAGGTGGAGCACGTGGTGACCCAGCTGCGGGCAGCCCTCGAGGGCGTCACCAAGGACCAGGCGGCCTCGATCGTCATTGCCTACGAACCGATCTGGGCGATCGGCACCGGTGAGGTGGCCACGCCCGACGACGCCCAAGAGGTGTGCGGGGCGATTCGCACCCTGCTGGCCGATCTCTACAGCGGCGACCTCGCCGACAACGTGCGGGTGCTCTACGGCGGCAGCGTGAAGGCGAACAACGTGGCCGCCATCATGAGCCAGGAGGACGTCGACGGCGCCCTGGTCGGGGGCGCCTCGATCGACCCCGTCGAGTTCGCTGCGATCTGTCGCTACCGCGAGCACTTGACGACCAGCTGAGGGCCTGCGTGTTGCCGCAGGTTCGGTGCCACTCGAGAGCAGCAGGTATCCTAGCCCGAGCCGATACTGACCGGCTGTCCGACAAATGATTTGGAGTGACTGACGTGGATGCGGTTCGCATCGTGCTGCAGGTCCTGCTGGTGGCATCCAGCCTGATCCTGACGCTGTTCATCCTGCTGCACAAGGGCAAAGGCGGCGGTCTCTCCGACATGTTCGGCGGAGGTATGTCGACCTCCATGGGCGGCTCTTCCGTCGCCGAGCGAAACCTCGACCGTTTCACCGTGGCTGTGGCCGTGGTGTGGGCGGCGGCGATCATCGGTCTGGGCCTGCTGGCCCGGTTCACGGTCTGAAGGGCGGGAACAGATGGCAAGCGGGAACGCCATTCGTGGCAGTCGAGTCGGGGCCGGCCCCATGGGGGAGGCAGAACGTGGTGACGCGGCTCCCCGGGTTCACATCTCGTACTGGTGCACCAACGGGCACGAGACCCGTCCCAGCTTTGCGGAGGTGCCCGAAATGGTGCTCCCCGACACGTGGGACTGTCCACGGTGTGGATTGCCTGCGGGGCAGGACAAGGCGAACCCTCCGGCCGCCCCTAAGGTCGAGCCCTACAAGACCCACCTGGCCTACGTGAAGGAGCGCCGCAGCGACGCCGACGGAGCCGCGATCCTCGACGAGGCGCTCAGTTCGTTGCGCGACCGCGGCCTCATCCAGTAACCTGCACGCCCCCGCCAACTGAACGCAGCGTTCGTTCTCGAACACCGCTCTACAACAGTGAGTTCGAGAACGAACGCTGCGTTCAGTCTGTGCAGTAGTCAGTAGAACGGGGCCAGCAGGGCGGCTCAGGTCAGTCGGTGGCGTCGGGGCCCGTCTCGAGGGCACTGGCAGCCTGCTGGTCGACAAGCCAGCGGGTCGCTTCGCTGCCTCGGGGGCCGGCGGCGGGAACGTCCCAGCGGTCGGCACCTGCTGCGAGGGCGGCGGCCACGGCGTCAGCCTTGTCGTCTCCGGCCACGAGGAACCACACCTCGCGCGCAGCGTCGAGGCATTCGAACGTGAGGGAGACCCGGTCGGGGGGCGGCTTGGGGGAATGGTGGACCGCGACCGCCACGGCGTTCGTCACCCGCTGGGCCTCGTGGTGCGGGAAGAGCGACGCGACGTGGCCGTCGGGGCCGACCCCCAGCAGCACGACGTCGAGACTGCCCTGCCCGTGCTCGCGCAGCGTCGCGGAGTACGCGTCGGCGCTCGCCTCGGCCGACTCCGATGTGTCGGGTCCACTGACCCGGTGGACCTTGTCGGGGTCGAGCCCGAGGGTGGCCAGACCCGCCGTGTCGTTCTGGGTGTCGTTGCGGTCAGGATCGCCCGAGGCCAGGTACCGCTCGTCGCCCCACCAGACCCGAACGCGTGACCAGTCGACGGCCGACCGGCCGGGCACCGCCAACACCGACGCGATGACGGCCGACCCCATGGAGCCTCCGGTCAGCGCTATCTGCGCCTCCGGCTGGCGTGCCTGCGCGTCGACCAGGGCCGCCACCAGCCGAGCCGCGGCGGCATCCGCCAACGACTGCTTGTTCGGATGAACGACGACGAGCGGCGGTGCACTCACGTGGTGGCCTTCTTCGCTGTGCTCTTGGCGGCCGCCTTCTTGCCCGTCGTCTTCGCAGGCTCAGCGGTCTTCTTGCTGGCCGACTTGGCCGCAGCGTCGGTGACCTTCTCGCGGGGCGTCCGTTTGCCGGCAAGCTTGCGCGCCGTGGCAGCCCTCACCTCGTCACTGCTTCCACCCTCAGGCGCGGGCGCGGCGGCGACCATTGCCGAGCCACCCTGCGCCGACTCGTCACGGTTGATGCGTGCCGCCAGACGACGAGCCGCCGCCACGTCGGGCGCCTTGCCCGTCTTCGCGGCGGCGGTGGCCGTCTGCCGTGCCGGAGTGAGCCTCTCGACCCCGTGCAGCAGGGCATCCTCGTAGGTGTTGTCGGGATCGAGCCTTCGCAGCTCGTCGGCGAGGCACTCGGGCAGGTCGCGGCGGGGCAGGCTGATCCGCCGGTCGGGCTGACCGGCCTGAGACAGCGTGGCCACAGCGTCGCCCGGACGCACCAGGTCGATCGGGCCGCTCGCCCGTTCGAGGCGCACGGAGGTGATGCCCGAGCCGCGCGGGGTCGAGACCCGCCGCACGGCAACCTTGAGCCGGAACGAGAGCCAGGCCGCCAGCAGCTCGGACGAGGGGGAGTCGGGGGCTCCCGCCACGACGGCCCCGGTGATCTGCTCGTAGGGGGGCTGGTCGAGGGCCGCCGCGAGCAACCCGCGCCATCGGGTGACCCGCGTCCAGGCGAGGTCGGAGTCGCCGGGCGCATAGCTCGCCGCCCGCTTCTTCAACGTCTGCCGAGCGTTGCGGTTCTGGGCAGAGTCGGTGATCCGTCGCTGGGCCATGGCCCCGATCGGGTCGCAAGCCACGTCGTCAGGGGCTTCTCCGGGCCACCAGGCCACGATGGGCGAGTCGGGTAGCAGGAGCGGGACGACGACACTGGGGCCGTGGCCGGCCAGGGCGCCGTACAGCCGCAGCACGACGATCTCGCTCGCACCGGCATCACCACCGAGCCGGATCTGCGCGTCGAGGCGGTTGCGGCCGCGTCGATCTCCGGAGATGACCACGATGATGCGGCAGGGATGCTGCCGGCTGGCCTGGTTGGCCACCTCGATCGCCTCGCTGGCGTCGGTGTCCTGCACGATGACGACGAGCGTGAGCACGCGGCCCAGGGCCATGGCCCCGACCTCGTTGCGCAACCGCACCAGGGTCTTGCTGATCGCTGTGGTGCTGGTCTCGGTCAGGTCGCGGATCACGGCATCCTCCACTTGCGTCCGTCGCGCTCGAGCATGGCATCGGCGGAGGCCGGGCCCCACGTGCCGGCGGTGTACTGCTCCGGCTTGCCGCTCTTGGCCCAGTGCTTCATGAGGGGGTCGAGGATGCGCCACGACGACTCGACCTCTTCGTGGCGCGGGAAGAGCGGTGGGTCGCCCAGCAGCACGTCGAGGATGAGGCGTTCGTAGGCTTCGGGGGAGGCCTCGGTGAACGAGCTGCCGTAACCGAAGTCCATCGTCACGTCGCGCACCTCCATCTGCGCTCCGGGCACCTTGGAGCCGAACCGGATCGTCACCCCTTCGTCGGGCTGCACTCGGATGACGATCGCGTTCTGGCCGAGCTCCTCGGTGGCGGTGTGCTCGAACGGCAGGTGCGGCGCCTTCTTGAAGACGACCGCGATCTCGGTGACCCGCTTGCCGAGCCGCTTACCCGTGCGCAGGTAGAACGGCACACCGGCCCACCGACGCGTGTCGACCTCGAGGGCGACGGCGGCGAAGGTCTCGGTGGTCGAGTTCGCGTCGACGCCGGCCTCGTCGAGGTAGCCGACGACCTCCTCGGCCCCCTGCCACCCGGCGGCGTACTGGCCTCGGGCGGAACCCTTCTCGAGGCTCGCCGGCAGTACCACGGCCGAGAGCACCTTCTCCTTCTCGGCCCGCAGGTTCTTGGCGTCGAACGAGACGGGCTCTTCCATCGCGGTCAGGGCGAGCAGTTGCAGCAGGTGGTTCTGGATCACGTCGCGGGCCGCGCCGATGCCGTCGTAGTAACCGGCCCGGCCGGCGATCCCGATGTCCTCGGCCATCGTGATCTGCACGTGGTCGACGTAGTTGG
>JBDTVJ010000103.1:0-10411 GCA_040007275.1 Terracoccus sp.
GGGTGGCCCAGTCCTTCGTCACGCGGGCCATCGACGAGGCCATGGCCGCGGTCGTGCTCGACCAGGGCGGCAGCATCCGCACCGCCGGGGCCTTGGCCGGGCTTTCCGAGAACGCCGTCGGCCCCCGTCTGGCGCGCACCGCCCTGCTCTCGGCCTACGGGTCCGAGGCCGGCCGGGTCACGGCCGCGGGAGTCGAACGGGCGCGCTACGACCTCGAGCAAGGGCGCCACCGCGCACCCGACGAGGCGGCGACGCCGCCACCGCTGCGCTTCCGGGCTCGTCGCCCCACCTGAGATCCCGACATCCGAAGACTCGCAGCGCCCACCCCCCGAAGTACGCCGAAGGAGAAGCCATGACGAACCCGAACCTGACCCATCTCTACTTCCTGCTCGACCGCAGCGGTTCGATGGACTCCATCAAGACCGACACCGAGGGCGGCTTCAACGCTTTCATGACCGAGCAGCGCCGGGTGCCGGGCGAGTGCCGGGTGACGCTGGCCCAGTTCGACAACGAGTACGAGGAGATCTACCGCGACCTGCCCGTCGGGGTCGTACCACCGCTACGCCTCGCCCCGCGCGGCACGACCGCCCTGCTCGACTCGATCGGTCGGCTCGTCGGCGAGGCCGGGGCGCGCCTCGCCTGCCTGCCGGAGGAGCAGCGGCCCGCAGTGGTGATCGTCGGCATCATGACCGACGGGCTCGAGAACGCGTCACGCGAGCTCACGCACGCGCACGTGAAGGCCATGATCGAGCGACAGACCACCCAGTTCGGTTGGCAGTTCCTCTACCTCGGCGCCGATCAGGACGCCATCGAGGTCGGCGCCAGCATCGGCGTCCCCGCACAGCAGTCGATGACCTACAGCCGCGGTCGGGTGGCCGCGATGATGACGGCGACCTCCCACAACGTCGGGGCTGCCCGGGCTGCGGTCGCGTCGGGCGCTTCGGCCAAGGAAGCCTCCGCCGAGCTGTGGTTCGACGACCAGCAACGCCGGGATGCCGCAGACTGAGCGGGTGCTGACCGACCGTGACGCGACAGCGGTGTCGCCGGCCTTCGGGCTCGGGCCCGCCGCCGCGCTGGCGGGGCCGATGGCGCGCGGGCAGCTCGGCCAGGTGTGGCGCCTCATGACCCCCTCGGGCTGGTTCGCCGTCAAGGAGTGGTTCGCCTCGCCCGACCTCGAGTCCGTAGGCCGCAACGCCGATTTCAGCGAGACGGTCCGCGCTGCAGGGGTTCTCACCCCTGCCGTCATCCGCACTCCGAATGGGTCCGTCACCTCGGATGCCGCCGGCGGTCCCGTTCGCCTGTTCGAGTGGATCGACCTCGGCAAGCCGACCGGGGCGTCGACCCCGCGGCCGTCGGTGAGATGGTGGCTCGGATGCATCGCACCGCACCCGCCGTCGAGCAGGTGATCGAGCCACCTCGGCAGACGAGGCTGTGCCACCGCGGCCACTTCGCCATGGTGGTGGCGGTGCAGGCCCACCCCGGCGCCTTGGCGCTGTCGAGGTGGGTCGACGCCGACGCCGACCCACCAACCGACCTGGGGCACAACACACCGGGTAACCGTCAAGTACCCCTGACTGCAGTAGCGGGTGGTTGACGCTTACTCGGTGTGTTGCGGAGAGGGTGCGGGCCAGTCAGGACCGAGGCGCACGACGTCACCGACGACGATCACCGCAGGCGAGGCCACTCCCCGCGCGGCCGCCAGACCGGCGATGGTCTCGAGGGTGCCGACCGTGGTGCGCTGGGTCGGAGCGAAACCGCGCTCGACCACGGCCACCGGGCACCCGGCATCCCGGCCGTGGTCGATCAGGCGACGGGCCGTCTGCTCGAGCAGGTTCACGCCCATCAGCAGCACGAGGGTGTGGTCGGAACCCGTGGGCAGCACCGGGATGTGATCGTGCCCGGTGACGACCGTGAAGCCACGAGCCACGCCGCGATGGGTCACCGGGATGCCGGCAGCGGCCGGAACCGCAACCGCGCTCGTGACGCCCGGCACCACCTCGACAGGGATGCCGTGAGACTGGCACGCGTCGCGTTCCTCACCGCCGCGGCCGAGCACGAAGGGGTCGCCGCCCTTGAGCCGAACCACGCCGAGGCCGCGCTCGGCCTCCTCGACGAGGATGTCGTTGATGCGCGACTGCGGCACCGCATGGTGGCCGGGGGTCTTGCCGACGTCGATGACCCGCACGGATGCCGGCAGCCGGTCGACCACGCCCCGGGGCGCCAGCCGGTCGACCACGACCACATCGGCCGACGCGAGCAGCTCGTGACCACGTGCAGTGAGCAGACCGTCGGCCCCGGGGCCGCCGCCCACCAACGCCACCCACCCGGTGGACTGCCTCGCGCGGTCGCCACCGTTCGGAGTCGAACCGACCCCCGAGTGACCGACGGGTTGGCACACCGGGCGTCGCCGGCCCCGGCGCAGGTCGAGCACGCCAGAGGTGATGCCGAGCGCGATCCCGTCGCGAACCGTGGTGGCCAGCGCGGGGTCGCCCGCCGCGTACGTGGCGACCGTGACCCTTCCGGCCGGGGTCGTGACATCGGTCCGAGCCGCGACGCTGACTCGCGAGGCGGCCGCGTCGGTGGCGTTGACGCACCAGAGGCGCCGGGCCTCGGCGTCGGCCGCAACCTGGGTGTCGGTGGCCCGGTCGCCCGTGGCGGTGTGCACGAGCCAGGCGCCGTCGAGATCGGTCGCGTCGCGGTAGTCACGGGCCTGCCACTGCACCAAGCCCTCGCGAGCGAGGTCGAGCAGGTCCTCGCAGACCCAGGGCGCGACGACTCGAACCACGGCACCCTCGTCGACGAACGCGCGCACGCGACGGGCCGACACCGGGCCGCCACCGACGGCCACGACAAGCCGGCCCGAGAGGTCGACCACGAGCGGCAGAGCCGACTTCAGCGGCATCCGGGAACACCACCCGAGGCCGTCACGTGTGCAACCCGCACTCGGTCTTGGCGAACCCGGCCCAACGGCCGGCCCGGGGGTCCTCACCCGGGGCGACCCGTCGGGTGCACGGCTCGCACCCGATCGAGGGATAGCCGTCGGTGAGCAGCGAGTTCGTGACGACCTCGTGCTCGGCGGCGTAGGCCAGCACCTCGTCATGGGTCCACGCGGCCAGCGGGTTGATCTTGACGAGGCCGTTCTTCTCGTCCCAGGTCACGACGGGAGTCTCGGCCCGGGTCGGTGACTCCTCGCGGCGCACCCCCGTGACCCACGCCTCGTAACCGGCGAGAGTGCGGGCGAGGGGTTCGACCTTGCGCAGCTGGCAGCAGAGAGCCGGATCCCGTTCGTGCAGCCGCGGCCCGAACCGCTCGTCCTGCTGCGCCACGGTGAGGTCGGCGCGCACGTTGACGAGGTTGACCGGCAGGTCCTGCTCGACGATGTCGCGGGTCACGAGCGTGTCGGAGAAGTGGTAGCCCGTCTCCAGGAAGAGCACGTCGACGCCCGAGACGAAGCGCGAGACCAGGTGCGGCAGCACGGCATCCTGCATCGAGCACGCCACGGCGAGGGTCCCGGGAAAGACCTCGGCGGCCCAGGCGGCGACCTCCTCGGCGGTGGGGTTCGGGCCGACCTCACGGACCCCGCGACCGACCAGGGCCCGCAGCTCGCCGGTCGTGCGTAGCAGGGCAGGGTCGGGGCGGCGGGTGGGCAGCCCCAGCGAGACGGCGGTCACCGGAGCGCGTCCTCGTCAGCACGGGCGGCCCAGGCAGAGAAGCTCTCGTCGGTCTCGCGGGCGTCGAGGTAGGTGCGCACCACGCGCTCGACATAGTCGGGCAGCTCGTCGGTCGTGACCTTCAAGCCGCGGACCGTTCGCCCGAGGCCGGCCTCGTCGCGGTCGACCGAGGCGAGCCCGCCACCGAGGTGCACCTGGAACCCCGGTCGCTGCTCTCCGTCGACGGCGATGAGCTGCCCCTTGAGACCGATATCGGCGGTCTGGATACGCGAGCACGAGTTGGGGCAACCGTTGACGTTGAGCAGGATCGGCCGGTCGAGCGGAACGTCGGCGAGGCGGGTCTCGAGCTCGGTGATCGCCGCGGCCGCGGTGGCCTTGGTGTCGACGATCGCCAGCTTGCAGAACTCGATCCCGGTGCAGGCCATCGTGGTTCGCCGGAAGGGGCTGGGCCGCGCGGTGAGTCCCAGCTCTTCGAGCCCTTCGACGAGGGCCTCGACCGACGCTGTCGGCACGTCGAGCACGACGAGCTTCTGGTGGGCGGTGAACCGTACGCGACCGGCGCCGACCCGCTCGATGAGATCACCGAGCCCGGTCAGCAACGTGCCGCTGATGCGCCCGACCACCGGGGAAGCGCCGACGTAGTGGCGGCCGTCCTTCTGCAGGTGCACACCGACGTGGTCGCCGGGGCCGGTCGCGGGAGCGGGCGGTGGCCCGTCGGCGAGGTGGTAGCCGAGGTACTCGCGCTCGAGCACCTCCCGGAACTTCGCCGGGCCCCAGTCGGCGATGAGGAACTTCAGGCGCGCCTTGTGCCGCAGTCGGCGGTAGCCGTAGTCGCGGAACATGCAGGTCACGCCGTACCAGACGTCGGCGGCCTGGTCTTCGGTGACGAAGGCCCCGAGCCGTTCGGCGAGCCGAGGCGACACGGACAGCCCGCCCCCGACCCAGAGGTCGTAGCCGGCACCCAACTCGGGGTGCACGACGCCGACGAGCGAGATGTCGTTGATCTCGTGCACGACGTCGAGGCTCGGGTGACCGGTGATCGCGGTCTTGAACTTGCGCGGCAGGTTGGCCAGCTCGGAGTCGCCGATGTACCGCTCGGTGATGGCCCGGATGACCGGGGTGGGGTCGATGATCTCGTCGGCCGCGACCCCCGCGACCGGGCTGCCGAGAAACCCCCGCGGTACGTCGCCGCAGGCCTCCGTCGTCTGCAGACCGATCGACTCGAGGCGGTTCCAGATCTCGGGCACGTCCTCGATACCGACCCAGTGGAACTGGATGTTCTGGCGGTCGGTGATGTCGGCGGTGTCGCGGGCGAACTCCGTGGCGATACCGCCGAGCACCCGCAGACCGTGCGCATCGACGGCGTTGCCGTCAGTGCGCACCCGCATCATGAAGTACGTATCGCTCAGCTCGGTGTCGTCGAGCAGGGCGGTGCGCCCCCCGTCGATACCGGGGCGGCGCTGGGTGTAGAGACCCCACCAGCGGAACCGCCCGCTCAGGTCATGGGGAGGGATCGAGTCGAAGCCCTCCTTGGAGTAGACCTGCTCGATGCGCTGGCGCACGCTGAGGCCGCCTTCTTCCTGCTTCCACTCCTCATTGCCGTTGAGCGGGGCGACGCCGTCGACCTTCCACTGCCCGTTCGAGCGGTCGGAGCGCGGAGGGCGCGCGGCTGGACGCGAGGGGGTCGGCGTCTCGGTGATCGTCATGTAATCGAATGTATAACCTCTGATTATTCATTGCCGAGGGGAGTCCACGATTCGAGCACGGGCGTAAAGGTGGGGCCGGTGGGCTGCTCACGGCCTGACGAACACGGCGTCCAGCGAGGGCACCCGGGCCCGGCACCGTTGGAGAATCTCACGGGCCGTGGTCACCGAGTCGACCAGCGGGTGCAGCGCCAGGGCCTCGACGGCAAGGGTGGGGGAGCGGTCGGCGGCGGCAGCGATCACCAGCTCGTCGACGGCCTTGACCTGCTGCGCCAGACCTAGGGCGTGCCCCGGCAGTGGAGAGACCGGCAACGGTTGCGGGCCGGAGGCCGTCACCCGGCAGGGCACCTCGACGACCGCGTCGGCCGGCAGGCCGGGCAGCGTGGTGCCGTTGCGCACGTTGAGGATCAGCCGGGCCGGCTCGTCGCGCGCGATCGCTGCCATCAGGGCGAGCGCCACCCCTTCGTAACCGCCGCCCTCGATGTCGGCTTCGGAGCGTTCGTGGTCGTGTGCCTGCTCGCGGCGAGTCTCCTGCATGTAGGTGGCGTTGCGCTCGCGGCGCACGGTGTCCCAGTGCGCCAGGGCCTGGGCGGGCGAGCTGCCTACGGCGGCGTAGAAGCTGGCCTGCTGGTCGACCAGGTACTCACCCCGAGTCTGAGCCTCCGTCGTGATCTGGCCGATCGCATCGCGCGTGAAGTAGTAGTAGAAGAGGTACTCGTTGGGCAGAGTCCGCAGGGTCTGCAACCACTCGACCCCGAAGAGTCGCCCCTCCTCGATCGAACCGAGCGCAGCGGCATCCGCGAGCAGGTCGGGCAGCAGGTCGGTCGTTCCCGAGCGCAGCCCCTGAAGCCAGCCGAGGTGGTTCAGGCCCGCGTAGTCGATCTGCAGGTCGTCCAGCCGATGGCCGAGCGCCCCGGCGGCGCGGTTCGCCAGCCCGAGCGGGGAGTCGCAGATGCCGACCACCCGCTCGCCCAGCACCGACTGCATCGCCTGCGTCACCATCCCGGCCGGGTTGGTGAAGTTGATGACCCAGGCTTCGGGCGCCACCGTCCGTACCCGCTCGGCCACCCGCAGGGCCACGGGCACCGTTCGCAGGCCGTAGGTCACGCCACCGGCGCCGGTCGTCTCCTGTCCGAGCAGGCCGAGGTCGAGAGCCACCCGCTCGTCGACGGTGCGGCCCTCCAGCCCGCCGACCCGCATGGCCGAGAAGACGAAGTCGGCGCCCTCGAGCGCTGCGTCGAGGCTCGTCGTCGTAAGGACCTGTGGCGCCGAGCGCGATGAGCCTGGATGCCGCTGCGCCCCCGCCCGTTCGGCCTGTTGGGCCAGCACCTGCGAGATGGCGACGAGGCGCGCCTCGTCGGTGTCGTGCAGCACCACCGTCTCGACCCGGCGACCGCCGAGGACACCGAGGTCACCGAGGTCAGCGAGGTCACGGAGGAGCGCGCCGAAGACGAGGGGCACACGAAAGCCGCCCCCACCGAGGATCGCCAGCTTCATGACCTCACCACGACCCGAACGTACCAATCCCTGGCGCCTGGTCGCAGGCTCGCGGGAGAAACAGGGCGACGGCGGCTGACGGGTGCGAGACGATGGCCCCATCATGCTGAACCAGATGTTCGACCCCCTTGCCGCCCTCCGCTCCGACGACGGCCCCGACTTCGACGTCTTCGTCTGGGGAACCGTCTTTCTCGACATGATCTTCGCCGGCATGCCGAGCGCGCCGGCGCCGGGCACGGAGGTGTGGGCCGAAGGGCTCGCCTCCTGCCCGGGCGGCATCGCCAACTTCGCGACGGCATCGCGACGACTGGGGTTGCGCACCTCCCTGGCTGCGGCGTTCAGCGACGACGACTACGGCGACTTCTGCTGGCGCACCCTGGAGCAGCAGGAGGGGATCGACCTGAGTCGTAGCCGCCAGTTCGCCGACTGGCACAGCCCGGTGACGGTGTCGATGTCGGTCAACCACGACCGCAGCATGGTCTCGCACGGTCACCCCTCACCGCTCGATGCCGAGTCCCTCATCGGCACGCCGCCCGCCGCTCGGGCCGTGCTCGCCGACCTCGCCGAGCCCGAGGCCTTCTCGAGCACCGGCGCGACCTGGGTCGACCGGGCTCGGGCCGGCGGAGCGTTGGTGTTCGCCGACGTCGGGTGGGATCCCAAGGGGGCGTGGTCGGCCGACGTGCTGGCCCGGCTCGACCGGTGCGACGCCTTCATGCCCAATGCCGTCGAGGCGATGGCCTACACCGGCACCGACACGGCCCTCGAGGCCCTGTACGACCTCGCCGACCGGGTGCCTGTTGCGATCGTGACGAACGGTTCGCAGGGCGCCCTCGGCATCGATGGCAACACCGGGGAGGAGGCCCAGGTGCCCTCGTTGCGGGTGCGCGAGGTCGACCCGACGGGGGCCGGCGACGTGTTCGGGGCCGCGATGCTCGTCGGGACGCTCTCGCAGTGGCCCCTGGAGCAACGGATGACCTTCGCCAGCCTGTGCGCGGGCCTGGCCCTGCAGCAGTACGGCGGTTCGCTCGCGGCGCCGGGATGGGGAGACATCGCCGACTGGTGGAGCGATCTCAGCGCCGACCCCAGCTGCGATGCCTACCACCGTTCCCTGCGGCGCCGGTTCGCCTTTCTCGACGACATCGTGCCGCACGTGCCGGTGCTGGCCACGCGCCGAGCCGCGGCCACCATTGCCCGTCGCTCCGACGTGCAGGACGTCGGCTGACCCACGGCCCCCCTTCGAGGTGACCCGCCGCGGTGGAGCGCGTGCGAACACCTCGAACCCGAAGGACGAACGCACTGACAGAATGCGAACGTGACAAGACAGCCGCGGCAGCGGGTCATCGGCATGCTCGGCGGCATGAGCTGGGAGTCAAGCGCTGCGTACTACCGGCTGGCCAACGAGATCGTGCGCGACCGGCTCGGCGGCCTGCACTCGGCCCGGGTGCTGCTCGCCTCGGTCGACTTCGCAGAGATCGAGCAGCTACAGGCGGCCGGACAGTGGGAGCAGGCCGGTGGGCTGCTGGCGCAGGTCGCTCAGAGCCTGGAGGCCGGCGGCGCCGAGCTGCTGGTCGTCTGCACCAACACGATGCACCGGGTCGCCGACCAGATCCAGGCCGCCATCGCCATCCCGCTTCTGCACCTGGGTGATACAACCGCCCGGGCGGTCACGGGGGCGGGGCTGCGCACGGTCGGCCTGCTGGGAACGGCCTTCACCATGGAGCAGGACTTCTACCGCGACCGCCTCGCTGGTCACGGCCTGACCGTGTTGGTCCCACCGACCGACGACCGCGCCGAGGTGCACCGCATCATCTACGACGAGCTGTGCCTGGGGCAGCTGTTGGAGCCTTCTCGGCAGTTCTATCGCGAGGTCATCACGCGCCTCGTCGCCGCAGGCGGCGAGGGCATCATCCTCGGCTGCACCGAGATCGAGCTGCTCATCGCGGCGGCCGACAGCCCGGTCCCGGTGTTTCCCACCACCCGTATACACGTCGAGGCCGCCGTCGACCTCGCCCTGAGCGACCCGAGCGAACGGATGCCGGGAGCCGCCTCAGTCGGCCAACGTGTAGATCGCGATGAGCTGAACGCCTCGCTTGGGCTTGGCACCCGCGTGGCGCAAGGTCAGGGTGGTCGCCGCCCTGGCCGGCTGAGGAAGAGTCTCGATGATGCCCCCGCTGTTGCCTCCCGTCGGGGCGTCGAGCCCGACCAGGTAGTCGCGGCCGATGTCTCCGGCGGTTCCACCCGCTGGGTCCACCCCCGCTGACCCGTAGGTGACGAGGAACGGCGTCTGAGACGGGGTAGCGGCGGTGGTCGGCCCCCCGGTTGCCGGCTTGGTTGTGAGCGAGGTGAGCCGGTAGCGGTATCCCTCGTACTCGGTGACCTCGGGCACCTCAGTGACGGCCTGGCCCGTGGCCTCGTCGGTCACGTCGCGCTGCGGGCCCTGGACGTAGATGGCTCCCGACACTCGAACCCCCGGGTCGGTCACCGGCTTGCCGTTCCGGTCGAACGCCTCCACGGTGACGGTAACGGGCTTGCCGACCGTGAGGCCGTCCCAACCCTGCCCGGGCTTACCGGGCGTCGCGCCACTGGTCGAAAGGGCACCGGCAGCAGCAGGTTCAGGGGCACAGCTGCGGCCCACCGTTCGTTTGCCGTCGATGAGCAGGAAGGCCGTCCCCAGCGGCGCCGACTGGGTGTCGACGCTGGGAAGCCAGCACCCGGCGGCCAGTGAGACGCGGGTCGAGGTCGGGGTCCAGGTCATCGTGATCTTGCCCTGCCCGACCGCGCCGATGGCCGCGACCACCAGACGGTCGTCGGCGACCTTGGCCCGGTAGCGCAGACCGTCGCGCACCACGTCGCCGGGCGAGGGCGGGACCGCGCGGTACGGCATCCCGTCGGCGCCGACCATGACGCTTGGGGCTGACGTTCCAGCGGGCACGAGCGGAGCTGCCGACCGGCCGATATCTACCACGGTCACTCCCGCGAGGACCGCTACGGCACAAACAGTTCCGGCAAGGGTGGCCGCACGGCGACGTTTCGTGGCGCGGATCTTCCCGGCCACCGCCGACGACATCGACGGTGGGGCGTCGATGCTCGAGACCCGGGCGCTCAGCTCGTCACGTAGCTCGGTGGTGTTCATCGTGCCTCCCCGGCTCGGGTGGTGGGTTCGTCGTGGTGCAGCGCCGGGTCGAGACGCAGCTTCGCGAGCGCCCGGCTCGCCTGGCTCTTGACGGTGCCGACCGAGCACTGCATGACCTCGGCCGTCTCGGTCTCGGACAGGTCTTCGTAGAAGCGCAGCACCACGACAGCGCGTTGCTTCTTGGGCAGGCGGCCGAGCGCCTGCCACAGGTCGGTGCGGTCGTCGACCTGCCCCGACGCGGCGTGGCGCCCCGCAGCGAACGGCGACTGACCCGGTGCCGACTCGGGCAGCTGTTCGGTCGCCTGCTCGGCGTTCCATTTGCGTCGCCACCAGCTCGAGTAGGTGTTGACCAGGATGCGACGAACGTAGGTGTCGGGGTTGCCCTCGATGCGGCCCCAGGCGAACCA
>JBDTVJ010000104.1:0-10373 GCA_040007275.1 Terracoccus sp.
TGTCGTTCGCGAGGCGGATCGCCTCGTCGTTGTCGGTGAAGGTCGACACCGGCGCCACCGGGCCGAAGATCTCGTCGGTGGCCATGTCGGCGTTGTGCGGCACGTCGATGAGCACCGTCGGCGGGTAGAACCAGCCGGCGCCCTTCGGCACCTCGCCGCCCACGAGCACCTTGGCCCCCTTGCTGACCGCATCATCGACGAGGGCCACGACCTTGTCGCGAGACTTCTCGTCGACGAGCGGGCCCACGTCGACACCCTTCTTGGTGCCGCGTCCGACGACGAGGGCGCCCATCCGCTTCGACAGCTTCGCGGTGAACTCCTCGGCCACCGAGGCGTGCACGTAGAAGCGGTTCGCGGCTGTGCACGCCTCGCCCATGTTGCGCATCTTGGCGAGCATCGCCCCCTCGACGGCCTTGTCGACATCGGCGTCGGCGAACACGAGGAACGGCGCGTTGCCGCCGAGCTCCATCGAGACCCGAAGCACGCCCTGCGCGGCCTGCTCGATGAGTTTGCGCCCCACCTGCGTGGAGCCGGTGAAGGTCAGCTTGCGCAGCCGCGGGTCGCGGATGAGCGGCTCCATGACGTCACCGGTGTGGCTCGTCGTCACGACGTTGAGCACGCCGTCGGGCAGGCCGCACTCGCGCAGCAGCTCGGCCAGCGCCAGCATCGTCAGCGGGGTCTGACTGGCCGGCTTGACGACCATCGTGCAGCCGGCGGCGATGGCCGGGCCGATCTTGCGGGTGCCCATCGCGAGCGGGAAGTTCCACGGGGTGATCATCAAGGTGGGGCCCACGGGCTGCTTCGTCGTGAGCAGCCGGGTGGCTCCGTTGGGGGCGACGGCGTAGCGGCCACCGACGCGCACCGCCTCCTCGGAGAACCAGCGGAAGAACTCGGCCCCGTAGGTCACCTCGCCGCGGCTCTCGGCCAGCGTCTTGCCCATCTCGAGGGTCATCAGCATTGCGAACTCGTCGGCGCGCGCCGTGAGCTTCTCGAACGCCTCCCTCAGCAGCTCGCCGCGGTCGCGGGGAGCCACCGTGGCCCAGCCGGGCTGGGCGGCCACAGCGGCATCCAGCGCCGCCCGCCCGTCGAGAACGCTCGCGTCGGCCACCTCGGCCAGCACTCGACCGTTCGACGGGTCGTGCACCTCGAGGGTCTTCCCGCCGGATGCCGGCTGCCACCGGCCGCCGATGAACAAACCTGTGGGAACCGAGTCGAGCACTGTCTTCTGCGTCACCGTTGCCATGACTGCGACCCTAATGCTCGTCGGGCCTTCACACTGTCTGCCGCGAGCGACGGCTGTTCAGCACCTGCCCGATCACGACGATGGCCAGGGCCCCGAGGAACATGATGGTGCCGATCACGTTGATCTGCACCGGAGTTCCGCGTTGGGCCGCTCCCCACACGTACATGGGGAAGGTGACCGACGACGGGCTGGCGTTGAAGTTGGTGATGATGAAGTCGTCGAACGACAGCGAGAACGCCAGGAGCGTGCCGGCGGCGATGCCCGGGGCCACCAGCGGGAAGGTCACCTTCAGGAAAGCCTGTACCTCGTTGGCGTACAGGTCGGCCGCCGCCTGCTCGAGCCGCGGGTCGAGCGAGGCCACCCGGGCCTTGACCGTCACGATGACGAACGAGAGGCAGAACATGATGTGGGCGATGAGGATCGTGGTGCGGCCGGTGGGAATGCCCATCGCGATGAAGAGCGTCAGCAGGCTCGAGCCCATGACGACCTCGGGGGTCGCCATCGGCAGGAAGATCAACAGGTTGGTTCCGGCCCGGGCGCGGAAGCGGTAGCGGCCCAGAGCGAAGGCGACCATCGTGCCGAGCACCGCAGCCGTCAACGAGGCAATGACGCCGATCTGAAGGCTCAGACCGAGCGAGTCGCAGATGCCCGGAACCCCGCACACGTTGGTCCACGCGTCGAACGAGAACTGGTTCCACTGGTAGTTGAAGCGCCCGGCCGGCTTGTTCAACGAGAAGGCGATCACGACGAAGTTGGGCGCCAGGATGTAGAGCATCACCAGCAGCCCGACGATGATGACGAGGTGACGACGGAGCCAGGCCATCTCAGACCAGCTCCTCGGTGCCGGCGCGACGCACGTACGTCACGACGAAGGCCACGATGAGCAGCAACAGGATGAAGCTGAGGGCCGCCGCCGTCGGATAGTCGAGCACACGCAGGAACTGGGAGTCGATGACCTGGCCGATCATGGTGGTCTGGGTGCTACCGAGCAGCACCGAGTTGATGTAGTCGCCGGTGGCCGGGATGAAGGTCAGCAGCGTTCCCGCCACAACCCCCGGCAGCGACAGCGGCCAGATCACGCGCCAGAAGGCCTGCACCGGAGACGCGTACAGGTCACCGGCGGCCTCGACGAGGCGCTGGTCGAGCCGTTCGAGGTTGGCGTAGAGCGGCAGCACCATGAACGGCAGGAAGTTGTAGGTCAGCCCGCAGATCACGGCGAACGGCGAGAACAGCAGCTGGTCGTTGGAGATCAGCCCGACCGTGCGCAGCACCGTCTTGAAACCGGAGAGTAGGAAGTCGGTGTGGGTGAACGCGGTGAACTGCGCGAGCAGGCCGGTGTCGCCGAGGATGGTCTGCCAGGCGAGCGTGCGAATCAGGAAGGACGTGAAGAACGGCGCGATGACGAGCACCAGGAGGAAGTTCTTGTACCGACCCGACCGGTGAGCGATGAACCAGGCCAACGGAAAGCCGAGGGCGAGGGTGGCGACGGTCGCGGTGCCCGCGTAGATGAGCGACCGGAGCAGCTGTGGCCAGTAGGTGCCCAGGGCGTCGGAGTAGGTCGCGAAGTTGAAGGTGAGCGTGTAGCCGTTGTCGACGTCGCCGGTCTGCAGCGACTGCGACGCGAGCGAGAGCATCGGCACCAGGAAGAACACGACGAGCCAGAGCATGCCTGGCAGCAGGAGCAGGTAAGGCACGTAGGCACCGCGCCGACGGGGACGCCGTGGCCCCCCTCGTCGAGACGGCTGCGGCGCGAGAGGAGCCCCGTCGAGGGTGTTGACGGCCACGTCAGGCGTCCTCGCCGATGTCGGCGCCGGCGTCGGCGTCCTGAGAGGCATCGAGCGCGAAGCTGTTGGCCGGCAACCAGGCCAGCCTGACGTTCGAGCCGAGCACGGCTCGCGGCATCCCGTCGTTCTGCTGGACCACCGTCAGCTCGCGGCCCCACGTCGTGGAGACGAGGTACTGCGTGGCCACGCCGAGGAACGACACGTCGGTCACCTTGCCCCGCAGGGCGTTCAGGCCGTCGCTGTCGCTGCCGGAGTCGTCGACCCCCCCGATGATCCGAACCTTCTCGGGCCGGATGCCGAGCCAGATCTCGGTAGCGCCCTCGGGCAGAAGACCGGCGGGCAGGGTCATCTCCGTACCGTGCACGTTGAGCTGGGCGACGCCGTCGCTGACCCCCTTGACAGTGGCCGCCAGCAGGTTCGACTGGCCGAGGAAGTTGGCGGCGAAGGTCGACTCGGGCTTCTCGTAGAGGGTGCTCGGATCACCGACCTGCTGGAGGCGCCCGCCGTTCATGACCGCGATGGTGTCGGCCATCGTCATGGCCTCCTCCTGGTCGTGGGTGACGTGGACGAAGGTGAGACCCACCTCCTGCTGGATCCTTTTGAGCTCGATCTGCATCTGCCGGCGCAGCTTGAGGTCCAACGCGCCGAGCGGCTCGTCGAGGAGCAGCACGTCGGGCCGGTTGACGACCGCCCGAGCGAGGGCCACCCGCTGCTGCATCCCGCCGGAGAGCTGGGTCGGCTTCTTTCTCGCCACCTGGGTCAGCTCGACGAGCTCGAGCGCCTCCATGGCCTTGACCTTCCAGTCCTTGACCTTGCGTTGTCGCAGACCGAAGGCGACATTGTCGAGGATGTCGAGGTGCGGGAAGAGCGCGTAGTTCTGGAAGACCGTGTTGACGTTGCGCTGGTACGCCTTGGTCGAGGTGATGTCGCGCTCGCCGATGGAGATCGTGCCGGCCGTCGGCTGTTCGAGCCCCGCCACCATACGCAGTGTGGTCGTCTTGCCGCAGCCCGAGGGCCCGAGCAGCGCGAAGAACGACCCACGCGGGATGACGAGGTCGATGCTGTCGACCGCGGTGAACGTCTCGTAGCTCTTGGTGATCTGGCGCAGGATCAGGTCGCCGGCAGCCTGGTCGGCCATCAGCCGGTCACCAGCGCTTGGAACGCCTTGTTGTACTTCGTTTCCTCAGCGTTGGTCAGGCCGCGGAAGACCTGGGCCCGAGACAGCGTTTCTTCGGAGGGGAAGATCAGCTGGTTCTGGGCGACGGCCGGGTCCTGCTTCTGCAGGATCTGCTGAGCGCCCTTGACCGGCGAGATGTAGTTGACGTAGGCCACGACCTGGGCCATGACCTTCGGGTCGTAGTAGTAGTTGATGAGCTTCTCGGCGTTCTTCTTGTGTTTCGCCAGGGCGGGAATCACGAAGTTGTCCGACCAGAGGGTGCAGCCGGTCTGGGGGAGCGCGTAGCCGAGGTTCGGGTTGTCGGCGCGCAGCTGCACCACGTCGCCGGTCCATGCGAAGCACGCCGCGGTGTCGCCGGAGGCGAGCGGCTTGGTGTAGTCGTTGCCGGTGAAGCCCTTGATCTGGCCCGAGTCCTTGGCCTTGCGCAGCTCGGCAATGGCTGCGTCGAAGTCGGCGTCGGTGAAGCTGTCGAGCTTCTTGCCCATGGCCATGAGCACGAGACCGACCGTGTCGCGCATCTCGGTCAGCAGCGTGATCTTGCCCTTGAGCGAGGGGTCGGTGAGCAGCTGGTCGACCGTCTCGATCTTCTTGCCACCCGTGGCCTTCGGGTTCCAGGCGATACCCGCGAAACCGCTCTGCCAGGGCAGCGAGTAGAGGCGACCCGGGTCGAACGTGACGTCACGCAGCGAGCCGACGAGACTGGCGTTGTTAGGGATGTTGGCGAGGTCGAGCTTCTGCACGTAGCCGTTGCGGATCAGCCGCGCAACCATCCAGTCGGTGGAACACCAGACGTCTCGCCCGGTGTCACTGCCGGCTTCGAGCAGCGGCCTCACCTTGGCGTAGAACTCGTCGTTGTCGTTGTAGTCCTCGGTGTAGTTGACCTTGATCCCGGTCTGCTTCGTGAACGCGGCCAGCGTCGGACGCTCCTGCGTCTTGTCGTTGACGTCGATGTAGGCCGGCCAGTTCGACCAGTTGACGACCTTCTCGCTGTCAGACAGGTCCTGAGCGGCTGCCGCGGTCTTCGCGCCGGCGCCGGTCGCCCCCGGCGAAGACGGGTTCTTGCCCGCCGAGCCACAGGCCGCGAGGAAGGCGACCGCGCCCAACCCGGCCGCACCGGCCAGGGCCGAACGCCGTGAGATGGCCGCCCGAGCGAAGGAGGCTCGCATGGCCAGCTCTCCGGGATCGACGTTGCGCTGGTCGGGATGTTCGTTCATTGCAATCTCCAGTGTTCTGTGAGGTCTTCAGAAGTCAGGACTCGATGTTCGCCATGACGTGCTTGATGCGGGTGTAGTCCTCGAAGCCGTACATCGAGAGGTCCTTGCCGTAGCCACTGTGCTTGAAACCGCCGTGCGGCATCTCGGCGACGAGCGGGATGTGGGTGTTGATCCACACGCACCCGAAGTCGAGCTTCTTGCTCATACGCATCGCGCGGCCGAAGTCCCTGGTCCAGACGCTGGAGGCGAGGCCGTACTGCACCCCGTTGGCCCAGGCGAGCGCCTCGGCCTCATCGGTGAAGCGTTGCACCGTGATCACGGGGCCGAAGATCTCGTTCTGAATCTGTTCGTCGCTCTGGCGGAGGCCCGCGAGCACCGTTGGCTCGAAGTAGAACCCGTCGCCGAGAGCCGCCACCCGGGAGCCACCGGTGACGATGCGCGCATGGTCGGGCAGCCGATCGATCATGCCCGACACATGAGCGACCTGGTTGCGGTTGTTGACCGGCCCGAACAGGGCATCGTCGTCGTCAGGCAGACCCACCTTTGCCTGCGTGGCGGCGTACTCACCGAGGGCAGCGACGAAGTCGTCGTGGATGCCGGGTCCGGCGAGCACGCGGGTGGCGGCGGTGCAGTCCTGGCCGGCGTTGAAGTAGCCGGCGACCGCGATGCCCTCGACGGCGGCCTCGATGTCGGCGTCGTCGAACACGACGACCGGCGCTTTGCCACCCAGCTCGAGGTGAACCCGCTTGACGTCACGGGCCGCGGACTCGGCGACCTGCATCCCGGCGCGTACGGAGCCGGTGATCGCCACCATCGCGGGCGTCTGGTGCTCGACCAGGAGGCGACCGGTCTCGCGGTCGCCGGTCACGACGTTGAAGGTGCCCTCCGGCAAGAACTCGGACGCGATCTCGGCGAGCAACAACGTGGTCTCGGGGGTGGTGTCGGCGGGCTTGAGCACGACGGAGTTGCCGGCGGCGAGGGCGGGGCCGATCTTCCAGACGGCCATCATCATCGGGTAGTTCCAGGGGGTCACCTGGCCGATGACCCCGATCGGCTCACGACGGATCCAGGAGGTGTGCCCGGCCAGGTACTCCCCCGACGCGCGGCCCTCCAGCACCCGGGCCGCGCCGGCGAAGAAGCGCAGCTGGTCGAGCATCGGCGGGATCTCCTCGCTCGCCGTGAGCGCATGCGGCTTGCCGGTGTTCTCGCCTTCGAGCGTGATGAACTCCTCGGCCCGCTGCTCGATGGCGTCAGCGAACTTCAGCAGCGCCTGCTGCCGCTCGCTGGGGGTGGTCTGGCCCCAGGTCTCGAAGCCGCGACTGGCGGCGGCGTACGCGGCATCGACGTCGGCGGCCGTGCTGACCGGAGCCTGGGCCACGATGCCCGCGGTGGCCGGGCTGACGATGTCACTCATCGCGTCGGTCTCCGGGTCGACATAGCGTCCGCCGACGAAGTTGCGTAGCTGACGGGGCTCAGAGGTCATGCCCGCATGCTAGACACCGAACAGTCGGATCCGGAAGGCTTTCGGGATAACTACTTCGGAATCAGTGGCTGACGGGCTTGCCAAGTACCGGTTCCACAGGACACGATACGCAATGTGTCGACCAATCGGGCAGCAGCGGTGCCACTGAGGGCAGCTACCAAGCGAGCCTCAGTCACGCTCGACGACGTCTCGAAGCGCATCATCGAGCTGCTGCAGCATGACGGCCGCAAGTCCTACGCCTCCATGGCGATCGAGGTCGGCCTCTCCGAGGCGGCGGTTCGTCAGAGAGTGCAGCGGCTGCTCGACGCCGAGGTCATGCAGATCGTGGCGGTGACCGACCCGCTTCAGGTCGGCTTCCAGCGCCAGGCCATGGTGGGTCTGCGGGTCGGCGGCGACATCACGCCCGTAGCCGCGGCCTTGACGGCCATGACCGAGGTGTCCTATGCGGTGACCACCGCCGGAAGCTTCGACCTGCTGGTCGAGGTGGTGTGCGAAGACGACGACCACCTGCTCGAGCTGGTCACCAGGCGCATCCGTTCGATCAAGAACGTCACGGCAACCGAGACGTTCGTCTACCTGAAACTCAACAAACAGCTCTACAACTGGGGAACACGATGACAACCACGACCCAAGCGGTCTCGCAGAACACCACCGAACCCACCCGCACGCCCACCGGCGCGCTGCACACCGACGCGGCCCGCGACCACCTGTGGATGCACTTCACGCGACACTCGGTGTACGAGAGCAAGGATGCCGGCGGGCTGGGCCAGTCGGTGCCGATCATCACCCGCGGCAAGGGGTGGAAGATCTGGGACGACAAGGGCAACGAGTACATCGACGGGCTCAGCGGCCTGTTCGTGGTGCAGGTCGGCCACGGCCGCGAGGAGCTGGCGGAGGCGGCCGCCAAGCAGGCCAAGGAGCTCGCCTTCTTCCCGCTCTGGAGCTACGCCCACCCCAAGGCGATCGAGCTCGCTGAGCGGCTGGCCGCGCACGCTCCCGGCGATCTCAACCGGGTCTTCTTCACCACCGGTGGAGGTGAGGCGGTCGAGTCCGCGTGGAAGCTGGCGAAGCAGTACTTCAAGCTGACCGGCAAGCCCACCAAGCACAAGGTCATCTCGCGCGCCGTCGCCTACCACGGCACCCCGCAGGGAGCCCTCTCGATCACCGGCATCCCCGAGGCCAAGGCGATGTTCGAGCCACTCGTACCCGGCGCGCACAAGGTACCCAACACGAACATGTACCGCGCCCCCGACCACCTGCGTGACGACGAGAAGGCCTTCGGTCGCTGGGCCGCCGACCGCATCGCGGAGGCAATCGAGTTCGAGGGCGCCGACACCGTGGCGGCCGTCTTCCTCGAACCGGTGCAGAACTCCGGGGGCTGCTTCCCGCCCCCGGCCGGCTACTTCGACCGGGTGCGCGAGATCTGTGACGAGTACGACGTGCTGCTCGTTGCCGACGAGACCATCACCTCGTTCGGGCGTATCGGCTCGATGTTCGCCTGTGAGGACTTCGGCTTCGTGCCCGACATGATCACCTGCGCCAAGGGGATGACCAGCGGCTACTCCCCCATCGGCGCGATGATCGCCAGCGACCGCCTCTTCGAGCCGTTCAAGAAGGGTACGACCTCGTTCCTGCACGGTTACACCTTCGGCGGTCACCCCGTCTCGGCAGCCGTGGCGATGGCCAACCTCGACATCTTCGAGCGCGAGGGGCTCAACCAGCGCGTGAAGGAGAACGCTCCCGCGTTCCGGGCCACGCTGGAGAAGCTGCTCGACCTTCCGCTCGTCGGTGACGTGCGTGGGGCCGGCTACTTCTACGGCATCGAGCTGGTGAAGGACAAGGAGACCCGCGAGACCTTCAACGAAGCCGAGTCCGAGCGGCTCCTGCGAGGCTTCCTGTCCAAGGCCCTGTTCCAGGCCGGCATCTACTGCCGCGCTGACGACCGTGGCGACCCGGTGGTGCAGCTTGCTCCTCCGCTCACCATGGGCCAGGAGCAGTTCGACGACATCGAGTCGCGCCTGCGATCGGTGCTCACGGAAGCCGAGAATCACCTCTAGAAATCCGCCCCACCCAGCCAGCTGAACGCAGCGTTCGTTCTTGAACTCACTGTTACAACACGGTGTTCGAGAACGAACGCTGCGTTCGTTCTGGAGGGGTGGTGCTCGCGCAAACGCCGAAGCAGGCGTGACCGGCAGGATGTGGGTATGGAGATCGAGTCGCTCGAGGCGCTGTCTGACCATCTCGACCGACGTGCGCCGCTGCGCGGGCTCCGCCTGCAGCGCCTCGACCTGACGGGGTGGGCCGACCGCTTCGCCGAGTGCGACGACGTGACCGGGCTCGTCGTGCTCGGCGGGGTGGCGCCCCCCGAGGTGACCCGGGTGCTGCAGCAGCGCGGAGCCATCGTCTTTCCCGGGCTCGCCGACGCTCCCGTGGACCCGTGGCGGGGCCTGTACGGGCCCGAAGAGCTCTATGCGGGGCTCGAGCACGGGTACGCCGCCACGCCAGATGCCCGCGCCTACGCGTGGTTTCTCGAGTCCACCTCTCGCACCGACGCCTACGCCACGCTCGTGCGGGCAATCCACGACGACTCCGTGACCGACGAGCTGGACGAGTTCGTGAACGGGCGGAACGTCGTCGGGGTGATGGGCGGACACGCGATGCAGCGGGACTCGCCGGCGTACGCCGGTGCAGCCCGCCTGGGGCACGCCCTGGCTGAGGCGGGCCACCTCGTGGCGACCGGCGGGGGCCCGGGAGCCATGGAGGCGGCCAATTTGGGCGCACTCTGCACCGATGCGTCGATGCTGCGCGCAGCTCTCGACCGGTTGGGCCTGGGTCCGTCGTTTCATGAGGACCTCACGGGGTGGGCCCGGCTCGCGCTGCAGGTGAGGCGCGAGCTGCTGCCCATCTCGGCGGGGCGCCTCAACGACGGGCTGGGCGCAACCGCCAGGTCACTCGGCATCCCCACGTGGTTCTACGGTCACGAGCCGCCCAACGTCTTCTGCGACGCCATCGCCAAGTACTTCTCCAACGCGATCCGAGAAGACGGGCTGCTCGCTCGCTGCAACGGTGGCATCGTCGTGCTGCCCGGGGCGGCCGGCACGGTGCAGGAGATCTTCCAGGCCGCCACCCCGCACTACTACGCCACGGGCGACGCGCAGCTGGCCCCCCTCGTGCTGGTGGACACGCAGCACTGGACCAGGACCGTGCCCGTCTGGCCCGCCCTGCAGGCCTTGGCCACCGGCCGGCCGATGGAACAGGCCCTCCACCTCGTCGACGGGATCGAGGCGGTGGCAGGCCTCATCGCCCGCCGGGCGACCTGAGCACGGAGGAGAGTGCCTCGAGCACCGCGACGTCCTCGATGGTGGCGGGCACGACCGGCGCTACGCCGTCGGCGATCTCACGCATGGTCTTGCGTAGGATCTTGCCCGACCTCGTCTTCGGCAGACCGGCCACGATGTCGACCTGCTGCAGG
>JBDTVJ010000105.1:0-10112 GCA_040007275.1 Terracoccus sp.
GGAGAACTGGGCCTGGCCACCCGATCGTTGCAGGTAGACCACGAGGTGGCGCGCCACGCTCGCGGCGACCTGATGGCCGTGGTCCTCGGCTACCAGCGCGAGGGCGAGGTCGATACCGGCGGTGACCCCGGCGGAGGTCCACACGTTGCCATCCTGCACGTAGATCGAGTCCGACTCGACGATGACCTCCCGGTAGGTGTCCTGCAGCAGCCCGCACTCGGCCCAATGGGTCGTGGCTCGTCGCCCCTGTAGCAGGCCTGCCGCGGCGAGGACGAACGCACCCGAGCACACCGAGGTGACGCGTCGGGCATCTGCGGCGAGCCGGCGAACGTGCTGCAGCAGCTCCTCGTCGGCGGCAGCGGCTTTCATTTCCGCACCTCCGGCGACCACGAGGGTATCGATGGGCGTGTCGGCGTCGGCGATGGAGGTGGAGGCGAACTCGAGACCGCAGCTGGCGCGCACGAGCCCACCTGTGGTGGTGACGATGTCGGTGCGGTAACGCGCAGACGGCAGGAACCGGCTGACGGTGGAGAACACCTCCAAGGGGCCCGTGACGTCGAGGATCTGCGCCTCGGCGAACGTGACGATGACGACGCGTGGGCGGCTCATCCGGTGCTCATCCGGTGCTCATCCGTGAAGCATAGGGCGGCCAGCTCGTGGCCGGGATCGTCAACAACCCGTCCTTGCCGCCCGGAGGTGATGCCCGCAGGCTGAAGTCATGAAGATCGACGGCGTTCTCCCCCCGGTTTCACGGCCGTCGGGTCAATCGCGGGCAGCGGTAAGGCGCTGGCCCTGCTGGGTCTGAGCCAGGGCCCTGACGCGGCACGAGCCCTCCAGCTCGGCAGCGAGTACGACCCGTAGCCCGCCGTCCGACGCGGGAGCCCCGGCCAAGGCACCTCACCAGGTCAGGTACCTCGTGATGGCACGTGACGCACGGCGTGGCTGGACGCCGTCCCTTGAGCGCGACCGTTTCCTGGCGCGCCCTCAGCCAGATCCTCCGAACTGAACCACCCGTTCACCATGCAGCCGACACCTGCCCTACGAAAGGCGCCCAAGCAATGACCCCCAACGCACGAACCTCGGTGCGGACCTGGCCCCGCCGGGTCCTCGGTACGACCCTGATGCTCACCCTCGGACTCACCACCCTGGCCGGCCTTGTCCTGGCGGGGGCCACCGTCACCAGTCGAAGCACCAATGCGCCAGTTCCCGCTTTCTCGGTGGGTACCTCCTCGACATCGCTCCGGTACGCCGAGCCCGGCCGCACCGCGAACCCCACCGACCTCGGGCACGCTCGGCGGCTCGTGGTCGCCTTCGTCGTCGGCGCGAGCGGAACCGTCGCCAGCGACCTCCTCGCGCCCTATGACATCTTCGCGAGCTCGCCGGCCTTCACCACGTACGTCGTCGCCCAAGTCGCCACCCCAGCCCCGCTTGAAGGCGGGCCAGCAGTCGTTCCGACGTACACATTTGCTGATGTCGACGCAGATCCCGCCCTGAGGCCCGACCTGGTGGTCGTGCCGGGGCTCGGGGAGCCGACCGGCGCCCAGGAAGCTCCGTTACGCACCTGGGTGACCCGCCGGCACGACGACGGGGCCCGGGTGCTGGGCGTGTGCAGCGGGTCGCTCGTGCTGGCGGCGACCGGGATGCTCGACGGGCTGCACGCCACCAGTCACTGGTCTCGCATCGGCGCCCTCGAAGTCAGTCGCCCTGCCGCGCAGTGGATGCGTGGGCAACGGTAC
Source organism: Terracoccus sp. (assembly GCA_040007275.1). Taxonomy (GTDB): domain Bacteria; phylum Actinomycetota; class Actinomycetes; order Actinomycetales; family Dermatophilaceae; genus DSM-29435. The sequence goes on from JBDTVJ010000105.1 coordinate 1,737, forward strand.
GTCCAGGACGGGTCCGTGACCACGACGGCGGCCGTGACCTCCGGTGTGCCGGCCGCGCTGCATCTGATCGCCGAGCTCGCCGGGCCTGCTGAGGCTCAACGCGTGGCGAATCTTCATCCCGAGCTCGGTTGGACCCCCACCAAGGCCACCGCCATTCCTGAGGATCACTTTGCTGTCAGCGATTGGCCGGTGGGGCTCAACTACGTGATGCCGTGGTTGCGTCCGACCATCGGCATCGGCCTGGAAGATGGCGTCGGTGAGCTGGATGCCACCGCGGCGTTCGAGGTGTACAGCCAGTCCGCGGCAGCCAGCACCGTCGCCCTCGCCGAGGGCGACACGGTGCACACACGACACGGCCTCGTGCTGCTCACCACCAGCCGAGCAGACGCGCCCGGCCTGTCCCGTGTCGTCGTACCCGGCGCCGCCACCCTCGACGCCGTCGACCCACGACTGGCGGCCTGGGCCGAACAGCAGCGACTCTCCATCGAGCCCCTGGCCGGCCTGCCCGCTCGGGACGGATCTGTCGGCAGGAGCGGGTTCAGCGCAGCGCTACAGAACCTTGCCGACCACACCGACGCCGCGACCGCGTCTGCGACCGCCAAGATGATCGGATACCCCACCACCGACCTCAACCTCGGCGATCAGCGGCAGTCCTGGCGACCGGTCATCCTCGGCATGACCAGCCTCCTGCTCGCAGTCCTGGTCGGGCTGGCACCCGTGTCACGGGCCCGCCGCCGGCGCCGCCGCTGCCTCCGACCGGCCGGCGCCCCCACCACAGACCCCGTCACGCAACCGGAGGCCGTGAAAGTCACCGTCTGACCCGTGCCCCCACGGTCGCATCCGAAGCGGGTAACCGACCAACACCCCACCAGAAGGAGTCACCATGACCATGCCCAGTTCCACCACGACCGCGTCCGGGACCCCAACCAAGCACCAGCAGGCGCTGATGATCTGGCTGGCCGTCTTCCCGACCCTCACCGCCCTCAATCTCGCCCTCGGCGACTGGCTCCACGCAGCGGGCTCCGTCACCCGCACCTTCGTGCTCGCCACCATCGCCGTGCCGATCATCAGCTACGGCCTGATGCCGCAGCTGCACCGGCTCCGCAGGCTCCTCCTGGCCCGAATCGCAAGGTCGTGTTGAGCTCCCGGATGGCGCCACCCCCGGTTTCTCCGTCACCTCACTGATCGCGTGCCTGTCGCACCCCGGACGCGCCGCCCAGCAGTGTCACCCCACCCCGTCAGATGTCGGGAACCATCACCAGCAAAGAGAGGGTCATCACGCCATGACCAGCGCCCGAACGTCCACCCGACACGTGGGGATCCTGTTGTTCGACGGCGTCGAAGAGCTCGACGCCGTCGGCCCGTGGGAGGTTCTCTCCCACTGGGCCCTGCACCACCCCGAGGACCGCTGGTCCATCTCGTGCGTGTCTCCCGGCGGGGCACCCGTTCTCGCCGCGAAGGGACTGACCCTCGGCGCACATCACTCGATGAGCAGTGCGCCGCCGCTCGACGTACTCATCCACCCGGGCGGACAGGGCACCCGACCGCTGATGCGGAACCCACAACACCTCGCCTGGGTCCGCCTCCAGGCCGCCACCGTGCCCCTGATGACGAGCGTCTGCACCGGTGCGCTCGTCTACGCCGCCGCCGGCCTGCTCGCCGGACGGCCCGCGACCACGCACTGGGAGTCCCTCCACCTGCTCCACGAGCTCGACCCGACGATCGAGGTGCGCCCCGACGCGCGGTTCGTCGACGACGGGAACCTCATCACCAGCGCCGGCGTCAGCGCCGGCATCGACATGGCCCTGCACCTGGTCGCCCGACTCGCCGGGATCGACCGGGCCCGTGAGGTCCGCCGCGCCATCCAGTACGACCCACAACCCCCAGTCTGAGGACTCCGCCATGTCCCCTTTCCCGCTCCACGCCCCTGCCCGGGGTCCGTTTCTCCACGACGCGCAGTCCGGGGCGATCGCCAGCTCAAGGTTCGTCCAGTCGGAGCTCACGGTGGTGGCGTCGTGACGGCGGCGGGCCTCACGTCGGTTCTTGCGCTGCTGCTGCTGGCTATGGCCTCGGCGTTCCAGGCCGCCCTGGCGTTGGGCGTTCCGTGGGGTGCGATGGCCTACGGCGGTCGCGTCGCGCGCCCGGACGGCACCCTGCCCGTCCGCTACCGCATCACGAACATGCTCACCGTGGTGTTCCTGGGCGTTGCCGCGTGGTCGGTTCATGCCAAGGTGGAGCCAGCCCTGTGGGCCTTCGCCGCGATCTTCGCTGTCAACACGATGGCGAACCTTGGTGGTCGCCACCCCGTGGAGCGTTGGGGGATGTCTGCGCTGACACTGGGTCTGGCCGCCCTCTGCGCAACGCTCGCGCTCACCTGAGATCGTGGCGGTCTCGGTACCAGTGACGCACTGGGCGCACCGTCGTCGTCATGATCACAACGCGCAGCTCGCATCGCTCTGACACGGCGGTGCGGCAGAGCCCAGCGGCGCGGCATCCGACCGCGCGACCGTTCGCCTCGTCGTGCGAACGTCGTCAGGATGCCGGCCAGCCGGCGACGATGTCGGCCTTGCGCCGCTCCCACTCGGTGCTCATCGCGGCCATCGAGGTCGCGACGAAGTCGAGGAACTCGATCGAGAGGCGCAGTCGTTGGCCCGGCGCGGTCCGCATCCCACCCACGGCATCGACCCCCAGCTGCATGCCGGAGGCCAGCTGACCCATGAGGTGGTCGCGGCGCATGATGGCCTCGTGCCAGGCGTCGGTGTGCACGACGTAGACGTCGCGGCGAGAACCCCGCTCACGCTCCTTGCCGATCATCGACACCTGCGTCAGGTAACGCACCGCACCCGAGATGGCGGCGGGGCTGACCTCGAGCGCCGCGGTGAGCTCGGCGGCGGTCATCCGACCGTCATCGTCGGCCAGCAGCTGCGCGAAGACGCGCGAAGCGAGCCGTGGCATGCCCGCCTCGGTGAGGGTGTTGCCGAACCGCTCGACGTAGGCAGAGACCGCCCGCTCATCACGTCCCAGGCCGTCGACCTCGCCTCGGGCGGTTCGCTCGGCCGCTCGTCGGGCTGCGCCCACGATCGCCTCCTCTGCCTCGGATGAAGGCAGCCTACCGCCTTCTAATTAAGATTCAGAATCTAGTGAATGAAGTGTAGTCTGGCCCTCATGACCTCAGCGATCCAGGTGGTCGACCTGCACAAGACGTTCGGGCGCACGACCGCTCTTGACGGCCTCGACCTCGAGGTGGGCACCGGCGAGATCCACGGCTTCCTCGGCCCCAACGGGGCCGGCAAGTCGACGACGATCCGGGTTCTGCTCGGCCTGATGCGCGCCGACTCCGGCGCGCTCTCGCTGCTCGGCGGCGACCCGTGGCGCGACGCGGAGACGTTGCACCGGCGCCTGTCGTACGTGCCGGGTGATGTGGCCCTGTGGCCCAACCTCAGCGGGGGCGAGGTGATCGACCTGCTCGGCAACCTCCGCGGCGGCCTGAACGAGAAGCGGCGCGCCGACATGCTCGAGCGGTTCGCCCTCGACCCCACGAAGAAGAGCCGCACCTACTCCAAAGGCAACCGGCAGAAGGTCGCCCTCGTCGCAGCCCTGGCCTGCGACGTCGAGCTGCTCATCCTCGACGAGCCCACCTCGGGCCTCGACCCCCTCATGGAGTCGGTGTTCCGCGATGCCGTTCGGGAGTTCCGTGACGGCGGTGGCACGGTGCTGCTCTCCAGCCACATCCTCAGTGAGGTCGAGTCGTTGTGCGACCGGGTGAGCATCATCCGGCAGGGGCGCAACGTCGAGTCAGGAACCCTCGCCCAGCTGCGGCACCTGGCCCGCACCACGGTGCACGCCGGTCTGCAACGACCCGTCATCGCAGCCGATCTCGCCGATCTGTCGGGAGTATCCGACCTCGTCGTCACCGACAGCGACGTGCGTTGCACCGTCGAGACGGTACGCCTCGGGGCCCTGCTCGAACGCCTCGGCGGGTACGGCATCCGCACCCTGACCAGTGCCCCGCCGACCCTCGAAGAGCTCTTCCTCGAGCAGTACCGCACGCCCGAGGTGGCGGGTCCACGATGACCGGGCCGACGATGACCCGGCCGACGATGACCGGGCTCTCCGGCACCGGTTCCCTGCTTCGCCTCGCCGCGCGCCGTGACCGGCTGCTCATCCCGCTCAGTGCCCTCGGCCTCGTGCTCGTCGTCGCCGGCTCCGCCCAAGCGACGGTGGCGCTCTACCCCGACCCGTCTGCCGCGCTCGCCCCCCTGCGGACCATCATGGCCAACCCGGCCCTGCAGGCGCTGTACGGGCCCATCACCAGCGAGTCACTCGACTCGTTCGCCACCTTCAAGACCATCCTGCTCGGTGCCGTCTTCCTGTGCCTGCTGGCCTACGTCGTGGTGCGGCGACACACCCGCACCGAGGAGGAGGAGGGCCGGCTCGAGCTGCTGGGCGCCGGGGCCATCGGCCGCCGGGCCCCCCTGGCCGCCGCCGTGCTGCTCGCCACCGTGGCGGTGCTCGGCACAGCCCTGCTGACCACGATCGGAGCCATCGCGGTGGGCCTTGATCGCACCGGCTCGGTCGCCCTCGGCGTCGCCTGGGTCGTGATGGGGCTCACCTGGGTCGGGGTGACCGCAGTGGCCGCCCAGCTGACCGAGACGGCCCGCGGCACAGCGGGGCTCGCGCTCGGTGCTCTTGCCCTCGCCTACCTGCTGCGGGCCCTGGGTGACGTCGCGGCCGACGACAGCCCGGTCCGGCTGCTCGCCTGGCTCTCACCGCTGGGATGGGGGGTGAAAGTGGCGCCCTACGGCGCCAACCGCTTCTGGCTGCTCGCTGTGGGCCTGGCGGCCTACGCCCTGCTGGTCGTGCTGGCTTTCGTGCTGCAGGGCCGTCGCGACCTGGGGGCGGGCATCCTCCCGAGCCGGGTCGGCCCGGCGCGCGGCACCCTGCGCAGCAGCCTCGCCCTGATGCTGCGGCTCGCTCGCGGAACCTTCGTGGCCTGGCTGCTCGCCTTCGTCCTGCTCGGCGCCGTCGTGGGTTCGCTCGCCGGAAACGTGCAGTCGTTCGTCAGCTCCCCCGAGACCGCCGACCTGCTACGGAGGATGGGTGGCGGCGGGGGCAGCATCATCGACACCTTCTTCGCCACCGAGATCCACATCGCTGCCGTCGCGGCGGCGGCTCTGGGCGTTTCCCTCGTGACGCGGTTGCGCACCGAGGAGACTGCGGGCCGGGCCGAGAGCGTACTGGCGACCGCAGTGCCACGCTGGCGCTGGGCCCTGGAACACATCGTGGTGGCGATGGTCGCCACGGCCGTGCTGATGGTCTGTCTCGGGGTCGTCGCCGGCGTCATGGATGCCGGTCGCACCGGCGACGCGGCCGCCTCGGTCGGTGCCCTCACGGGCGCCGGCCTGTCGACGTTGCCGGCCGTGTGGGTCTGCATCGGTGTCGCCGCAGTGCTGTTCGGTCTGACCCCACGGTTCACCGGGGTCGCGTGGGCCGTGCTCATCCTCTTCCTCACGCTCGGGGAGTTCGGCGACCTGCTCGGCCTACCATCCGTGGTGAGTGGCATCTCACCGTTCGCGCACCTGCCGGCCCTTCCGGGCGGGCAGGTGGCCGTAGGCAGCACCCTGGCGCTGGTCGGGGTGGCCGCAGCCTGCGCAACGGTCGGTCTCGTCGGTCTGCGACGAAGAGATCTACCCGCTGGGTGACCAGCGACGCCGTGCGGTGGCCGAAGATCGTCCTGCTCGCAGCGTCGAGTCGCTACGGTGCTGCCATGAGTGAGGGCGAACACATCGACGGCCTGTGGGCCGTCATCCCGGCCGGTGGCGCCGGCACCCGGTTGTGGCCGCTGTCGAGGCGGCATTCGCCCAAGTTCCTGCACGACCTCACCGGGTCGGGCCAGTCGCTGCTGCGGGCAACGTGGTCGCGGCTCGAGCCGCTCGTCGGCGAGCGGATGCTGGTCGTCACCGGCGCCGCCCACGAGGATGCCGTGCGGGCGCAGCTGCCGATGCTCGGCCGGGACGCCGTGGTGGCCGAACCCTCACCCCGTGACTCGATGCCGGCCATCGGGCTGGCCGCGGCGATCCTGGAGCGGCGCGACCCGGAGGCCATCCTCGGCTCGTTCGCGGCAGACCACGTCATCACCGACACCGTGGGGTTTCGTCGTGCAGTGCAGGAGGCGGCCGTGCTGGCTCGCCGCGGCGAGCTGGTGACCATCGGCATCGAACCCACCCATCCAGCCACCGGCTTCGGCTACATCCGGTTGGGTGCCGACCTCGGGGTCGCCGGCGCGCCCACCGGTCGGCGGGTCGACGAGTTCGTCGAGAAGCCCGATGTCGACACCGCCCGCCGCTACCTCGAGAGCGGTGAGTACCGCTGGAACGCGGGCATGTTCGTCGTGGGGGCCACGACCCTGCTCGAGCTGCTCGGTCAGCAGCATCCCGAGATGGTCACGAGCCTGCGCACCATCGCGAGCGACCCTCGTCGCATGCGTGACGTGTGGCCCACGATCACGAAGATCGCCATCGACCATGCGGTCGCCGAGCCCGCTGCCGCCGCCGGACGGGTCGCCGTTGTGCCCGCTTCGATCGGTTGGGACGACATCGGCGACTTCGCCTCGTTGGAGAACCTGCTGGGCGACGCCGCGGTGCTGGGCGGTCACCCCGGGCTGCGGGTGATCGGCTCCCCCGACGACGTCGTCGCCATCGACTCCTCAGGGCTGGTCGTGACGACGGGTCGGCTGGTGGCGCTCATCGGGGTCGAGAACCTCGTCGTCGTCGACACCCAGGATGCGCTGCTCATCACCACGCCCGATCGCGCACAGGAGGTCAAGCAGGTCGTCGATCAACTCGAGCGTGAGGGTCGGGTCGACCTGACCTGAACGACCCTCGGCCATCACGGCCATCACGGCCAGCACCTGCGGGGCGCGCCCGTCAGTCGCGACGGTAGAGGTCTCGGGTGTACACCTTGTCGGACACGTCAGCGAGCTCGTCGACGTAGCGGTTGGCCACGATGACCTCCGAGAGAGCCTTGAACTCCTCGAGGTCACGCACCACGCGGGAGTGGAAGAAGGTGTCGTCGGTCAGCGACGGCTCGTACACGACGACGTCGACCCCCCTGGACTTGATCCGCTTCATGATGCCCTGGATGCTCGAGCTCCTGAAGTTGTCAGACCCTTCCTTCATCACGAGGCGGTAGAACCCGACGACGTTCGGATGCCGGGCGAGAATCTCGCTCGCGACGAAGTCCTTTCGCGTGCGGTTCGACTCGACGATGGCGCCGATCAGCGTCTGTGGCACCTGGTCGTAGTTGGCCAGCAGCTGCTTGGTGTCCTTGGGCAGGCAGTACCCGCCGTAGCCGAACGACGGGTTGTTGTAGTGGGTGCCGATGCGCGGGTCGAGGCCCACCCCTTCGATGATGGCCCGGCTGTCGAGGCCGTGGGTGGCGGCGTAGGTGTCGAGCTCGTTGAAGTAGGCGACCCGCATCGCCAGGTAGGTGTTGGCGAACAGCTTGATCGCCTCGGCCTCGGTCGAGCTGGTGAACAGGATCGGCGCCGGCTCGTCGGCGCCCTGCAGCAGCAGGTCGGCGAACAGCTTCGCCTCCGGGGCGTCCGAGCCCATCACGATGCGGCTCGGGTGGAGGTTGTCGTGCAGGGCCTGGCCCTCGCGAAGAAACTCGGGCGAGAAGACGATCCGGGCACCTGACATTCGCGCCACCAGCCCGGCGGTGAACCCCACGGGAACGGTCGACTTGATCACGATCGTCGAATCGGGCGCCAGGCGGACGGCATCCGCCACGACGCTCTCGACCGAGGAGGTGTCGAAGTAGTTGGTGCGCTCGTCGTAGTTCGTGGGCGTGGCCACGACCACGAACTCGGCACCGGAGTAGGCGTCTTCAAGCTCGGTCGTGGCCCGGAGCGAAAGGGCCGCGGAGGCCAGGTGCTTCTCGAGCTCGGCCTCGACGATCGGTGAACGCCGCTCGTTGACCAGCTCCACGCGACGGGGGTCGGTGTCGAGCGCGACGACGTCGTTGTGCTTGGCCAGGACGATGGCATTCGACAGGCCCACGTAACCCAGACCGACCACAGTGATCTTCACCCCGACAGCCTAGACGTGGCTGCCGGGTCGGCCGTACCGGTTGCGGGCACGCTCACGGGCGCGGAGCTATGGTGCAAAAAGTCACAGTGCGGCGTGTACCGGCCAGTAGGTCCGGGTTCGGGCTGAGCACCCCGATAGGCTGACACGGTGGCCACCAACACTCTCCCAAAGACGGGACCGGTGACGGCACGGCGCACCACGGTCTTCATGAAGCTGCTCATGGCACTGTCTGGCGCACTGTTCGTCTTCTACGTCCTCGTGCACATGTACGGCAACCTCAAGATCT
>JBDTVJ010000106.1:0-9632 GCA_040007275.1 Terracoccus sp.
CCGACCGCACCCTCACGACCGATGAGGTCAACGGCTTCCGTGACGCGGCGGTCGCTGCCGCGGCCGAGACGACGGGCGCCGTCCAGCGCTGACCCTCCCTCACCGTCGAGAGGACAGTTCGTGTCGCACGAACTGTCCTCTCGACGGTCAAGGGCAGTCGGGGGGTCGGCGATATGCAGGCTTATGCATGATTGTGTATAGTCATGCATTGTGATCAGGGCAGCGGTGGCGGGCGCGAGCGGCTACGCCGGAGGCGAGATCCTTCGGCTGCTGCTCACCCATCCACAGTTCGAGGTCGGCGCCATGACGGCAGGCAGCCGGGTAGGTGTTCGGCTCGGGGGAGTCCACCCCCACCTGATGCCGCTGGCCGACCGGCATCTCGAGGCCACGACGGCGAGGGTGCTGGCCACCCATGACGTCGTCTTCCTGGCGCTGCCCCACGGTCACTCGGCGGCTCTGGCCGACCAGCTGCCACCGGAGGTCGTCGTCATCGACTGCGGCGCCGACTTCCGGTTGCAGTCGCCGCACGCGTGGGAGCGGTTCTACGACACGCCGTACGCGGGTTCGTGGCCCTACGGGATGCCTGAGCTGGTCGTGCGCGAGGGAAAACAGCGCAGCGCCCTGGCCGGCGCCACGCGCATCGCCGTGCCGGGGTGCTACCCGACGGCGGTCTCCCTGGCCCTTGCTCCAGCGCTCGCGGCGGACGTGGTCCGGCCCGACGACGTGGTCGTCGTGGCCGCGTCGGGAACCTCGGGAGCGGGCCGATCCCTCAAGCCCCACCTGCTGGGCAGCGAGGTGTTCGGTTCGATGTCGCCCTACGGGGTCGGTGGCGGTCACCGGCACACCCCGGAGATCGAGCAGAACCTCTCGCTGGCGGCCGGAGCGCCGGTCACCGTCTCCTTCACCCCCACGCTCGCGCCCATGGCCCGTGGCATCCTCGCCACCTGCACGGCCAAGCTGACGGATGCCGTCTTGTCGGCCGGCGCGGCCGAGCGGGCCCATGCCGTCGCCGCCGTGTTCGAGGCGGCCTACGCCGACGAGCCCTTCGTGCAGCTGTTGCCGCAGGGACAGTGGCCGGCCACCGCGAACGTCGTGGGCAGCAACATGGTCCAGGTGCAGGTCGCCGTCGACGAGCACGCCGGCCGCGCGGTGGTCGTCTCGGCCATCGACAACCTGACCAAGGGCACCGCGGGCGCTGCCGTGCAGTGCGCGAACCTCGCGCTCGGTCTCGACGAGACGCTCGGACTACCGATGATCGGAGTGGCGCCATGAGCTCGAACGTCAGGCTTCCCAGGGGTTTTCGGGCCTCGGGTGTGACGGCTGGGCTCAAGGCGAGCGGCCGCAGCGACCTCGCCCTCGTTGTCAACGACGGTCCCGACCACCACGCCGCCGCCGTGTTCACCTCGAACCGCGTCGAGGCCGCGCCGGTCACGTGGTCGCGGCAGGCGGTCAGCGACGGGCGCATCGACGCCGTCGTGCTCAACTCGGGTGGCGCCAACGCCTGTACGGGCACGCAAGGGTTTCTCGACACTCATCGCACCGCTGAGCACACCGCTGCTGCGCTCGGGGTGTCGGCCGGTGACGTGCTGGTCTGTTCCACCGGCCTGATCGGCGAGCTGCTGCCGATGCACACGCTGCTCGCGGGCGTCGACGCTGCCCACCTCGCCCTCTCCGACGACGGTCATCTCGCTGCCGCCACCGCGATCATGACCACCGACACCGTTCCGAAGCTGGCCGGCCACGACGGTGCCGGATGGTCCATGGCCGGAATGGCCAAGGGAGCCGGCATGCTGGCACCGGCGCTCGCCACGATGCTCGTCGTCATCACGACCGATGCCGTGGTCGAGGGCGACGACCTCGACGCGGCGCTGCGTGCTGCGACGGCCGTGTCGTTCGACCGCATCGACTCCGACGCCTGCCAGTCGACCAACGACACCGTCACGGTTCTCGCCTCGGGGGCGTCGGGGGCCCCGGTGTCAGCCGGCGAGCTCACCGCAGCCCTCACCGGGGTCTGTCGCGACCTCGCGCAGCAGCTGATCGCCGACGCCGAGGGTGCCTCCCACGACATCGCGATCGAGGCTCGAGGCGCCGCCACCGTCGCCGACGCCCTGGAGGTGGCCCGGGCGGTGGCGCGCAGCAACCTCTTCAAGTGCGCCATCTTCGGCAACGACCCCAACTGGGGGCGGGTGCTGGCCGCCGTGGGCACGACCCGAGCGGCCTTCGACCCGGCCGCGCTCGACGTGGCGATGAACGGCATCCAGGTGTGCCGTTCGGGGGGAGTCGGTGACGACCGGTCACTCGTGGACCTCACCCCGCGCGAGGTGCACGTCGTCATCGACCTCCACGCCGGCGACGCGACCGCGACCATCCTCACCAACGACCTGACCCACGAGTACGTCCGCGAGAACTCGGCCTACTCGACATGACACTCGAGCTGACACCGGACATGAGCGCCCCATGACCCCACAGGAGACGCTCCACCTGCGCGGCCTGATCGACGCCGCCGCGATCCGGGTCGCGGCGGGCAAGGCGGCCACCCTGGTCGAGGCCCTGCCGTGGCTCGAGCGCTTCCGTGGCGCCCTCGTCGTGGTCAAGTACGGCGGCAACGCCATGGTCGACGACACGCTGAAGAGGGCGCTGGCCCAGGACATCGCCTTCATGCGGTTCGCCGGGCTGCGCCCGGTCGTCGTGCACGGTGGCGGCCCACAGATCGGGGCGATGCTCACCCGCCTCGGCCTGCCCAGCGAGTTCAAGGGGGGCCTGCGGGTCACGACCCCTGAGGTGATGGAGGTGGTGCGCATGGTGCTGTCCGGTCAGGTCGGGCGTGAGCTCGTCGGGCTGCTGAACCAGCACGGCCCTATCGCGGTCGGACTGTCAGGCGAGGATGCCGGCCTGCTCGGGGCCCGCCGCCGCGGAGCGGTGCTCGAAGGCGAGACCGTCGACATCGGTCTCGTCGGCGATGTCGAAAGCGTCAACCCATCGGCCGTGCTCGACATCCTCGCGGCCGGTCGGGTGCCGGTCGTCTCCACCATCGCACCAGACCTCGACGCCCCGGGGCAGGTGCTCAACGTCAACGCCGACACCGCTGCCGGGGCACTCGCGGTCGCGTTGGGGGCGGAGAAGCTGCTCGTGCTGACCGATGTCGAGGGCATCTACGCGAACTGGCCCGATCGCGGCTCGCTGCTGTCGGAGATCACCGTGACCTCGGCGAAGGTGCTCCTGGGTCAGGTCGACGACGGCATGGTGCCCAAGCTGGAGGCATGCATCCGGGCCGTCGAAGGTGGCGTGCCCCAAGCTCACGTGGTCGACGGTCGCAAGCCCCATTCGATCCTGCTCGAGATCTTCACCGACGAGGGCATCGGCACGATGGTGCTGCCCGACACCGAACCGAGCGTGGGGGAGACGTCATGACCGCAGGAAGCGAGCTGCTGGGTCGCTACGCAAAGTCGATGGTGCCGGTGTTCGGCACCCCCCAGCTGGTGCTCGCCTCCGGTGACGGCTGCTGGGTCACCGACGTCGACGGCCGCCGCTACCTCGACCTGCTGTCGGGCATTGCCGTGAACGCTCTCGGGCACGCGCACCCGGCGCTCGTACAGGCGGTGTCGAAGCAGGCAGAGGCGGCCATCCACCTGTCCAACTTCTTCACCTCCGAGCCCGCGATCAGCCTGGCCGAACGGATCCTGCGGATCGCGGCGGCCCCGCCCGGCTCGGGGGTGTTCTTCGCCAACAGCGGCACCGAGGCGATCGAGGCAGCCGTCAAGCTGTCGCGTCGCACCGGCCGCACCCGCATCGTCGCCCTCGAGGGCTCCTTCCACGGACGCACGACCGGGGCTCTCGCCGTCACGCACAAGGCGGCCTACCGGGAACCCTTCGAGCCGCTGCTACCGGGCGTGGTGTTCGTGCCAGCCGGAGACGAGCAGGCGCTGCGCGACGCAGTCGACACGACCACGGCCGCCGTCCTCCTCGAGCCGATCCAGGGCGAGGCAGGTGTGCGCGAGCTCGCCGACGACTACCTGCGGCTCGCGCGTGAGCTGACCACCAGCGCGGGCGCGCTGCTCGTCGTCGACGAGATCCAGTGCGGCATCGGCCGTACCGGCGGGTGGTTCGCCCACCAGCGGTCGGGTGTGGTGCCCGACGCCATGACGCTCGCCAAAGGGCTGGGCGGTGGCGTACCGATCGGCGCTCTCGTCACCTTCGGAGAGAGGGTCACCGGCCTGCTCGAGGCGGGGCAGCACGGCACCACGTTCGGGGGCAACCCGCTCGCCTGCGCCGCCGGCCTGGCCGTACTCGACACCATCGAGCGGGACGACCTGTTGGAGCATGTGGTGACGGTCGGCGCGCTGCTCGACGACCTCGACATCGAGGGTGTCGCGGCCACGCGCGGACGCGGCCTGATGCGTGCCATCGAACTTGACGGCATCCCGGCTCCCGCCGCGATGGTGGCCGCCAGAGAGGCCGGTTTCATCGTCAACGCCGTCACCCCGACGGCGCTGCGGCTCACGCCTCCCCTCGTGATCTCGGCCGATGAGCTGCGGTCGTTCCTCGCGGCACTACCGGCCATCCTCGAGGCGGCGAAGGGGGTGGGTCCCTGATGAGCCGCACCCAGCGGCAGCGGCGCATCATCGAGCTGCTCGAGGCGAACGTGGTGTACAGCCAGGGTGAGCTGGCCGACCTGCTCCTGGCGGAGGGCACGGACGTGACCCAGGCCACCCTCTCTCGCGACCTCGTCGAGGTCGGGGCCGTCAAGGTGCGCCGCGGGCGCGCCCTCGCCTACGCCGTGCCAGCCGACGGCCCTGCGCCGGGAGGGGTTTCGTCTACCGGGTCCATCGCCGACGCGGCGAGCGATCGGCTGCGGCGTACCTGCGAGGAGCTGCTCGTCTCGGCGGCGGTGGCGGTCAACCTCGTGGTGCTACGCACGCCGCCGGGGGCCGCCAACTACCTCGCCTCGGCGATCGACCAGACTCGTGACCCCCACATCATGGGCACAATCGCCGGAGACGACACGATCCTGCTCGTCGCCCTCTCAACAGAGCAGGCGGGCGGGATCGCCGTACGCCTGCTCGACCTCGCCGGCTCGGGCGACTGACCGGCCCGACCGCCCGTCCCCCTGCCGAGCCCGCCCACTGTTACCGCACCAGGAGATGGACGCCATGAGTCCCGACACCACGCCGCAACCAGAGACCTCGCAGTCCTCGCAGTCCTCCACCGCGCAGCCGTCGGCCGACGATCGGATGAGCCTGTGGGGCGGGCGCTTCGCGGGCGGTCCGGATCAGGCCCTGGCGGCTCTGTCGAAGAGCACGCACTTCGACTGGCGGCTGGCGCGGCACGACATCGCAGGTTCCCGCGCCCACGCCCGGGTGCTGCACGCCGCTGGCCTGCTCTCCGACGAGCACCTGGCGGGCATGCTCGCCGGGCTTGACCGACTGGGCGATGACGTCGTGTCCGGGGCGTTCCTCCCGGGCGTCGGCGACGAAGACGTGCACACCGCGCTCGAGCGGGGTTTGATCGAACGGGTCGGCCCCGATCTCGGTGGCCGGCTCCGGGCCGGCCGGTCGCGCAACGACCAGGTGGCGACGCTGTTCCGCATGTACCTGCGCGAACACGCTCGCCTGGTGGGCGGGCTGGTACTGGACGTCGTGGATTCCTTGGTGGCGCAGGCAGATCGACACCTCGGGGTCGCCATGCCCGGCCGCACCCACCTGCAGCACGCCCAGCCGGTGCTGCTCTCGCATCACCTGCTGGCCCACGCGTGGGCCCTGCTGCGCGACGTCGACCGGTTGCGCGACTGGGACGTCCGCACCGACTTCTCGCCGTACGGCTCTGGGGCCCTGGCGGGGTCGTCACTGGGTCTCGACCCGTCGGCGATCGCGCGTGAGCTGGGCTTTTCGCATCCGGTCGAGAACTCGATCGACGGTACGTCCTCGCGAGACTTCGTGGCGGAGTTCTCGTTCGTGTGTGCGATGACAGCGGTCGACATCTCGCGGCTCGCGGAGGAGGTCGTCATCTGGGCGACGAAGGAGTTCTCGTTCGTCACCCTGCACGACTCGTACTCCACCGGGTCGAGCATCATGCCGCAGAAGAAGAACCCCGACGTGGCGGAGCTCGCGCGGGGCAAGGCCGGCCGCCTCGTGGGCGACCTGGCGGGCCTGCTCACGACGCTCAAGGCGCTGCCGCTGGCGTACAACCGCGACCTGCAGGAGGACAAGGAGCCGGTGTTCGACGCCGTCGACACCCTCGAGGTGCTGCTGCCGGCGTTCTCGGGCATGGTGGCGACCCTGACCTTCCACACCGAGCGTCTCGAGTCGCTGGCTCCACAGGGCTTCGCGCTGGCCACCGACATCGCCGAGTGGCTGGTGCGCCAAGGTGTGGCCTTCCGGGTGGCGCACGAGGTGGCGGGCGCCTGCGTGCGTGACTGTGAACAGCGTGGCATCGAGCTCTGGGACCTCACCGACGACGACTTCAACCGGCTCAGCGAGTTCCTGACACCCGCGGTGCGCTCGGTGCTGAGTGTCGAGGGTTCGCTGGCCTCGCGTGATGCCGTCGGCGGAACGGCCCCCGTCCGCGTCGCCGAACAGCTGGAGGCGGTGCGGGCCCGACTGGCGCAGGCCCGCGACTGGACTACGGCTACCGTCTGAGCGGTGACCGCCGCATCGTCCGCCGACCGGCTGCCGCGCGAGTTCTTCTCGAGGCCGGTGCTCGCCGTGGCACCCGAGCTGCTCGGATGCGAGCTCACCCACGCCGGCGTCACCGTGCGCCTCACCGAGACCGAGGCCTACGCGGGCGGCCGGGACCCCGGGTCGCACGCCTACCGGGGGCTCACCCCGCGCACCCGACCCATGTTCGGCCCGGCCGGCTTCACCTACTGCTACTTCACCTACGGCAACCACTGGATGCTCTGCCTCGTCGCCGGAGACGACGGCATCGCCGAGTCGGTGCTCGTGCGCGCTGGGGACGTGGTCGCCGGCCACGATCTCGTGCGCTCCCGCAGGGGTACGGCCCGCGAACGGGACTGGGGTCGCGGGCCCGGCCGGCTGGCTCAGGCGCTCGCGCTCGGCCGAGAGCACACGGGTCGCGACTTCTGCCGGCCCGCGGTCGGGGAACCGATCGACCTCACCGTGACGGCCCCCCGGCATCCGGTCGACCCGCACGACGTGCGCACCGGACCGCGCGTCGGGGTGAGTGGCCCGGGTGGGGACGGGGCCACCTACCCGTGGCGGTTCTGGCTCGAGGGCGAACCCAGCGTGTCGGTCTACCGTCCCGGGGCCGTGCGCAGGCGGCGCTCGTGACCGCGCCGGCCCAGCCGAACCGGCCAGCCCCGATGGCCCGTGCGTTCTTCGCCCGCCCGGTTCTCGACGTCGCCCGCGAGCTGCTCGGCTGCGAGCTCACGCACGCTGGGGTGTCGTTGCGGATCACCGAGACCGAGGCCTACGCCGGGGGGCGTGACCCCGCCGCGCGGGTGTTGAGCCGCGAGACGCGACACAACGCGCCGGTGTTCGGGGCGGCCGGCCACCTGTTCGTGTACTTCACCTACGGACACCACTGGATGGCGTGCATCGTCACCGGCCGGGTGGGGGAGCCCGATGTGGTGCTCCTTCGAGCCGGAGAGGTGCTCGCCGGCGAAGCGGACGTACGACGGCGCCGGGGGCGCGCGCGTGAACGAGACTGGTGCCGGGGCCCGGGTCGGCTCGCGCAGGCCATGGCGCTGACCGGGGCGCACTCGGGGCTCGACTTCTGCCGCCCCTCGGTCGGGCACCCGGCCGACCTCGTGGTCGCGAACCCGCCACGTCCGGTCGCGTCGGATGCCGTGCGCACCGGCCCCCGGGTGGGGGTGCGGGGGCCCGGCGGCGACGGCACCCACTACCCGTGGCGGTTCTGGTTGGCGGATGAGCCGAGCGTGTCGGCCTATCGGGCGGCGCCACACCGCCCCGCGACCACCCGCGCAGCCCCGCGACCTACCGAGGCCGGGAGCGCCCGGCATCCGGGACCGGCGTGAAGTCATTCGTTGCCGAGGCCGCCGGTAGGGCAATCTGAGGCGAGGACCATGCCGGCAGCGGGCCGACAGCCGGCAGACCGCCGGCTGACAGCCGACAGGCACGGCGTTGTGCGCAACGCAGGCCCCCTACGAGAGGACACCGATACCCGTGACCGACATCTTCGACGAGCTGCAGTGGCGCGGCCTGGTGGCGCAGTCCACCGACGAGACGGCGCTGCGTGAGGCACTCGCGGACGGACGGGTCACCCTCTACTGCGGCTTCGACCCGACGGCGCCGTCACTGCACTTCGGCAACCTTGTGCAGCTCGTCGTGCTGCGACTCTTCCAACGGGCCGGCCACCGGGTGATCTGCCTCGTCGGTGGCTCGACGGGCCTCATCGGAGATCCGCGACCGACGTCGGAACGGGTGCTGAAGACGAAGGAGACCACCGCCGACTGGGTTGCTCGCATCCAGGTGCAGGTGCAGCCGTTCCTTGACTTCGAGGGTCAGAACGCGGCCGTGCTCGTCAACAACCTCGAGTGGACGGCTCCGATCTCGGCTCTGGACTTCCTGCGTGACATCGGTAAGCACTTCCGGGTCAACCAGATGGTCCGCAAGGATGCCGTGGCAGCCCGGCTCGAGAGTCAGGAGGGGATCTCCTACACCGAGTTCAGCTACCAGATCCTCCAGGCGCTCGACTTCCTGCAGCTCTACCGCGAGCGCGGCTGCACGCTGCAGACGGGAGGGGCCGACCAGTGGGGCAACCTCACGGCAGGCGTCGACCTGGTGCACCGGGTAGAGGGGGCCGCGGTGCACTGCTTCACGACACCGCTGCTGACCGACGCCGCAGGGAGGAAGTTCGGCAAGTCGGAAGGTAACGCGGTCTGGCTGAGCCCCGACATGACCAGCCCGTACGCCTTCTTCCAGTACTGGTTGGGGGTCGAGGACGCATCCGTGGTCACGTTGCTCAAGGTGTTCACGGACCGGTCCCGAGAGCAGATCGACGTGCTGGAGCGCCAGGTGGCGGAGGAACCGTTCCGCCGCACGGCCCAACGCGCCCTGGCGTCGGACGTCACGACCCTGGTTCACGGCCCAGCGGCCATGGCTGCCGTGCAGGCTGCCTCAGAAGCGCTCTTCGGCAAGGGTGACCTGGCCACGCTCGACGCCACCACCCTCACCGATGCCACCGCCGAGCTTCCGGGGGCTGAGATCTCCGTGGGGACCTCGGTGGTCGAGGCCCTGGTCGCGGTCGGCCTTGTCGACTCCCGCAACGCGGCGCGACGGGCCATCGCCGACGGCGGGGCCTCGGTCAACAACGTGCGGGTGGGGGACTCCGACCAGGTGCTCGCTGAGGAGGACTTCTTAGGTGGGACCGTGGCCGTGCTCAAGCGCGGACGCCGCAACCTCGCCGCCGCCCGTCGGGCCTGAGCCCGGGAAGTCGCGAAAAATCGTCCCGCGACGACGGATTCCTCTGTCTGGCAGCGAATCCCGCCGATGTGCGGACAGGTCACCTGATGGATTTGTGTTTGCTGCGAAAGTCGGGTTACTGTTCTCTTCGTCAGCCCGAAAGGGAGGAACGGACGCCACCGCCACAGCGTGAAGATGCTGAGCGAAGTAGGCCGGTCCCGGGGTCTGACTCCCGATCCAGCTTCGACCACG
>JBDTVJ010000107.1:0-9530 GCA_040007275.1 Terracoccus sp.
CGTGCGGCGGGCGCATCGTCGGCCTGGAGGGCATCCGCGACGCCTACCTCACCGGCCGGGGCAGCTTCCGCACCCGCGCCACCACCCGCATCGAGTCGATCACCCCACGCCGCAAGGGTATCGTCGTCACCGAGCTGCCCTACCTCGTCGGGCCCGAGAAGGTCATCGAGAAGATCCGCGACCTCGTGCAGGCCAAGAAGCTGCAGGGCATCAGCGACCTCAAGGACCTCTCCGACCGCCAGCACGGGCTGCGTCTGGTCATCGAGATCAAGAACGGGTTCAACCCCGACGCCGTGCTTGAGCAGCTCTACCGGCAGACGCCGATGGAGGAGAACTTCGGCATCAACAACGTGGCGCTCGTCGACGGGCAGCCTCGCACCATGGGCCTTAAAGAACTGCTCAAGGTCTACGTCGACTTCCGCACCGATGTCGTGCGTCGCCGCACGGCCGACCGGCTTCGGCGCCGTGAGGAGCGGTTGCACCTTGTCGAGGGGCTGCTCGTCGCGATCGTCGACATCGACGAGGTCATCCAGGTCATTCGCGGCTCCGACGACACCGCGATCGCCCGTGAGCGCCTCATGGACGTCTTCGACCTGACCGAGCTGCAGGCGAACTACATCCTCGAGCTGCAGCTGCGCCGCCTCACCAAGTTCTCCCTCATCGAGCTCGAGACCGAGAAGTCCGAGCTCGAGCGGGCCATCGAGGAGCTCCGGGCCCTGCTGGGCAGCGAGAGGCTGCTCTCGAGACTGGTCTCGAGCGAGCTCGCCGACGTGGCGAAGAAGCACGGCACGCCGCGGCGCACGGTGCTGCTCGAGGGGTCGGGGGCGACGGCGAAGTCGGCCACGGCCGCCCCCCTCGAGGTGGCCGACGACCCGTGCTGGGTGTTGCTCAGCTCGACCGGTCTGCTCGCCCGCACCGTCGGCGCCGACCCCGTTCCCACGGAGGGTGCCCGCTCGAAGCACGACGCGCTCGTCGGCGCCGTGCCGACCACCGCCCGGGGCGACTTCGGGCTGGTCACCAGCGCCGGGCGCATGGTGCGCCTCTCGGCCCTTGACCTGCCTACCCTGCCGCCCACCAACGGGGCTCCGAGCCTCTCCGGCGGCGCCCCGCTGGCGGCCTACGTCGACCTGACCAAGGGTGAGGAGCCGGTGACGATCCTCGCGGTCGGCGAGCAGGCTCCCGTCATCGCGCTCGGCACGGCATCCGGGGTCGTCAAGCGGGTGACCCCCGACGCGCCGAAGGGCGGCGAGTGGGAGGTCATCGGGCTGCGCCCCGGCGACCGCGTGGTGGGGGCTGCCGTCGCCGACGGCGATGGTCTCGACCTCGTGTTCATCACCAGCGACGCCCAGCTGCTCCGGTTCTCTGCCGCGGCAGTCCGTCCGCAGGGCCGCAGCGCAGGTGGGATGGCCGGCATCAAGCTCTCCCCCGGCGCCGCGGTCGTCTGGTTCGGCTCAGTGAACGCCTCCCGAGACGGCGTCGTGGTCACCTCGGCCGGATCCTCGGCCGCCCTGCCGGGCACCGAAGGTGGCTCGCTCAAAGTCACCCCGTACGCCGAGTACCCGTCCAAGGGCCGAGCCACCGGCGGCGTGCGATGCCACCGCTTCCTCAGGGGGGAAGACCAGCTCGTGGTCGCGTTCGCGGGCAACTCCCCGGTGCGGGCCGCGGCCGCGGACGGGGTCGCCATCGACCTGCCCGAGGCGAACGGACGCCGTGACGGCTCAGGCCTGCCCTTCACCCCGGTGATCGCGCACGTCGTCGGTGCCCCGGCATCGTCACCACCAGGGCCGCCCACGTCCGAGTCGCCGCAGTGAGCCGGGCGAGTGACCCGGGGGCGGGAACCGCGCCGGTCGACCCCAAGGAAGCGACCGAGGCGACGGGCCCGGATGCCGCACCGCCCTGGTTCGACGCGCACCCGTCCACCGCTGGTCACGGCCAGCCGGCAGACACATCCTGTTCGGTGCTCTCCGACGTCGACGGCACGAGCGCCTACGGCACAGCGGCTCCCGCCCGGTTCTTCGTGCTCATCGAGCAGGGTGGCCCCTGGGGAACCCAGGCCGCCCGACAGTCGCGCCTCGATCCCACGCTGGGAGCCGAGCTCGAGTCGCGCTGCACCAGGGCGGGTGGCCGTTTCATGCTCGTCCGTCGCCCCGGCGGCCACCCTGCCGATCATCTTCCCCGTCACGCGCTCGTCGCCTTCGCCGGCGAGCACCCCCGTGACGCCTGGCTGCTCGCCGGGATGGTCACCAACCCGAGCGAGCTGCTCGCGCTCGACTGGGAGGCCCTGGCCCTGGGCCACCGTGAGCGCGTCGGCGTGTCGCTGCCCGGTGCCAAGCCTGCTGAGCCGGCGTTGCTCGTGTGCACCAACGGCCGGCGCGACGTGTGTTGCGCCGTGCGCGGGCGCCCGGTCGCTGCCGCGGCCCACCGCGAGGCCCCCACCCGGGTGTGGGAGGTCTCGCACACCGGCGGTCACCGCTTCGCACCGACCGCGGTGCTGTTGCCGTGGGGGCAGAACTACGCGCGCATTGACGAGGAGTCGACACGGTGGGTGCTCGATGCCAGCCTGACCGGGAACACCCCCGCCGCGCTCCTCGGGCCCTTGCACGACCGCGGCCGTTCAGGCGTGCCGCCGGCAGCCCAGTGCGCCGAGGCGTTCGTTCGCGCCGACCTGGGTGAGACCCGTTTCGACGCCTTGTCGGCGTCCGCCCCCCTGCCCCGCGAGCGCGGTTCCGACGTCGAGGTCACCCACTCCGACGGTCGGCACTGGGTGGTCAATGTCGAGCGGGTCACCAGCGGTCCGGTGCGGCCCGGCTCCTGCGGCAAGGCGGCCTTTCCCGTCATCGAGCACCGGGCCCGGATGGTCACCGCGCCCTGACGTGCGGACCCCTGACCTCCGGCGGAGCGATCTTGGTCTCGGGCGGAGCAAGCTCACCAGGGCTTGGCGACCCCGCTGCCGTCAGCGCCGTCGGGAAGGGTGCGGTCGTTGTTGTCCTGCTGCTGGTTGCGCTCCGTCGTGTTGCGCTGCTGCTGCTGCTTCAGCAGGTCCTGCTTCTCCTCGCTCGGCGTGTTGCCGGGGTCAGGGGTCGGTTGCGGGTCGGGCGGCTGCGCCGGGTCGGCGGCCGGGGGGTCGGCGGGCTGCGGTTGGTCCTCCTGGTTCTTCCGCTCCATCCGCTGCTCCGCCTGCTGCAGCTGCTGGCCGGTCTGACCGCCCTCTGGCGCGTCGCAGAGCTTCGGCCGCTCCTGCGTGATCTTGATGCCTTTGTCGTAGAACTGCTTCCACTCGGCGGTGCGCTCGCTGGCCTGGGCGGCGTCGCCCAGAGCCTCGTAGGTCAGGCCAAGGTTGACCCGCACCCTGCAGTCGTCGATGCCGCCCTTGGGCACCTGCTCGAACGCCCGCTCGAACCACGGACGGGCCGCCTCGAACCGGCCGGCCAGAGCGTGGGCGTCGCCCACGGCGAACGGTGAGCGGAACTGTTCGACGATGTTGACCCACCCCTGCCGCTCTCCCCAGGTTTGGGTGGCCGCGGCGTCGCCCGCCTGATATGCGCCCAGAGTCTGGTTGTGCACGAGGTTCAGCGTGACCAGCCGGGTCGCGACGAACGCCAGCAGCACGACGAACGGCAGGGAGGCGAGCAGCAGCCGCCGACGTCGGGCCCGCAGACGGGCTGGCAACGGATGACGGCTGCGAGCTGGTCGCCAGAACCGAGATGGGCGGATGCCGGGCGGCGGGGCAGCCTGGTGGGCGGCTGTCGCCTCGCCCGGACCGGGACCATCGGACGGGTTCGCCTGAGGAGGCGTGACCGTGATGCTCACGACGCTGCCTCCTTGCGGCGACGAATCTGGGCGAGGGCGGCGAGCCCGGCCCCGGTCTCCCAGACAGCGACGGCGGCCACACCGAGCAGCAGCGGCCAGTAGAGCTCGTGCCGCGAAGCCACCTTGCGGGCTTCGATGTCGGGGCTGCTGCCGTAGCGAGCCAGGTCGATGCCGTCGACGGCCGGGCCGATGTCGGCACCGGACTCGCGGTGCAGATAGCCGACCCCGAGCTGGTCGGCGATGGTGCGCAAGGTGGCTTCATTGACCACCGAGCGGGCATCCTCGCCGGTCGCGGGGTCCTGGATGTACTCCCCCGACGACTCGAACCGCGCCCGGGTCGCCTTCATCCGTCCGCCCTCGGTGGTGCCGTAGCCCAGCACCGCGCCGCCGTTCACCAGACCGGCCGGGATGGTGAAGGGCGACGGCTGGCCCTGGGCCGTCTGCTCGCCGTCGCCGAGGTAGTAGACGACCCGGCCACGATCGGGTGTGCGTTGGTTGGCCTGCTCGAGCAGCGTCCGCAGCCGGTCGTTGGCCTCGGTCACCGACGACCCACGGGAGTACTCGGTCGGCTCGGGCAGCAGGGTCTCGGTCACCGACGCCAGGGCCGTGGTGTCGGTGGTGAGCGGCAGGCGCACCCGGGTCGACTGGTCGAAGGTGACCACCGAGTAGCGGGCACCCGGCAGGGCAGCGGCGATCGCGTCGATGTCGCGCCGTACGCCGGCCACCCGGGGCTGCTCCTCACCCCAGTCCTCGGCGATGATGCTGCTCGTGGTGTCGACGACGAAGTAGACGTTGAGGTTGGCGGCGCTGGTGTCCACCTCGTCGCCCGGCAAGCCAGGGCGCAGCGCAGCCACGCCGAGCAGCACGACCGCCGCCGTGAGGCGCCAGTGCGTCGGTCGCGACTCCCCGCCCACCGTGCTCGACGACGGGTTCCACCAGACGGCGACGAGGCCGGCGAGCACGAGCACGACGAGGACGGGCCAGGCGACGACCGGGACGAAGGTCACGACGACCACCTTCGCGTCGCGCCGATGACCCCGACCAGGCCGAGACCGGCCAGCGCGATGGGAACGGTGGGGGCATCGGTGTAGAGCGCACGTGCGGCCGACTCGATGATGCTCGCTTCCTGGGCCTGCACGGCATCCACGATCGTGGTGACGGCGCTCTCGTCGCTCAGGGCGAAGTACTGTCCGCCCGTCGAGGTGACGACCGTGCGCATGGCGATGGCCGCGCGGTCGGTTCCGTCCTGCTCGGGGTTCAGTCCGTAGACGCGCACGCCCTTCGAGGTGGCCAGCTCGCCGGCCTCGTCGAGGTCGATGAGGGGTCGCCCGGCCAGGTGGTTGTCGGTGGCGAACACGATCGAGCGGGCCCGTTGGGTGTCGATGCGGTCGAAGCTGCCCGCGCACGTGGCCAGGCCGTCACCGATCAGTGAGGTACCGCGTCCGTTGAAGGTGCCCGCGAAGAACGACTCGTAGTCGGAGTCTCCGTTCAGGGCCTGCTCCGCGGAGTCGAGCTCGCCGTTGATGTAGTCGTAGTCGTCGGTGAGGGGGAAGACGGTGGCCGCCGACGAGTTGAAGATGACCATGCCGATGCGCTCCCCCTCGAACTTGGTCACGAGCGTCTTGAAGGTCTTGACCAGCCGCGCGTCGAAGGTGGCCATCGAGCCCGAGATGTCGAGACAGAGCATGATGTCGCGGCTGCGGCTCTGCGCCTTGTCGATGGTGGTGTCGAGCGGCCGGGCCGCGCCGACGATGGCCGCGCCGCCGAGCAGGCAGGCGCTGACGGCCAGCACCACCAGGCGGATCCGGTGCGCACGCAGGGCGTGCTGATAGGCGGGCAACCGGGTCAGGGCCTGCGAGTTGGCCACGGCCGCACCCGACCGGCGAGCGCTGCGAGAGAGCCGGCGATAGACGAGGTAGCCGCCGATGAGGGCAACGACGGTGGCCACGACGAGCGTGCCGGGCGATCTCAGGTCCATCGGGCCACCACCGTCGTGGCCTGGGCGGCCGCGCCGTGCAGCGTCGTCCCCACCGCCGGCGCGAACTCGCCGGGATACAGCTGCGCGACGACCTCCGACACCGGGGTGAGCCGCCCGCCGGACGCGTGCAGGTCGGTCAGGGTCATCGTCGGTGCCCGGATGCCGGAGACCTCCTGCACGAAGTGGCGCACCAGCACGCTCAGCTGCTGATGACCCCTCCGCGGCGTGATCTCGCCTGCTTCGACCCTCGCGACGACGACCTCGATCTGGCGCGTGTAGTCGGCGCGCAAGCGGATCAGGCGGTCGGGCGTGAGGCGCGGCAGCACGACCACCGGCTTATCGCGGGTCGACCACCAGACCCAGACGTACCAGAGCGCGATGGCGACGAACCCCGCGATGCCGACCCACAGCCAGGTCGCGGCATACGGGTCGGGAGGGTAGAAGCCCGGTGGCGGACGGTCAACGGCGCGCACGACGCTGCCTCTCCAGCAGGGCGAAGACGGCTCCGACCACCTCGTCGCTCGACCCGATGCGGGCGTGGTTGATGCCACGACGGTCCAGCAGAGCAGTGGTGTGTCTGACCCGGTGGGCCACCTCGGCGACGTAGGCAGCGCGGACCCGGGGGTCGAGACGAACGAGAGTCGGCAGGGTGTGGGTGTCAGACACGTCGTACGCGGTGCGGCTGGCCTCGATCGAGGTGGGGTCGGCATCCTCGACGGTGATCCAGAGGATCTCGTGCTGCACGTGCAGACGACGCAGCAGCTCCTCGGTCGCGGGGTCGAGGTCGCGGTCGTCGGCGAGCACGAGCAGGAAGAGACGGCGCCTGACGTTGCGGATGATCCAGCGCAGCTGACTGGCCAGGTTGCTCTGCTCGCTGTCCAAGGTCGTGGCGGAGTCGATGGCGCGCAGGAGCAGCTCGAGGTGCGCCTCGGTGCCGCGCAGGTCGTGCGCGGTGGTCGCGGAGGCGGTGCCGCGCACCATCCCGACGAGGTCGCCGTGGCGCTGCGCCAGCCAACCGACCAGGCCCGCGGCCGCGATGGCGACCTCCTTCTTCGGCTCGCCGCTGCGGGTCGTGGCCGCCATCCCCCGCCCGGTGTCGACCACGAGCATGAGGTTCGCCTTGCGGTGGGCGACGTAGCGCTTGACGAGCGGTCTGGTGTGTCGCGCCGTCGCCTTCCAGTCGATGTCGCGGACTTCATCGCCGATGACGTAGTCGCGCAGGTCGTCGTAGTCGAGGCTGCGGCCGTGGAAGACCGAGGCGTACTCACCCTCGAGCAGACCGCGGGAGCGCCGTCGAGCGTGGACGAACAGCTTGCTTTTCACCCGGGTCAGCAACGTCGTCGGTGACCGGGTGGGCGAGCCGCCTGGCGGTGGCGCGGCTCCCGGCCCGGGTGGCACGGGAGGAGGGTCGGTTCGTGACGCCATGAGCGGTTGGGAACCCCGTCAGGGGGTTCGGATCCCGTTCACCATCGCGTCGATGATGCTCTCGACGGCCACCTCGTCAGCGGCGGCCTCGAAGCCGAGCGTGACCCGGTGGCGCAGCACCCGGTGCGTGAGCGCCTTGACGTCGTCGGGCACCACGTGGTTTCGCCCGTCGATGAGCGCACGAGCGCGGGCTGCGCTGGTGAAGGCGATGCTGGCGCGGGGGCTGGCCCCGAAGTCGACGTAGTTTGCCAGGCGGGGCTCGATGTAGTCGCGAGGATGCCGGGTGACGTAGCTGATGCCCACGATGTAGTTGACGATGGCGGGGTCGATGTAGACGCGGCCCACGAGAGCCTGCAGACGGTTGATGTCCTCGACCGATACGACCGCCTCCGGGGCGGCCGAGAAGATGCCGGCGTCGATGCGGCGCAGCACCTCGGCCTCCTCGGCGGGAGAGGGGTAGTCGAGCACGTCCTTGAGCATGAAGCGGTCCATCTGCGCCTCGGGCAGCGGGTAGGTGCCCTCCTGCTCGATGGGGTTCTGGGTGGCCAGCACCAGGAAGGGGACGGGGAGCGGGTAGCTGTGGTCACCGATCGAGGTCTGACGTTCCTGCATGGCCTCCAGCATCGCTGACTGCGTCTTGGCGCTGCTGCGGTTGATCTCGTCGAGCAGCACGAAGTTGGCGTGCACCGGCCCGAGCTGAGTCTCGAAGCTGCCCGCGTGCTGGTTGTAGACCTGGGTGCCGACGATGTCGCTCGGCAGCAGGTCGGGGGTGCACTGGATGCGGTGGAAGCTGCCACCCACCGCTTGGGCCACCGTGTGGGCCGCAGTGGTCTTGGCCAACCCCGGCACGCTCTCGAGCAGCACGTGTCCGCCGGTCAGCAGCGCGATGAGCAGCGTCTCGTGCAGCCGCGTCTGTCCGACCACCTTGGCCGTGAAGGCGCCGGAGATGGCCGCCACCGTCGTGCGGGCCCAGTCGAGCTCGTCGGCGGCCAGGTAGCCGGCCCCGTCGGGCACCGTCTGGTGTTCGGGGGTGTTGAGCGTGTCGACGGCCACATCGGGGTCGTGGCTCTCGAGGATGTCGGGCCGGACGTGGTCGGGGTCGGCGGCCAGGTCAGCGACGATCGGCTCCTCGGGGATCTCGACCGCGTACATCTCTCGGGTCGCGGCGTCACCCTCTGCCCCACCCTCGTTGCCCTGAACCATGTGGCCCCTTCTCGGCGAGTCACCTCATCGCCCGCACGTGGGCCATGACGGTATGAGCGTCGACCGTGGTACGGATTCACATCGTAAACGTGCAGCCGCGCTCAGGCGTCGATGCGCTCGCGGTCGATGTCGTTCGCCGAGCCGATGATGAAGTCCTTGCGGGGAGCGACCTCGTTGCCCATGAGCAGCTCGAAGACGCGCTCGGCCGCCTCGAGGTCGCGCATCGTGACCTGTCTCAGGGTGCGGTGGCGGGGGTCCATCGTGGTGTCGGCCAGCTGGTCAGCATCCATCTCGCCGAGGCCCTTGTAGCGCTGCATCGGTTGCTTGATCTTCTTGCCGCTCTTCTCCAGCCGCGCCAGGGTGCGGCGCATCTCCGGCTCGTTGAAGGTGTAGATCAGCTCGTTCTTCTTCGACCCGGCGTTGATCACCTCGAGCCGGTGCAAGGGCGGCATCGCCGCGTAGACCCGCCCGGCCTCGACCAGGGGGCGCATGTAGCGGAAGAAGAGCGTGAGCAGCAGGGTGCGGATGTGAGCGCCGTCGACGTCGGCGTCGGTCATGATGATGACCTTGCCGTAGCGCGCCGCCTCGAGCTCGAAGCTGCGCCCGGAACCGGCGCCGATGACCTGGATGATGGAGGCGCACTCTGCGTTCTTCAGCATGTCGGAGACGGAGGCCTTCTGAACGTTGAGGATCTTGCCGCGGATGGGCAGCAAGGCCTGGAACTCCGAGCTGCGCGCCTCCTTGGCGGTGCCCATCGCCGAGTCGCCCTCGACGATGAACAGCTCGGAGCGCTCGACGTCGCTGGTACGACAGTCACGCAGCTTGGTGGGCAAGGTCGAGCTCTCGAGGGCGTTCTTGCGTCGCTGGGTCTCCTTGTGCAGCCGCGCGCTGATACGCGACTTCATCTCGGAGACGACCTTCTCGAGCAACAGCGCCGACTGTGACTTCTCGCCACGCTTGGTCGAGGTCAGCCGCGCGGTGAGCTGCTCTTCGACGACCTTGGCGACGATGGCGCGAACGGCGTTGGTGCCGAGCACCTCCTTGGTCTGGCCCTCGAATTGCGGCTCGGCCAGGCGCACGGTGACGACGCCAGTCAGCCCGGCGAGCACGTCGT
>JBDTVJ010000108.1:0-9475 GCA_040007275.1 Terracoccus sp.
GTGACGCCCCGCGTCAGCACCCTGGCCGACACGCTCTCGGTCGAGGAACCTCTCGAGCTGAGGGTCGGCGGCGTTCCTCTCACCGTCACGATGCGAACGCCGGGTCATGACATCGAGATGGTTCACGGCTTCCTGCTCAGCGAGGGGTTGATCCACTCCCTCGACGACGTGGAGATGGCGCGCTACTGTTCCGGCGCGGTGACCGCCGGCGACACGGGGTTCGACGAGAACACGTACAACGTCATCGACGTGACGCTCGCGGAGGGCGTGGCCGCCCCGGGGTCTGGCGCCACCCGCTCGTTCTTCACCTCGTCGTCGTGCGGCGTCTGCGGCAAGGCCAGCATCGAACAGCTCCGGGCTCAGACCCGGTACGACGTGCGCTCAGACGGCACTGAGTTCGCCGCAAAGGTCATCGCCGAGATGCCGGCCGCCCTGCGGGCCGAACAGCGCACGTTCGAGCAGACCGGTGGCCTGCACGCGGCCGGGCTCTTCACCGCAGACGGAGAGCTGCTCGTGGTGCGAGAGGATGTCGGCCGTCACAACGCCGTTGACAAAGTGGTCGGCTGGGCGCTGATGAACGGTCGGCTTCCCGGCCGGGGCTGCGCTCTGATGGTCTCGAGTCGAGCTTCCTTCGAACTCGTTCAAAAGGCCAGCATGGCGGGGATTCCCTGTCTGGCAGCGGTTTCTGCCCCGTCATCGCTCGCCGTCGACAGCGCCGAGGATGCCGGCCTCACCCTCGTCGGCTTCGTGCGTGAGCGGCAGATGAACGTGTATGCCGCCCACCACCGGGTCACCACCTGACGAACGCGATCCCGCCCGAACCGCCCAGCTCGAACCCGACTCGACCGGAGGAAACCATGGCTGTGTTCGCGATCCACTACGACTACCCCGACGACGCCAGCGAGATGCTCAAGATCCGGCCTGAGCACCGTGAGTGGCTCTCGTCGCTGCCCGGACTGCTGGTAGCCGGCATGTACCAGCCCGGTCGCGACGAGGCGACCCACGCCGAACAGGGCAAACAGGGCGAACCCGGCCGGCCCCTTCACGGAATGCCGGCCAACGGGGCGCTGATCGTGGTCAGTGGCGACTCGGTGGCCGAGGTCGCGGCCACCTTCGACCACGACCCGTACTGGGTGGCCGGTTTCGTGCTGCGCCGGGTCGTTCGCGAGTGGAACCCCCCGCTGGGGACGTGGGTGGCTGAACCGGAGAGCCTCATCGGCTGAAACCCCCGCCACCCACCCACCTACCGACGATGTGAACGCAGCGTTCGTTCTCGAACCCCGTGTTGTAACGCAGTGTTCGAGAACGAACGCTGCGTTCAGTCGGCTGGGGTGGGGTCAGCGCTGGGTGGCGTGGCCGTGCTCGACGTGCCAGCGCCGGTCGAGGCCCACGTTCTCGAGCAGTCGTCGGTCATGGGAGACGAGCAGCAGCGCTCCGTCGTAGGACGCCAGTGCCTGCTCGAGCTGCTCGATGGCGGGCAGGTCGAGGTGGTTGGTCGGCTCGTCGAGCACGAGCAGGTTGACCCCCCGCGCCTGCAGCAACGCCATGGCCGCTCGGGTCCTTTCGCCGGGCGACAGCCGCCCGACGAGGCTCGTGACCTGGTCGGCCCGCAGACCGAACTTGGCCAGCAGGGTGCGACGCTCGGCCGGCGCGAGGTCGGGCACGGCCTCGGCGAAGGCGTCACCGAGCGATAGTGACTCGCGCAGACTGGTCCGCGCCTGGTCGATCTCGCCGACCGCGACGCTCGCGCCCAGGCTCGCCGAACCCGAGTCAGGCACGAGGCGGCCCAGCAGCATCCGCAGCAGCGTGGTCTTGCCGGCCCCGTTCGGCCCGGTGATACCGATGCGGTCGCCGGCCTCGACCTGCAGCGACACCGGGCCGAGGGTGAAGTCGTCGAGTTGCACCGCGGCCTCGCGAAGCGTGGCGACGACCGAGCTCGACCGCGGCGCCGAGCCGATGCTGAACTGCAGCACCCACTCCTTGCGGGGCTCGTCGACCTCCTCCAACCGGGCGATCCGGGATTCCATCTGGCGCACCTTGCGGGCCTGCTTCTCGGCCGAGTCGATGCTGGCCGCCCGGCGGATCTTGTCGTTGTCGGGGCTCTTGCGCATCGCGTTGCGCACCCCCTTGCTGCTCCACTCGCGTTGGGTGCGAGCGCGGCTCTCGAGGTCGGCTCGCGTTCCGGCGTAATGCTCGTAGGCCTCTCGAACGTGGCGTCGGGAGACCTCACGCTCGGCCAGGTAGGACTCATAGCCGCCGTCGTGCACCGCCACCGCGTTCTGGGCCAGGTCGAGCTCGACGATGCGCGTCACGCACCGCGACAGGAACTCGCGATCATGAGACACGAGCACGACCCCGGCGCGAAGCCCACCGACGAAGGACTCGAGCCGCTCGAGGCCGGCGAGGTCGAGGTCGTTGGTCGGTTCATCGAGCAGCACGAGGTCGAACCGACTGAGCAGCAGAGCGGCCAGGGCAGCGCGCGCGACCTGCCCACCCGAGAGGGAGGTCATGGCAGCGTCGCGCCCGACGCGCAGGTCGAGCTCGCCGAGCACCGCTGGGATGCGGTCGTCGAGATCGGCGGCGCCACTCGCGAGCCAGTGGTCGAGGGCTACGGCGTAGGCCTCGTCGGCGCCCGGTTGCCCGCCACCCAGCCCGGCGGCCGTCGCCTCCATGGCTACCGTCGCAGCGCAGGCCCCGGTACGGCGGGCGATGTAGCCACCGACGGTCTCGTCGGGCACCCGCTCGTGCTCCTGCGGCAGCCAGCCGATGAAGGCGTCGCTCGGCGCTGTCACCACCGACCCCTGCAGCGGCTCCGAGGCGCCGGCGAGCAGTCGCAGCAGGGTTGTCTTGCCGGCGCCGTTGCTACCCACGACCCCCACCACGTCACCGGGTGACACGGTGAGATCGAGGCCCTCGAAGAGGGTTCGGTGGGCGTGACCTCCAGAGAGGTTCCTCGCCACGAGGGTCGCGCTCACGGCATCAGCCTAGAGCCGCACGGTCACCGCGATCAGAGCGGGTGCACGCGCACGACATCGCCCTCGGCCAGCTCCTCCACCTCTGACGGAACCTCGACCAGGGCGTTGGCGGCGGCGAGCGCCGCCAGGTGCCGGCCACGGGGCAGGGACACCCTGCCGTCGTCATGGAGCACGCTGGTCAGGAACTGCAGCCGCCCGGCTCGCATCGACCGTGGCCCCCCGTGGAAGGAGGCGGTGCGGACCACGGCCGGAGGGGCACCGTGCCGCGCGTCGAGCGCCGGCCGCACCAGCACCTGGAACGCGACGAAGGCGCCCCCCGGCGTGCCGGGGAGGCACACCACGGGCAGGTCCCGCCAGCGGCCCAGCCCCTGCGGCCCTCCCGGTTGCATGGCCAGGTGCCGGAACTGAAACGTCGGGAGCGGCTCGCACACCTGTCGCACCACCTCGAAGGCGCCGGCGCTCACCCCGCCCGTGGTGATGACGAGGTCGACCGCGCCCGAGGCGGCGAGATCGTCGAGCACCGACTGCAACCGCTGCGGCTCGTCGTCGCACGTCAGCACCCGGGCCGCGACACAACCGGCCGACAGAGCCAACGCGGCGATCATGTCGCTGTTCGACTCGTGGATGGCACCGAGGCCGGGCTCCCTGCTCGGGTCGACCAGCTCGGCTCCCGTTGCCACCACCGCGACCCGCAGGGCCGAACAGACCAGGGCCCGAGCACACCCTGCCGAGCGCCCCAACGCAATGAGGGCAGGCGTGATGAGTGACCCGGTGGTCGCGATGGTCGTGCCCGCCGACACGTCCTCGCCGCGACGGCGCACGTGCCGTCCGGCGTGGACGCCCGCAGAGATCACGACGTGCTTCGGGGCAGGGCCGGTCGGGCTCGCGTCGGTGCGCTCGACCGGTACGACCGCGCACGTGCCGACGGGTAGCCGGGCCCCGGTCATCACCCGGGCCGCCTCGCCTCGCCCGAGCTCGAAGGAGGGGGCGAGGCCGGCCGGTACGTCTCCGACGACAGCGAACTCACGCTGCTCATCGCTGCTGGGGTGCACCGCGTAGCCGTCCATGGCCGAGTTGTCGAAGCGAGGCAGGTCGTCGACTGCCACGAGGTCGGCCGCGAGGCGCCGGCCGAGGGCATGGCGGTCGAGCGTCACCCAGCCTGCCACCGGGCCGCCGACCAGCCCCCCGATGGCGGCTCGGTGCTCAGCGACGGACACCTGGTGCTCGAAGGTCACGCCGCCAGTCTCGCGCACTGCCTCGCAGACCAACCTGGCGGTCCGGTCACCGGGGGTCGGGGCGATACTGGGAGCAACCCGTTCTCACGGTTCGCGTCGCGCGAACCCTGGTTCGGCGCAGTCGTCGCACCCTTCCGGAACGGTACGCATGGACGTCACGCCCTCACCTCACCCGCTGATCACCGCGCACCTCGACGAGGTCGACACGCTGCTGCGTGGGCTCGCGCCCGCTGAGCGGCTCGAGGTGATGGAGGGCATCCGCACCGAGACCACCGCCAGCCTCGCCGGGCTCGGTGCCGACCCGACCGACGGCCAGGTCGAGGCTGCCATCGTGCGACTCGGCTCGCCCCGCTCGATCGCCGACGCGGTGTATGCCGGCCGCAAGGAGGCGGGCCACCCCCGTCAGGCCATCGCCCCAGGTAACGGCGACGCCCTCGCCGAGCGCTGGGTGCCCGTGGTCGTCGCTGCACTGGGTGCCGGCGCCCTCGTCGCGATCGTCGACCTCGCCATCACGCTGGCGTCGATCGCGACCGGTCGGTGGGTGCTGTTCACCTGGGTCGGGATCGTCCTGGTGTCGTCGATGTCCCCGCTGTGGAGTCGAAGCGAGAAAGTGGTGCTCTTCGCCCTCGTGCCGGTGGGTTGGGCGCTCGTGGCGGTGCCCGGCCGGTTCGGCAACACCGCCCTGGCCCTCACCGGCGGGGTCGCAGCGGTCGCGCTCTTCGGTGTGCTCCTGCCGCGCCTCGTGCAGCGTGGCCGCGCCCGGGCCCAGCGGCATCCGCCCGTGGACGTCTAGGGTGTGGCGCGGCCTGGGCGGTCCCCGCGCAGGCCTCGCCGCGGCTGAGCTACGACCCTCGCCGACTCAACCCGCGAGAAGCTCGCTGACCGGGCGGTCCCCGTCGTTGAACTCGATCACCCTGCCGGTGGAGGGTGACGACCCCGAGGGGGTCAGGCCCGCGTCGACGACCGCGGCAATGACCTGTGCGACGTTGCCGCGAGAGACGGTCGTTGCCTCGATGCCTGCGCCCCAGTCGATGGTGCCGGTGGCGGCGCCGTCGGTGAGGCCGCTCGGGCGCACAATCACGTGGTCGAGCCCGGATGCCGCCAGGTGCGCGTCAGCGGCCGACTTGGCCTCGGCGTAGGCGAAGAAGCCGTTGTCCTCGGGCACACCGTGATCAGCGCCCGCCCCGAAGTACGACACCATGACATACCGGCTCACCCTCGCGGCGAGCGCCGCTTCGATCGTGCGGATCGCTGCGTCGCGGTCGACGGCGTAGGTGCGCTCGGGGCTGCCACCGCCGGCCCCGGCCGACCACACGACCACATCCTGCCCGGTCAGGGCCTCGGTCAGCTCGCCGAGCGAGGCTGTCTCGATGTCGAGCACGAGGGGCCGGGCGCCTACGGCGACCAGGTCTTCGGCCTGCGTCGGGTTGCGGATGGCCGAGGTCACCTCGTGCCCTGCCTGGGTGAGCAACGGCGCGGCCAACAGCGCCACCTTGCCGTGGCCTCCGATGATGACGATGCGAGCCATGCTGGTCCTTTCCTCGGGATGCCGCTCACGGCGACGGCTTCGACCCTACGTGACAAGCCAATCCTGGTTCGGCGCCAGTCGGCCTGGGGCGTCTGCCGGGGGAACCATTGCGGTGCGACTGTACGAAAGTGGCCACTCGACCGGTGATGGTCGAGTGGCCACTTTCGTACGTCGTGGACGTCAGCAGGTCAGCGGCGTCGGCCCAGGAGCCAACCGAGGAGCGCACCGATCGTGGCCACCGCCGCGTAGCCGGCGTAGCGACGCACCAGCACGGGTAGTACGGCTGAGCCGAGGTCGAGTGCGTCGTCGTCGGCGGCGGGCGTCACCAGCTGTGGCCGGCGCCCACCCCCACCCACCTGCTGGCCGCCGAAATCGACACTCCTGGCCGGTTTCGGTGCAGCCCCGGAAGCGATCGTGTCGGCCGCCAGGGCGTCGGATGCCGTCTCGACGAAGCCCACCTGGGCCACGGCCCCGTCAGCACTCTCGGATGCCGGCTCACCGACGGGAGCGGGTGGCGGCGTCGTCGTCGAGGGCTCCTCGGCTCCACCGAGCTGCTTCTCGACGCAGGCCACGAACGCCTGCAACAGCTTGTCGGACACGTCCTGCATGACGCCCCGGCCGAACTGCGCCGGCTTGCCGGTCACTGCCAGGTCAGTGACGACATCGGCCCTCGTGCCGTCACCGTCGGGTGACAAAGAGATGGTGACGTTGGCGCCCGCGGTGCCGTTACCGCGCTTGTCCTTTCCCTTGGCCTCGATGATCGCCCGGTGGGTGGCGTCGTCACGTTCGACGAACGATCCGCTGCCGGAGTAGACAAGGGCGATCGGTCCGAGCTTGACCTTGACCGTTCCCGAGAACCCGTCTTCGCGTACCTCGGTCACCGTGGCGCCCGGAAAGCAGCTGCCGACCTTCTCGAGATCCATGAACAGGGCCCAGGCATCATCGACCGAGGTCGGCACCGTGAAGGAGTGGGTCAGATCCATCAGCAGCTCACGCGCCTGCCGCCGCCAGCACGGCCCGGCGAGTCAACACCGAGGCCAGGTGCTTACGGTAGTCGGCGTCGCCGTTGAGGTCTGAGGGCGGGTTGGTGCCCTCAGCCACGGAGGCCACTGCCGCCCGAACCGCCTCGTCGGTAGCGGGCTGACCGACCAGGGCCTGCTCGACTGCCCTCGCGCGCAACGGGGTCGAGCCCATGTTGGTCAGGCCGACCCGCGCCTCGGCGATGGTGCCGCCCTCACTGCGAACGGTGGCGGCGATGCCGACGATCGACCACTGGTGGCTGACCCGCACGAACTTCTCGTAGTGCGCTCCCCAGCCGGTGTGCTTCGGCACCCTGATCTGGGTGAGCAGCTCGCCCTCCCCGACCGCCGTGGTGAAGAGGTCTTCGAAGAAGTCGTCGGCCTCGACCGTTCGGGTCACGCCCCCACTACCTGCGATGACGTACCTCGCCCCGAGAGCCAGGGCCGGAGCCCCGACGTCTCCAGCCGGGTCGGCGTGCACGAGTGCCCCACCGATGGTGCCGCGGTGACGGATCTGCGGGTCGGCCACGGTGGCGATCGCCTTGCTCAGCAGCGCCGCGTGGGTCGACACGGCATCCGAAGCGAGCACGTCGGTATAGGTGGTCATGGCGCCGATGACGAGCTCGTCGCCGTCTTCGCAGACGCCTTGCAGCTCGGCGATCTTGCCGAGGTCGATGACGATGCTCGGGGCGTTCAGACGCATGCGCAGGATGGGCAGCAGCGACTGCCCCCCGGCCAGCACCTTGGCCTCGTCACCGTGCTCCTCGAGCGCCGCGATCGCGTCGGCCACCGAGGTGGGCGCGAGGTAGTCGAAACTGGCCGGAATCACTGGGCACCGCCTTGGGTCGACGCTGACGTGGCAGACGCATCAGGAGCGTCGTGGTTCGCAGCACCCTCATCGAAGTGCGGCGCGGCCTCCCGCTCACCCTCAGCCGGCGCCCCGGGCACGGCGCCACCGGCCTGGATGGCCTTCCACACCCGCTCTGGAGTACAGGGCATGAGCACGTCGTCGACGCCGAACTGGCGCAGGGCGTCGACGATGGCGTTGACCACCGCAGGGGTGGAAGCGATCGTGCCCGCCTCACCGACTCCCTTGGTGCCCAACGTGTTCGTCGTTGACGGCGAGACCGTGTGCTCGGAGATGAAGTTAATGGTGTCGGCCGAGGTGGGCAGGGTGTAGTCGACGAAGGAGCCGGTCACCAGGGTGCCGTTCTCGTCGTACTCGGCCCCCTCCCACAGGGCCTGGGCGATGCCCTGCACGAGACCACCGTGGATCTGACCCTCGACGATGAGCGGGTTGACGATCGTGCCCACATCATCGACGCACGCGTACTTGCGCATCGTCGTGGCGCCGGTCTCGGTGTCGACCTCCATGGCGCACAGGTGCGTGCCATGGGGGAAGGAGAAGTTGACCGGGTCGTAGGTCGCATCGGCGTCGATGCTCGGTTCGGCGCCGTCGGGCAGGTTGTGGCCCGCGAACGCCGCCAGACTGACCTCGCCGATGGTCACACCCTTGTCGGTGCCCTTGACCTCGAAGCGCCCAGCCTTGAACTCGAGGTCGTCCTCGCTGGCCTCGAGCAGGTGCGCCGCGAAGACCTTCGCCTTCTCGATGACCTTGTCGGCCGCCCGCACGACCGCCTCGCCGCCCACGACGAGCGAACGCGAGCCGTAGGTGTCCATGCCCCGGTGCGAGATCTGGGTGTCGCCGTGCAACACCTCGACGTCCTCGAACGCGACCCCGAGCCGGTCGGCGACGATCTGGCTCCACGCCGTCTCGTGCCCCTGACCGTGGGCCGACGAGCCGGTGAGCACCTCGACCTTGCCGGTCGCGAGCATCCGGATGCTGGCGTGCTCCCATCCTCCGGCGCCGTAGTTGAGCTGGCCGAGGATGCGCGACGGCGCGAGCCCGCACATCTCCGTGAAGGTGGAGACACCGATGCCGAGCTGCACCGGGTCGCCGCTCTCACGGCGCTGCTTCTGCTCGGCCCGCAGCTCGTCGTAACCGAACAGCGCTTTGGCCTTGGCCGTCGCGGCCTCGTAGTTGCCCGAGTCGTAGGTCATCCCGGCCACTGTGGTGAACGGGAACTCCTCGTGGCGGATCCAGTTCTGCTCGCGCACCTCGAGCGGGTCGCGGCCCAACACGGCCGCGAACTCATCCATCATCCGCTCGATGGCGAAGGTGGCCTCAGGTCGCCCTGCGCCCCGGTAGGCGTCGACCCACGTCAGGTTGGTCAGCACCGTCTGGCAGTTGAACTGGTAGGCCGGGAATTTGTAGATGGAGTTGAACATCCAGGCGCCGAGCACCGGCACCCCACCACCGACGATGGCGACGTAGGCCCCCATGTTGGCCAGCAGGTCGACCTTGAGGCCGGTGACCGTGCCGTCTTTCTCGGCGGCCAGGGTCAGCTTCTGCCACTGGTCGCGGCCGTGGTGGCCAGACAGCAGCGACTCCGATCGGGTCTCGGTGTACTTGCACGGCTTGCCGAGACGCCGGGCGATCGCGATGGTTGCGAACTCCTCGGGGGTGGTCTGCAGCTTGCCGCCGAACCCGCCGCCGACGTCGGGGGCGATGACCCGCACCTTCGACTCGGGGATGCCCATCGTCGCGGCGATGAGGAAGCGCAGAATGTGCGGGATCTGGGTAGCCGACCAGACCACCATCTGCTCACCGGTCGGGTCGACCACGACCGAGCGGGGCTCCATGAACGCCGGGATCAG